>NZ_KV789404.1:0-1325 GCF_001807575.1 Arthrobacter sp. HMSC08H08
CAAACGGAACAAAACCTGGGACACCTCAACTACAGCCGTAAGCGGTTTCACTTTTAACGACTCTGCCGCCAAAGGACGCAAATTTGTTAACGACATGTCAAAAATGATGCTGCGTGCATATAACGCAGAGTGTGAAAACTGTATGCTCACGGTCAAGGCCGGGAACGGAGACGCAGCCCGTAAACGTCTCGATAGGGCGCGTGATCAGGTAGCGAGACTCGGGCGGATGATAGACCTCGAGATCACTGGCCGATACCACGGTTTGCGCCTAAGAGAATTAGAGCTGACTCTCGAATATCAAAACGCGAAGAAGCGCGAGAAAGAAGAGGAGCGGGAACGCAAAGCGCGGTTACGTGAAGAGGCCCGCGCTCAAAAAGAACTTGAGGCTGAGAAGAACCGGCTTGAAAAAGAAAAACAGCACTACCTCAACGTGATCGCCACCATGGAATCCACTGGCAACACTGAAGAAGCCCAAGCGCTTAAAGACAAGCTCGTTGAGATTGATAAGAGTATTAACGACGTTGACTACCGGGCGGCGAACATTCGCGCCGGCTACGTGTACGTGATCTCTAATATCGGTAGTTTTGGTGAGGACATGGTTAAGATCGGCATGACGCGCCGGCTCAACCCGCTAGACCGTGTGCGTGAACTGTCTGACGCGTCGGTGCCGTTTAACTTTGACGTGCACGCACTATTCTTCAGTGAAGATGCTGTAGGTGTGGAGACAGAGCTTCACCACCGTTTCGCAGATCAGCGTGTGAATCTGATTAATAAGCGTCGAGAGTTTTTCAAGGTGACGCCCGCTCAGGTAAAAGATGCGCTAGCTGACATTTCAGGCAACCTGCTTGAGTTTGTGGACGAGCCGGAAGCGGAACAGTATCGCATGTCTGTGCAGATGAGAGAAAACGACAAGTAGCCCCATAAATGCCATTAAAGCGTGCAACGCCCCTATACTCTTAAACCGCGTTTGTAATGTGTCGGGACATCGCTCATACGATGTCCCGACATTTTTTATGCTCTGGGGCTTTGATGTGTCGCGACTGTATTGATGTGGTGGGTCCGCGTTCCGCTTTTTGGTGAATGTGTCGCGTCATCGTTCCGTTTTTTGGGTGCAGCCAAGGTGGCTGGGCAAAGTGCCTGCAGTCTGGCGGTTCCCGGTGTTCCCGGGGCTATTTTGCTGTCGCTGTGTCTGCTGTTCACCGTTATATCTACGGTTCGTGGCCGGCTGGACAGCTAGTTTCTGCACCGCCCCGTGCCTCGACGTGGATAACGTCGGCGGACCGGTTGGGTCTTGCGGTGGGGTGAACGATGTCGTGAAACCAGAC
>NZ_KV789405.1:0-1308 GCF_001807575.1 Arthrobacter sp. HMSC08H08
CTGAGGTGTCCCAGGTTTTGTTCCGTTTGAGTAGATGGGAAGATCTGGGATATGCCAAAGAAATTTGACCAAGATGCCAAGGATCGCGTGGTCCGCCTTGTTGAGGATCGCATCTTGGCAGAGAACCTTTCTATGCAAAATGCGTGCAAGATTGTGGCGCCGAAACTGGGTGTTTCGTGGCACACTGCCAGGCAGTGGACACAGGCAGCTCGACGCGATGGACGCGTTGTTGAACGGATACCGGAAGACTTAGCAGCCGAGAACGCTAGGCTACGTCGTGAGAATCAAGAGCTTCGCGACACCAACGAGTTGTTGAAGGCCGCGTCAGCTTTTTTCGCATCAGAACTCGACCCAAAACGTCGGAAATGATCCGGTTCATCGATGAATATCGGGATCGTTTCAGCATCGAGTTCATCTGTACGACGTTGAAGAACAATCGTGAAGGTGGCTTTATCACCTCGCGTGGTTACCGACAATCCAAAGCCCGTGGTCTAAGTTCTCGCACTCTTCGCGATACCGCCCTGGTTGAACATATTCGCAAGGTTCACAGCGACAATTACGGTGTTTATGGCATTCGGAAAATATGGCATGCTCTTCGACGCGAAGGCATTGGCATTGGTCGGGAGCAAACTGCCCGGCTGATGCGCCTGGCCGGTGTATCCGGCAAGAGTAAAGGACGCTTGCCGGTAACCACTCGCAAGCCGAACGTGCCGGATGTGCGTCCGGATTTGGTGCAGCGAAAGTTCAACGCCCCAGGCCCGAACAGGCTGTGGGTGGCAGATATTACCTATGTGCGCACGAAGACAGGCTTTGTGTATGCCGCGTTTGTCACTGATGCGTTCTCTCGACGCATCCTCGGCTGGGCGTTATCCGATTCCATGCGTACCGAACTGTTGCCGTTGCAAGCCCTCAACCAGGCGATCGTGTGCGCTGAAGAAACAACAGGTTTGGTGCACCATTCTGATCACGGCTCGCAGTACGTCAGCGTTGTCTACAACCAACGGCTTGCTGCCCATGGGATAGCTGCTTCCACCGGAACTGTCGGTGACTCCTACGACAACGCTCTAGCTGAAAACGTGAATGGGTCCTACAAGAATGAGCTCATCCATACTCGAACGTGGAATGACGTAGTCGAGGTGGAAATCGCGACGTTTGAGTGGGTGTCATGGTGGAACGAAACCCGACTCCACCAAAGCTTGGGATACCGAACCCCGGCGGAAGTCGAATCAGCATTTCGGGAGAACACCCCGACCCAAGAAATAATAGAAACTAAGGCACAAGCCTAGGAACAAAACCCGGGACACTTCA
>NZ_KV789406.1:0-1425 GCF_001807575.1 Arthrobacter sp. HMSC08H08
TTAGTTGGACTGAGAAATCAGTTACCGACTAGTGGGGAGCAGTTTTCATTGAGAGCACGAAGTTCGCTGAGCGAACATCAGCGTGAGCAGTTGGTTGAGTGTTTCGAGCAAGGCATGGGTTATACAGCCGCTGCCAAGACTCTTGGTGTCTCCAAATACGCCGTCCGTACGCTGCGTCGTCGGTTTCAGCTGCATGGCAGGCTATGTCTTGTGGAGAAACCGACAAAGCAGCAGTACTCGTTCGAGATCAAGAAGGAAGTTGTCCAACGCCACCTTGCCGGCGAGACAAAGATGGATCTTGCCCGTGAATTTGGCCTGTCGTCAGACAAACTCGTCAAAGATTGGTCCCAGAAATGGCGTCAAGGCGGCGATGACGCGTTGAAACCGAAGCCGAAGGGCAGACCCAAAGGCTCGGCCTCACCGAAGCGGCTTACAGAAGAAGACAAGCTGCGCCGTCAGATCGCACGGTTGGAAGCGGAAAACGCGTATCTCAAAAAATTGCGGGACTTGAGGAACCAGGGACACGCCTGAAAGTCCAGGCGATCGTCATCCTCAAGTCACAGCATCGTCTGCAATACCTTTTGGATGCGGCAGGCATGCCGAGGTCGACGTTCTTCTACCACCAGAAACGCCTCAACGAACCGGATAAGTACGTGGCACTCAAAGACGCGATCCGGGAGTGCTTCGAACGGAACAAGCATCGCTACGGCTATAGGCGAGTCCTACTTGACCTGCGGAACCAAGGCTGGGTGGTCAACCACAAACTCGTGTACAAACTCATGCACCAGATGGGTCTTCGAGCCAAGATCCGCCAGCGCAGGCCATATGTTTCCTACACTGGGACGATCAGCCACATCGCTGACAACGCACTTGACCGCAGGTTCACCCCGGATAGGCCAAATACCGTCTTTGTCAGCGACGTCACCGAGTTCAGGGTCCAAGGCCGCAAGGTCTACCTGTCACCGGTGATGGACTTGTTCGATCGCTCTATCGTCGCTCACACCGTGGCTACATCACCGTCGACAGCGTTGACCACCGATTCCTTGTCCAAGGCAATCGCAGCGTGTGCACCTGAACCCGGGTGGATGATGCACACCGATCAAGGATTCCAGTACCAGCATGCCTCCTGGCGCAATCTGATCGGCGACAACGGTGGTGTTCAGTCGATGTCGCGTAAAGCCAACTGTTACGACAACGCGGTCATGGAGAACTTCTTCGGGCACTTTAAAACAGAGATGTACCACGGTGAAGTCTTCGACACGGTCGCAGAATTCAACCAAGCGATCGACGAGTACATCGGGTGGTACAACACCGAACGCGTCCAACAACGACTCAAGGGCCTGACCCCGATGCAATATCGGAATCAGACCCTTGAACCCCTCACCGCCTAGAATTAAACCAGTCCAACTTTCGGGGGCTAGTTCA
>NZ_KV789407.1:0-6922 GCF_001807575.1 Arthrobacter sp. HMSC08H08
ACACCAAAACGCAAAACCACCCACACACCGCTCGCGCTGAATGCCGAGAATCCTTGAGTTTCCGGGCTTAAACGCCCTGGGTGGTCACCGGTTCACTGCCGGTGACCACCCAGGCGAGGAAAGCTAGGTCTAGTTCTAAGCCCTAGTTCAGCTGTCGAAACTACTCGTCTTCAGTTCCGTCGCTCGTACGAGCGCCCAACGAAGTGTCGAGGCGCAACAGACCCGATCCGTCGTTGCCCACCAGCTTGAGCTGGCCGATGATCTCGCTCACAGTGTCCTCTTCCTCAAGCTGCTCGTTGATGAACCAGTCCAGAAGAGGACGCGAATCGATATCGCCAGCGGCATCGGCGGCCCGGTACAGATCGCGGATAGCCTGCGAAACCTTCTTTTCGTGCTCGAGTGCGGCTGTGAAGAGCTCCAACGGGGATGCGTTCTCCGCCACATCCGGAGCCGCGATAGCCCCGATCTTCGGGGCCCCGTCACGGGTCAAGAGATGGTTGATGAACTTATTGGCGTGCTCGATCTCTTCATCGGCCTGCGCGCGCAACCACTTCGCGAAACCCGTGAGGTCCTGCTTATCAGCCTCGATAGCGAGCTGGCGGTACACCATGTTCGCTTCGAATTCGAGGGTGATCTGTTCGTTAACCTTGGCTTCAAAATCAGGTGTCAGTGTCATGATCTTTACGCTACGCTCTTCCCCTCCCGATTGGAAGGGTTCATCGCTACAGGTGAAACCGGAAGCGGCATCAGCCACATAGCCCAAAGCCGCTCTAGCCCAAATCCACTTAGACCAAAGCCGCTTTAGCCCAAATCCACTTAGACCAAACGAACCGCAGCGAGCGTTCGGCGTCCGCGACGCAGAATCAGGACGTCCTCCGCGCCGCTACCAGAACCCAAGCCCTCACCGGTTTCGAACGTCGCCTCAGGGTCAGTCACTTTGACGTTGTTCACGTTGATCGCGCCTTCACCCAGCGAACGGCGCGCTTCAGACTTCGACTTAGAGATGCCAGCGGCAACCAGAACATCAACGATATTCGAGCCACTTGCAGCCTCAGCGCCACCCAGCTCAGCAAACACAGCATCGACCGTGCCAGCATCCAACGCCGCAAGCTCACCGGAACCGAACAGGGCCTCGGAAGCATCGATCGCTGCTTGGGTTGCCTCCGGGCCGTGAACCAACGAAGTCACTTCCCATGCGAGGCGCTTCTGCGCTTCACGGCGGAACGGCTCGTCTTCAACCTTCTTCGCGTACTCTTCAATCTCCGCTCGATGCATGAACGTGAAGACCTTCAAACGGTCGATCACATCCGCATCCGAAGTGTTGAGCCAGAACTGATAGAACGTGTACGGCGAGCACATCTCGGCATCCAGCCAGATCGCGTTGCCTTCGGACTTACCGAACTTAGAGCCATCAGAGTTCGTGATGAGCGGGGTGCCGAACGCGTGGACAGACACACCCTCAACACGGCGGATCAGATCCGCGCCGGAGGTCAGGTTGCCCCATTGATCCGAACCACCCGTCTGCAGAACACAGTCGTATTCGCGGTAGAGGTTCAGGTAGTCCATGCCCTGAAGGACTTGGTAGGAGAACTCGGTGTAAGAAATACCTTCATCCGAAGCCAACCGCTTAGCAACGGTCTCTTTACGGATCATGGTTCCCACGCGGAAATACTTACCCACATCGCGCAAGAAGCTTAGCGCCGTGAGGTCCTTGGTCCAGTCGAGGTTGTTGACCATGCGTGCGGCGTTATCGCCCTCGAAGGAAAGAAAACGCTCAATCTGGGAACGCAAACGCTTAACCCATTCCTGAACCGTCTCCGGGGTGTTCAAAACACGCTCGGCCGTCTGACGAGGGTCGCCGATCAAACCGGTCGAGCCACCCACAAGCCCCAACGGCTTATGCCCCGCCAACTGCAGGCGGCGCAGAACCAGGATCTGCACCAAGTTACCCAAGTGCAACGACGGGGCGGTCGGATCGAAGCCACAATAATACGTAATAGGCTCCCCTGCCAGCACCTTCTCCAGGGCCTCCTCATCGGTGGACACGTACATGAGGCCGCGCCACTTCAGCTCCTGGAAAATGTTGTCAAATGAGGGGTCGTTCGTCTGTGCCATTACGTCGGCTTTCTCCTTTTCGGTCACATTGGTCATGCTACCAACCGGACTATTGATCTTCAGTTTGTAACGCCTGATCTTCAGTTTGTAACGCCGCCGGCAGATCGCCCTCAGGGGCGATCACCACAAGGTCCTGCGTTGTGCGGGTCATCGCCACATACAGCCCTGCCGCGGTGTGATCTTCGGCCACGATCGCGTTGGGTTCCAGCACAACCACCGCATCGAACTCGAGGCCCTTGGCTTGATCCGTAGTCAACACCACGATGCGCTGGCCGGCCGCCGCATCGCCGGCACCAGTTCCCACCTGGGCACCAAACCGCAGTGATAAAGCCTCCATCGCGGCAGCCTGTTCAGTCTGCGGGCAAATAACCGCGATGAGGCCTTGGCTTGTCTTGTCCATGAAGCGAGCCACGGCATCGCCGGCATGCGTGAGCACCTGCTCGGAGTCTGCGACTTCACACACCATCGGGTCAGTGTCGGCATCCCGCACAGCCTGAGCCGCAGAAATCGGTAGGCCCTCAGCTCGTGCGAGCCTCTCCGCGAGCTCAACCACTTGCCGAGGCGTGCGATAGTTCACGCTGAGTTCCTCCAAGCGGTACCGCTTCCCCACATGCGGCTGCAGCGCATCCGCCCACGAGGAAGCCGAACCCACGGTCGTGGCCTGCGCAATATCACCCACAATCGTGAAGGACTTCAGCGGTCCGCGCCGCATCAGAACCCGCCACTGCATCGCCGTGAGCTCTTGGGCCTCGTCCACAATCACGTGCCCGTAGGTCCATTCCCGGTCGCGTTCGGCCCGCTCGACCGCGCTCAAACCCGTAGCACGGTGCTCGTTGAACTCAAGCAGCATATTTTCATCGACCACACCGTCGACGCCGATCTCTTCAAGCTCCGCGTTGACGTTCCCAAGCGCTTTCTTTGCGTTCTCAACATCGCGCTCGCGCTGCAGTTTCTCAGCGCGCTGCGCACTAGAGGCCACCGGCAACGGCCCCAACAGCTCCGCGGCCTCATCCAGCAGAGGAACATCCGCCTCCGTGAACGCTACGCCCGGCTCACGCAACAATGCCTCACGCGAGGCAGACGAGAGCCGCGGTAGTACCGCATCCAGGACCTCTGGTTTGCTGAACAAGTCCCTTACTAACTGCTCCGGAGTCAACGGCATCCAGCACAGATTCAAGGCAACACGCACATCGCGGCTGGCACGAACATCGCGCTCCAACGCCGCGGTTTCCTGCTCGGAACCCTGTACGCCATCGCTGTCAACAGCGGCTTGGTACAGCTCCAGGATCTCCGCGACCGCGTGATCCACGAACACCTCACGGGCCTTATTGTGCGGCTGGCGGCTCGCGCGGGCCGCGGCGAGCGCCCGCTTGATGGTCTTAGGTTTCAGCGTGACGGTGAGGCCTTCGATGGTGAGTTTGCGTTTGCCTGGGATGGTGCGTTGGCGTTGCGCCACCGCGCGTTTCATGACCTCGACCATGTGCAGGGAACCCTTGAGGCGGGCCGCCTGCCGGTTGGTTTCCGGCGCACCGTCAACGCCTGGATAGAGGGTCGAGACGGTGGACATGACAACGCCGGTCTCGCCTAGTGAGGGCAGCACGCGTTCGATATAGGACATGAACGTCTGCGATGGACCCAAGATCAATACGCCCGCGCGGCCCAGGCGTTCACGCTGCTCATATAAGAGGTATGCGGCGCGATGCAGTGCGACAGCGGTCTTGCCGGTGCCAGGCCCGCCTTGCACGACCGTGACGCCGCGCATCGGGGCGCGTATGATTCGGTCCTGTTCCGCTTGAATCGTGGCGACGATATCGCCCATCTTGCCCGTTCGGGGAGCGGTCAAGGCCGCGATGAGTGCCCCATCGGAATGTGAGGCACCCTCGGCGGTCGCGAGGTCAGGGTCCAGCACATCGTCCTCGAACGCGGCCACCGTGCGCCCCTTGAGGCTCAGGTGGCGGCGGCGAGCAACCCCCATCGGTTCAAACGGGGTCGCCTGATAGAACGTCGCAGCCTCAGGGGCCCGCCAATCGATCAACAGCCGCTGCTGATCTTCATCCGTGAGCCCAATACGGCCGATGTAGCGGGCGCGCGCCTGTTCAATGACCGGTTCGCCCTCGCGCCACTCGATGTCCTCGCTGCGGTCGATGCGCCCGAAAACCAGACGATGCTCAACGGCTTCCAGCTGAGCGATTCGGTCCTCGTACAGGGCGGCAAAAGAGTCACGTTCTGAAGCGTTCTGAACGCTACCAATCGCGCCCGTGGTTTGAACCTTCTTCAGCTGTTCAACCTTCTGGGTGCGCAACTGATCAACCCGGGCATACAGTTGTGAAACATACTGTTGCTCCGTGCTGTCAGACCGTGACTGTTGCACGCGATATCCCCCTACCTATAGAGCCTGCGTCTGCCTGCAAAGTCCGCGCCTCGCTGTGGATGAGCGAATAAAATGCGCGACCGTCCATTCTACGCGCACGCACACATCATGCCCGCCTCGAGGCGCTTGTCCGCATGCCCTCACATACACTTGATAAGCAGTTCCAACGTGACAGAGATTTCCGATGTGGCGGAGAGTTCCAACGTGACAGAAAGTTCTGATGTGGCGGAAAGGTCTGAAGTGACAGAGTTTCGCACGCCACGACAGTTCACCGCGCGATGTGTGGCTGCACTGCTTGTTATGAGTGTGCCGATGCTGGGTGTGCTGAACGGCTGCGCCGCGGCACACGAAGACGCGCCTGACGAAGCGCCCGCACACACGGAAGGCTCTGATAACCCAACCGAGGGTTCAGCTACGCCGGAATCGGCCCAAGCCAAAGCCTCGACATCGAAGGCCCCCTCGGAGTCGAAGAAACCAGCTGCATCTTCGGCAAGCTCCACAGCGGATGCAGAAGATGACGAGGACGGTGCGCCGGCTCCGCAGATCGCTGACATTCGCTTCGACATCCTGAAAACGCTTGCCACGATGTCAACGTATAAAGCTGACGGAACCACGATGTTCAAAGGGCTCACGATCGACTTCGTGGGTGTTTTCCACCGCCAACCCGCCCACGCTATGGCGCTAGAAGGCCATGTGAGCGGCACCCGCGCGGACGGCCAAATGAACCTCATCCTCGACGATGAGACCATCTACCTCAAAGGCGACCGCGTCTTCTGGAGCAGCCTCGGCGCCGGAGGTGAAAACGGTCAAGACGAAAACGTCGACGACATCCTCGACCACTACGTGACGATGACGCCACAGGAAGCCGAGCTCAAGAACCTCGACCCCGTGAAACTGAGCGACCAAATGCTCTCAACCATCGACTGGGACTCGTTCACCGAGGAAGCAGAGAAGATCCAACTCAACGGCCAGGACGTGTTCAAATACGTCGGCGCCGACGACGTAGTGCTCTACATCGATGTGGACTCCCACGCGTTAGTTGCCGTGGACACCCGCATCGACGGGCACATCATCCAGTTCAGCCGCTTCAACCAAACCGCCCTGATTCCACAGCCAAAGGAAGACGAAACAGTTCCCTGGTCCACTGACTAGCCAGCGTCCAATGACTAGCTAGCGTCCGGTGATATGCAGGGGCTAACGGTGACGGGGCTAGTGAAGAGCTGGGCGGGAGTCGTTGTATGCGGCTCGCTGAGTGCGGCGCGCCTGTGTGGCTGACTCGCAGAAGATGTGCCTAGGCTGAGAATTTTGCGGCGGGGTTCGTTTATTTTTCATTTCTATTCAGCAACCCCGTAACGTTAGTCTACGAAACTGACGAAAACTCGTACTTGATACTCTTGAATAGACGAGCACCCTCGATGCATCGCTCATTTGGCGGTTCATCCCACGGAACGAAAGGAACCGTGAGATAAACAATGATGAAGAATAAGCTCCGCGCAGGGCTTGCCGTTCTCTCCCTCTCCGCTCTCGCTTTGACAGCATGCGGCAACGACGGCAACGCGCCTGCTTCGAACAACGGTGAGGCCGGCCAGCAGCAGAACAACAACGCTCAGGGGCAGGCAAAGCCGTTCTCCGAAATCAGCGCTGATGTGAAGCAGCAGTTGCAGAACCTGAAGTCCTACAAGTTGCAGGGCGAGTTCACTGCTTCCGACGGAAAGGTGCAGATTAGCTCGGTCCAAACCGTTGATCCGCAGGTCGCTGCAGACATGAAGATCAAGATGGATATGTCGCAGGGTGGCCAGCAAATCAAGGGTGGCTTTGACATGAAGCTCGTAGGCGACAACATGTACATGAAGTTCGGCGACGACCTTCTAGACAACATTTTCGCCAGCGCAGGTGGTGAGGTGCCACCGCAAATACGCGAGACCTTCGACAAGATGCGCGGTAAATACATGACGATGCCGTTCTCTGAAACAGGCCAGTCAGCTCCAAACGCTTCAGACTTCACCAAGTTCGCTGAGTCGCTTGATATTTCCGAGGTCGAGGACCAAGGTGAGCCTGCAGAGATCAACGGCCAGAGCGCATTCAAATACAAGGGCACTGGAGAAGACGGTGAAACCTTGTTCTTTATCGACGCCGCTGACGGCAAAACCCTCCTCGCTGTTGAAGGTAGCGGCGAAGACATTATGTCGGAAAATCAGCTCAACACCGGCAACACAGGTTCCGGAGCCCCGATGCCAAAGGACCTGAAGGGCCGCGCTCGCATCAGCGACTTCAACCAGGAGTTCAAGATCGAGGCTCCATCCAAGGATGAGACCGTCGACATGAGCGAAATCATGCCTGGCGGAGCGGGAGGACCGGGCGCCTCGGGTAGCGGCTCGGATTCCTAATCCATAGGAGGATAGAAGGTGGCCCGGTCGTCGTATGACGACCGGGCCA
>NZ_KV789408.1:0-88550 GCF_001807575.1 Arthrobacter sp. HMSC08H08
AACCAGACACACATTTTGACCCTTAACCCTGATGTAGCCGCCCACCGTCCCGCCGATCAGAGTGGTGATGACCAGGAAATCGACTTGCTCAGGCATCACGGTGTTCTTGAGGGCCTCGCCAACGGGAGGGGCGGAGACGATCGCGACGTAGAGCATCAGCAGGATCATGATCGCGCCGAGCAGAACCACGATGCGGTCCAGGGCCATACCTGCCCGCTTGGAGAGGAAGATGAGGATCGCGATCGCCGCGGAGATCCCGCCGCCGATGCGCGGATCCCACCCGAACATCGCGTTGACGCCCAGGCCGGTGCCACCGATGTTGCCGATGTTGAACACGAGCCCACCGATGAACACGAGGATCGCGAGGACCCAGCCCACGCCGGGCAGGACCTTGTTGCCGATCTCTTGCGCGCGCAGGCCGGATACGCCGATGATGCGCCACACGTTCAGCTGCACCGCGATGTCCACGAGGATGGACACGAGGTCGCGAACGCGAACGCAGCGCCCAGCTGGACCGTGAAGTTAGTGGTCTGGGTGATGAAACCAGGCCCGATGGCGGAGGTCGCCATCAAGAACATGGCACCCATCAGCGCGGTACGGTTGCCCTTTGTCAGGTGCGGCTTGCCCGCCGGGGTGGCAACTGCGTCGCCGCTATTCTCATGATGTGTAGCCATGGCGCGTCCTCGAGGCTAGAAGAAAAAGAACGAGTATTTCGAGAATGCTAGCAGTAAACCGTGAGGAGAAACACAGCTGACCTAAAGGAACGCGCCACCGTGTCCCGGGATGACTTTTCGGTAGAAAACATCCAGCCCACTCTCGACCGGAGTCGAGGCGGGCTGAACGATTACCTACACACTACCTCCCGCAGGAAGTATCCGTTAACGCAAACGCCGGCTTTGAAAAGCCGGCGTTTTTCTAGATACTTAGACGTCGAAAATGATAAAAGCCGCGTGAGTTCCTGAACCCCTTTTGACCAGGGAGTTTGTTGCTTCTGGGGCTGTTCGCTGGCGTGCTGGAGGTTCAGCTATAGGGTACTCATCGCCGTTCGGTTCGTTGGTTTGGTGCATATTTCTGGTTGAGGGGGTCTGCTGGTGGGGTTGCGTTAGCGGGTACCTAGTGCGGGGGTTAGAACATAAAATCTGGCATCGAGAAGGCTTCTGGCACGTTGTATCTGATTTCGTTGGCTTCTTTGCGGACGTTGATGTTCGAGCTTTCGAGGAGAATCGGGTTCAGGTAAGGCTTTTCTTCGTGAAGGAAGATTGCATTGGAGACGTTGGTTCGAATGTAGGTGGCGCTCTCGCGGGTGAATCCTAGCCGTTGGAGAAGGATAGTTTCCTGCTTTGTTGTGCCGTACTCGATGTACTCGTACCAGTCATTGTCGAACTGCTCTACTCCGTGGACCTTCTTGTATTCGTTGGAGAATTTGAGGAAGTAGTTCGACAGACTGAAGAGGATGACATCTTCAAGAACTTTCAGGATTTCACTGATAACGATGTTGCGGTGCTGGAGCGTGTTCTCGTAACGGATCTCTCCTTGCCCTTTGATGTAGAGCGTTCCTTGTTGCAGGCGGTACTGGAGGGCACGGTTCATGATCGAACGGAGTCCGTGACCTTCCATCCATTGTGTGAGTAATACGGTGTACCAGCGCAGCATCGTGAGTTGGTTGCTGTACTTATCTGTTTTTCCGAGTGTTTCGGGGTCGTAGACGCGCCATTTGAAGATTGAGGCGAGCCTTTGGAGAAACGCGAGAGTTTCGTCGTAGTTGAACTTCCCGTCCGGGGAGATGTGTGGGTATTTGAGTCCGGCTCGGACAGCTTGAGTTAAGGATTCTGCTTGGTCGACGGATACGTTGATGTCGTCGTCTTGTTGCCCTTCTCGGTGCGCGAAGGATTCGCGGATTTGGCTGACGGTTTGGTCGTCGAGGTAGTCGGAGAATTCTTCACGCACTAGGCTTTGACGTCCTGTGGTGATGTCGCGCAAGAGCATGAGGCCGAATTTGCGCTTCATGTTGTAGCGCTCGTAGCTTTCATCTCCCTTGGCGAACTCGATCTGTCCTTCTTGAAGATCAGCAACGACTCCTTGCTTCATTTTCTTGCTGATAATTTGTGAGTCAGTTTGCACAGATAGCTTCTGTTCAGGAACATTCGCTTGCAGGAGTTCCTTGGCCTGTCGCTCGGATGCAAGTTGGTCGCCCACGATGATGAATACGTTGCCGTAGAGGTTGAACTCGATACGCCCGACTCGGCCGATCAGGTTCTTAAAGTCGACTGCTGTCATTCCTGCTCTGCCGATTTTGTTGGTCGTGATGACAAGGTTGTCGGCGGGAAGGTTGACTCCTTCTAGAAGCGTGCTGGTACAAAATAGTGTCGAGATTTTACCTTCGCGGAACAGACCTTCGATGCGTTCGCGGATTGCTGGTGGAAGGTAGCCGATGTGGTAGCTGACGCCTCTACGGATGAGACCGCTGAGGTAGTAGTCCTCGTGGACGTCGCGTTCGATGTCTTTTGCGAGAGCGTCCAAGTCTTTATCGTTGAGGTCTGCCAAACCCTGGGCATAGTCACGCGCCGCTTGCACTGCGTGATGCCGGGCAGAATGAAACACGATGGTTTGCCCACGGTGATCTGAACCTCGTGATGATTCACTAACAAATCGGGTTACGCCCTGTGTAGTAGCGTCCTGAGCTTGAAGCGAGGCTAGGTGCGTGAATTCTTGGGTGTGGTCGTTGTAGCTGGAAATGCTGTTCTCGTGCAGGTTGACGAGGTATTTGAACTGCGCCACTGGCGAATACTGGGTTGCGACCGCGTTGGTCTCATTCTCGTCAGAGTTTGGATCAACCAGCCTCAGGAATACCTCTGGGTTGGGAATGCTGGGTGAAGCGAAGACGAAGTGTGGTGGCCTGTGGCGGTGTTGAGGGATTGTCACGGTTTGGTAGTAGAACGGGGCGCGGCTGTTCTTGCCAGAAAGCTTGTGCGATTCGTCGAAAAAGACGTACTCGAATTCGATCGCAGGTTTGCCGATCAGAAGGTAAAGCAGGCGTTCTGGGGTGAGTACGAAGATGAAGTTGTGATCGCCTTCGAGCACGATGTCACCGGCAGCACTGACGATTCGGTAGTTGTGCCGTTCCAGGTCTTCGCCAAGGTCAGCGATCAGTTTCGAGCGGGTCTCGTTAATCAGCGCTTTTGACGGCACGATGATCGCAAAGTTGGCCTTCACCCCGGATTTGATCTGGTTGGTGATGAAGGTGCGCATGATGAAGGACTTGCCCAGCGACGTTGGGGCTGAGAAGGAAAACTTGCCGTCGGTAAGGCGGTCGTAGATCTCCTTTTGCGGCGCGAAAAACTTCATTGATTTGTCACCGGGCACGGTGAGGTACTCGGCTTAATAGGCGTTGAATGCGACGTCGAGGATGCCCGCATCGGAAGTCACGCCCAACTGCTTCAGGCCTGGGTAGTTACCTAGCGTGGTGAAGATTGCAGGAACGTACGCTTTCGTTCGCACGTCTTCTGAGTAGAGGATGTGGCAGAGGAGCGCGATTTCTTGCGCCCACACCCTGTGCTGGTCACGATTGGTGGGGTGGGTTGATTTCGACAGCAGGTCAGCGAACCGCAGGGCGGCTTCAAGATCCACATCGTATGGTTGACGATCCACCAGCCCCAATCGATGTAAGCCGTAGTTGTAGAGCAGGTTGGCGTACAGCTGTTTGAGAAATTCGTTGGAATCGATATCGGCAAATACGAGATCACCGACGGTTACTTGCTTGTCAGACATGGCTACCACCTTGCCCGCCCACGAGCCCATCCATGATTGCGACCGCGTCAACGTCTACTTCATTGAGGGGCAAAACGTAGATGTAGAAGGAGTAGTTATCGAGGTTTCGTGTGTTGATCTCGTTGGCGATCATTTGGGCGTGTGCTGCGATATCACCCTGCATTTTCTGATCGAGCGCAGCCCGATACTGCTGGTTGCCATAGTTCTTTGGATCTAAACCGATGTCGTAGCCCAGGAACATCGAATAGGCAGTATCGAACACGGGTGCCCCACCCGGCTTCGGGATCAACAGATCTTTCACGTATCCTGCGGTCGTTTCGTCGAGGGTCTTGGTGAACACGGTATTCTCAGCGAGCTGAACCTCGTCTGAGCGATTCTGTTCTATATCTACAACGCGGTCGAATGCTGCAGTGATAGCATCCCCAATGTTGCCGACCACGCTGGAGGTTCCAAACACGATACTGCTGGTGGTTCGCTGACCGTCTGGTGTGAGCAGGTGGATGGCGTCACAGCGGCTGTGGATCTGGCCTTGCGCTTGGTTGAGCTCGATCTTGCTCAGCACTTTGGGTGCTTCGAGGATTTGTTCGAGCAGGACGTAGAGCAAGATTTCGCCCAGCCCCATGCCGTCTTGTTGTGAACGCATCCGGTTCACCGCGTCGAGAGCGACCTCTTCGAGATCGTCTCGTTGCTTATAGCCTTCGTATTCGGCGCGGGAGAAGACGTAGCGTCCAACGTTGCGTTTGAGGAACTTGACGAGGGCTGTGTGGTCGAAGCGGTTGTTTTGGACAGACAGATGGAACAGGCGTAACTGTTCGTCGTTTCGAAGACCTAACGTGTTCGAATGCTTCACCTCGGTGAACGTGGACGCAAACGTGTCACCGCGCAGCGTTGGCGCGATTGTCGCATGTGCCATCTCGTCTTCTCCCAAGAGGTGTCCTTCCCGCCTACAGCTTTTCGAGGATACGCACGAGCTCCGACAAAGTGACCGCCCCGTCAGGCGGAGTGACGCCGTCCTCGAAGACCATGTAGTAGCGGTAGCCATTGCCGGACATGTTCGCCCACGCCCTCCCGAGCCTGATCTTGCGGTTAGAATCGTCGTTCTTCAAATGCTCGCCCTTGGTCTCGATAACCACGATGGAGCTGCCGCGATATTGGGTTGAGCAAGCCCTCCCAGCGATCATTGATGAGGTGATGTTTGACGCGGTGCAGGCAGAAATCGCGCACAGGCGTGAGGTGGGTCCGGCGGCGACCCCGTCAAAGAACACGGGCGTATTCACCGGACGGATCTGCTGCGGCGCGTGCGGGAAGAACTATCAACGCAAAACCCGCACCTACAAGTCTGGAACCTCGTATAAGTTTTGGCGGTGCTGGAGTGCCTGCACCGGGAACGGCAACCCCTGTAGGGGGCACAACCTGCGCGAAACACTCCTCGAACACGCCTGCGCAGACATGCTCGGCACCCAGGGTTTCGATCCTGTCCATGTTGCTGAGCAGGTCGTGATGATCGAGGCCTTCGAGCATCAGCTCACATTCCACCTCGCGGATGGAACCATGACGCCGGTGGGGTTAACCAGTGAGGGGAGGTTGGCATGAGTCGCACGGTCACTGCGATACCCGCAACAAAGAAGCTTCGATCTGCCGCAGCCTCATCTGGTGTACCAGCACACAGGCGGGTGGCCGCGTATGCGCGAGTTTCCACCGAGATGGAAGAGCAAACCTCCTCCTACGAGGCTCAAATCGACTACTACACCACCTACATTCATTCCCGTAATGATTGGCAGTTCGCGGGCATGTACTGCGATGAGGGCATCTCTGGCACCTCCATGAAACGTCGCGAAGGTTTCCAAACCATGATCGATGACGCCCTGGCAGGCAAAATCGACCTGATCCTCACCAAGAGTGTGTCCCGGTTCGCACGCAACACCGTCGACTCGCTCACTACCGTGCGCAAGCTCAAAGACGCAGGCGTCGAGGTTTATTTTCAGAAAGAAAATATTTACACCTTTGACGCCAAAGGCGAGCTATTGATCACGATCATGAGCTCACTGGCGCAAGAAGAATCCCGCTCGATCTCCGAGAACGTCACCTGGGGGCACAGGAAGCGTTTTCAAGATGGGAAAGTCATGGTGCCCTACAAATCCCTACTCGGATACAAGAAAGGAGCAGACGGCAGCCTCGTCATCGACGAAACCCAAGCTCCGACCGTCAGGCTGATCTACCAGCTGTTCCTTGACGGGATGGCCATCAGCGAAATCAAAACCGAACTCGCTGCCCGCAAGATCCTCACCCCACGCGGGAAAGAAGTGTGGTCGACATCGACAGTGCGCTCCATCCTGTCGAACGAGAAATACAAAGGCGACGCCCTGCTGCAAAAGACGTTCACCACCGATTTCCTTACTAAAAAGATGAAGGTCAACGAAGGCGAAGTACCCCAATACTACGTAACAGGCAACCACGAGCCGATTATTGCTCCACGCATCTGGGATCAAGTGCAATACGAGCTCGCCACCAGGCATGGCAACATATCGTCAGCGAAAGTCGGCTTGTTCTCCACCCGGCTCAAATGTGCTCGGTGTGGGGTGTGGTATGGGCGTAAGACGTGGGCGTCGAACACGAAATACAAGTACACAGTCTGGCAATGCAACCACAAATACACAGACGAACATCCCTGCAGCAGCGCGACGGTGAAAGACGAGCAGATCAAGGATTCTTTCGTGCAAGCGCTCAATCAACTGATCGCCCGCCGTCCGCAGCAAAGCCAGCTACCGCAGGTGCTTGGCGACATGTTCGGTACGAGCCGTTTGGAAGAACAGGCCGCTGCCTGCCAAACAAAAATCGTGGAGCTGACCGAGCAGATCGAGGCGCTGATTGCGGAAAACCAGCGGTGTGCGCTCAACCAGGACGCCTACCAAGCCCGCTACACCGAACTCGATACTATCTACCGTAAGACGCTCGCACGTAAAACAAGCCTGGAAGCAGATATCGCAGCGAACACCGCCAAGCACGCCGCCATCACCACAGCCCTAGGCGATTTGACGGGCGAACCTGTGAGCGAGTTCCGCCCCTCACAGTGGAGCGCTCTCATCGACCACGCCATCGTAGACGAGGACGGGATCCGGTTCGTGTTCCGCACCGGTGAACAGGTGAGGATTGCCCTGAAAGGGTGATGCTCATATCAGTTGACGTGCACGGTTAGGTACACCTCCCAGAAATAAAGTAAGGTTACCCTTACCTAATAAGGATGGTGTTTGCGTGGACGATAGTGTAATTGATCAGGTTGTTGAAGGCGAGTATGGGTCGGCGAAGGAAAAATCTGTCGCTGGCCAGAACGCGATTCGTCAGCTATCGCAGCCGGTGAAAGGCAAGCTGTTTGTCGCGCAGGTCTTAGCGTTCGCCTCTGGTGTGTTGGCTATCGCACCCTATGTGGCTTTGGTGGAGCTGGGAGCTGCGCTGATGCAAGACCGGGTGGACCCGGCGCGGGTGAACTGGATCGTGATGCTCCTTGTTTCTGCTTACATGGCCCGGTTGACTTTGTATTTTGTTGCGTTGGGCGTGACGCATTTTATTGACCTGTCGTTTCGTAACCAGATGCGCCGCCAGATTGCCGCCCGCATGTCGACTGCTCCGTTGTCGTGGTTTACCCGCGAGGGTGAGGGGAAGATCCGCAAGACCATTCAGGATGATACGGCCACGGTGCACACAGTGATCGCGCACGGGCCGATTGAGAAACTGAACGCGATCGTATCCCCGCTCGCCTTGTTGGCCTATGCGTTCGTGGTGGATTGGCGACTCGCTCTGCTGTCGATCGCGACGATTCCGATCTATGTGGGCATGTATGGCATGTCGATGCGTGGGATGAATGAGAAGACCGCACAAATGGACACCAAGCTCGCTCAGGTTTCGGCAACGATGGCCGAGTTCGTTGCCGGTATCTCAGTGGTGAAAGCGTTCGGCAAGGTCGGCCAAGCACATAAAGCCTATTTAGATGCAGCTAACGAGTTTTCTAAGTTCTACCGGGCGTGGTGCATGCCGCTGGTGTCGATGTCGGTCGCCTCATTTTCGTGGGTGTCGATCCCGGTGTTGTTGATCGTGAACCTTGGCGGTGGCGCGTTGATGATGAACGCCGGTTGGGTGAGCATCTACGAGGTGATAACGACGACGTTGATCGCCTTGGTGTTGCCGGGAGCGTTGATGGCAGTCGCAACCATCGCCTGGTCGTACCAGCTCGCAGGGTCTGCGGCAGTACGGCTGGTGAACGTCATGGAGCTACCGGCGTTAAGTCAGCCCGATGCGCCGCAGACACCACACGGTCATGATATCGAGATTCGGGGTGTGTCGTATGCCTATGACGAGACCCAAGCGTTAGACGAAGTGAGCCTGAGAATTCCGGCAGGCACGGTGACCGCGCTGGTTGGGCCTTCGGGCGCGGGGAAGTCGACGTTGGCGAGTTTGATTGCCCGCTTCGATGACCCGGATGCTGGCACGATCACCATCGGCGGGGTTGATCTAAAGAGCATTTCCCAGGATGTGTTGTATTCGACGGTCGCATTCGTCCTGCAAGATGCACAGCTTATTCGCGACACCATTCGAAACAACATCGCTCTTGGCGCGCCAGACGCAACCTTGGATCAGGTGCGGCAGGCGGCGCGGGCGGCGCAGATCGACGAGTTCATCATGAGCCTGCCAGATGGTTACGACACTGTGTTGGGTGAGGATACCCACGTTTCGGGCGGGCAGGCAGCCCGTATCGCGATCGCCCGGGCGCTCATGGTTGATGCCCCAGTGTTGGTCTTGGACGAGGCGACGGCGATGGCGGACCCGGAATCGGAATCGAAAATCCAACAAGCTCTCTCGACTCTTGCCAAAGGCAGAACCGTGATTGTGATCGCCCACCGACTGGCCTCGGTCAGAGGGGCAGAGCAAATCGTCGTCATGGAACGCGGGCGCATTGCTGTGGTCGGTAAACACGACGAGCTGTTGGGTAATGCGCACTATCAGGCACTTCTTGCCCAAGGTGCATGCGAGGAGATGACACGATGAATCAACTATTGCTGCCACGCTTTAAGCGTTTGATGGAACCCGCCTCGTGGCGAGACCTCTCGGTCGGTCAAGCGTGGGGTGCGGTCTCAGGACTGTGTCACGGCTTTGCCCTGCTGACTCTGCTTCCCGCAGCAAGTGCCCTAGCGACCGGAATGCCGGTGTGGGGGTTATCGTTTTGGGGATGGCTCATCGCCTTGGCGGTAATCGCGGTGCTGGGCGTGGGCACGGAGTTTTATGGCATGCGCACCGGCTATATCGGGGCCCTCGGGTTCATTCACGACGTCCACCAAGCGGTCGGCAACAAGGTAGCCCGCCTACCGTTGGGAGTGTTTGATTCGGGTAGTTCTGGACGGCTGTCGCGCATGGTCACCCAGGAAATGATGAACTTGGGCGAGTCGGCGGCACATTTCATTTTCGCCCTCGTCCAAAAACTCTCGGCCGTGCTCGTAGTCACTGTGGGCACGTGGTTCTGGGATTGGCGACTGGGTCTAACCTTGACGATCGCGTTCCCGATCATGCTCGCCTTCCTTCATATTTCCCGTGTGCTTCTTGATAAAGGTAAGCAGGTTTCCGAACCAGCCGAGTCAGAGTTGGCGGCTCGCATGGTCGAATTCGCCACCTGCCAAGGCGCGCTGCGCTCCTGTCACGTCGCCGACGACTACCCGGCCCTTGATCGGGCATTCAAACAGGCTGACCGCAAAAGCCGCAAAGCATTGTGGATCGAAACATTAGCGAACCTGATAAACGGAATGTTCGTCCAAGCCCTTGTCGTGGTAATGATTTGGCTGACCGCCCAACTCGCCCTCGGCGGGCAGATGAATGCGTTGAACGCTGTGGTCACCATCGGCATGTGCCTGCGGTTCACCACCATGCTCCAAGACATCGGTGGCTGCATGACCGGGCTGGAAGAACGCCGCCAGCAGATGAATCACGTCGACAAGATCATGGACGCTCCCGAACTGTCCGAACCCGATGTCTCCACACCGGTGAGTGCTCCTGGTGATGTTCGGTTCGAGGACGTCGCCTTCGGCTACGATCCGGACACCCCGGTTCTCCGTGATATTACCTTCCATGTCCCGCAAGGCGGCATGTGTGCCCTGGTTGGCCCTTCCGGCTGCGGAAAAACCACAATCGCGAGGTTGGTTGCACGTTTCTGGGATGTGCAGTCCGGCAGCGTACGCGTTGGCGGGGTTGATGTGCGCGAGCAGACCACCGAAGATTTGATGCGCCAGATATCCCTGGTCTTCCAAGACGTCTATTTATTCAATGACACGCTCGAGGCCAACATTCGCCTTGGCAACCCCGAAGCTACCGTTGAAGAAATCAGGTGGGCCGCTGACCTGTCGGGCGTGACCGAAATCGTCAACCGGCTCCCAGACGGCTGGAATTCATTGGCGGGTGCCGGCGGGCGCGCACTGTCAGGTGGGGAACGCCAACGCGTCTCTATCGCCCGCGCCTTGGTGAAGAAGGCCCCGATCGTGCTGTTTGACGAGGCCACCAGCGCGTTGGATGCGGAAAATGAAGCCAACATTGTTGCGGCGATGAACGAGCTACGCAAGCACTCCACACTGATCGTGATCGCCCACAAACTTGAAACCATTCGCCAAGCTGACCAAATCATTGTGCTCTCCCACAGTGGGCGTATCGCCCAGCGCGGGTGCCACGACGAGCTGGTCAACCAGCCAGGTCAATACCGCGATTTCTGGCAAGAGCGCATCAACGCCGCCGGATGGCAACTCGTCTAAAACACAGCACTGTTCACAATCATGAAAGGAATAACTATGTCCACACCCACGTCCTCGCGCCTAAACACGCGCGACTTCATCAATATCGGCGTCTTCACCGCTTTGATGTTTGTCATCGTGTTTGCATTCGGAATGCTCGGGTTCATTCCGGCTGCCATGTATGCCGGTTTCTTACTCTCCATTCTCGTCAACGGCACCGTGTTCGCGCTGTTTACTGCCCGCACTCCGAAGATGGGGGCATTGACAATCATGCTGATCCTCATCGAAGTCCTCTTCTTCGTAACGGGTCACTGGGTGGGAGGAATTGCGATCGCCGCTGTGTTCGGCCTGCTCGCTGACTTGGTGATCACCAAGGGGCCGAAGAGCGTGAAAGTTCGTGTCCCGCTGGCATATGCACTGTTTATCCTGCCGATCTATGTTTCCCCGTGGATTCCGCTATTTATGAACCAAGACGCATATATGTCGCAGATCGCCGAACAAATGGGTGCCGAGTATGCCGCGAAGATGGCGCAGGTTGTCACGATTCCGATTCTGTTGGGCTTCTTCGTCGTGATGCTCATCGTTGGCTGGCTTGCTGGTCTGTTGGGAACCCGGGTGGCGCGCAAACACTTTGAACGGGCCGGTCTTGTCTAAACTTCCCGACCCGCGCACGATTATCGTAGCGCTCGTCATCGTCTCCACCACGATCTACAGTGCCTACTCGCCGTGGTTCGTGTGTGCTCTGGGCGGATTCGCCGCCGTGATGCTGGCGAGCGCTACGATCAACCCCAACACGCTCGTGCGCCCGAGCTGGGTTGCCGTCTACCTGGCCACGTTTGCGGCTCTCGGCACACTCGTCTTCGTGATACCACTGGTGTGGAAGTCAACGGCCAGCGCGTTCCTCGTGCTGTTTTTGCAGTGGATGTGGCGATTCAGTGTCAGCGCAGGAATGGGAGCCTACGCGATCGGTGTGATCCGACCTGCCACCTTGCAAAAAGCACTCGCCAGCTCACGAATCCCGACCTGTTTCACGATCCCGATCTCAGTCGCGTTACGTGTGCTGCCCGTGATCGGCCACGAGGTTAAAGCGATCTCAGATGCCATGAAACTACGCGGCATGTCCGCGCTTTCCCTGCGTGCGGCCCAGTACTTCACAATCCCGCTGCTATCGACCGTGGTACGCAGCGGAGACGAACTGGCATCTGCTGCCCTTGTACGCGGACTGGGCGGAACCGCAAAGCCCACCTCAGTCACGGTCGTGAAATTCCGTGTGATCGACGCGGTCATTCTGCTCATCGTTATCAGCTTCGCGATATGGAGAATCGTCCTATGACAACAGCCCAAGCAACTGGGGTCACCTTCACCTATCGGGGAGCAGACCACCCCTCAATCAATGACGTAACCGTCACCATCACACCTGGAACCGTCACCTTGCTGTGTGGTGCGTCAGGGTCGGGGAAAACCACCGCGTTGCGGCTGTTTAACGGGCTCATCCCGCACTTCCACGACGGCGACCTTACCGGAAGCGTCACAGTCGACGACATTGACGTGGCACGAGTAGATTTATCAGAGCTTGCCCACCACTGTTCGACAGTGTTTCAAAACCCGCGCACCCAGTTCTACACCACTCACGTGCGTCAAGAACTCGCCTTCGGCCCAGAAAATCTCGGCCGCGACCCGCAGGAGATCTGTGCCCGCATTGACGAGGTTGCAGCCGAGTTAGGTATCGCCGACCTGTTGGAATCCCGCGTCACACAACTATCAGGCGGACAGATGCAACGCGTGGCCTGCGCCGTCGCCATGTGCAACAACACGTCGCTGATTGTCTTTGACGAGCCGACCGCGAACCTCTCAGCTGACGTTATCGACCAACTCGCCACACTCATCGCCAGGCTCAAAGCTGATGGACACACCATCATCATTGCTGAACACCGGCTAAGTTTCCTTTCCGGGATCGCTGACCGTGTCTACTGCTTCGATAAAGGTAACATCGCCCTCACCGCAACCGGCGAAGAGTTCTACGCTACCTCGGATGAGGAGCGCAAACAGCTTGGGCTGCGATCCCTAGTGACTGTGCCTATGCCACAACTTCCGCAACCGGCAGGAGATGGGCTTGAGATTGACAACCTCACCTTCGCCTACCGCCACGGAAACACGGTTCTCAACATCGGCCATCTGCTCTTTCCGGCAGGGAAAATCACAGCGCTCCTCGGCCCGTGCGGGTCAGGCAAATCAACACTGGCACGCATCATCTGCGGACTCGAAAAAGCCAAAGGTGCATCCATCACACTCAATAGGCAAAAATTCACCAACCGGGACGCATACCTCGTAATGCAAGACCCCACCCGGCAGCTATTCTCAGACACCGCTATTGACGAAGTCACGCTCGGGATAACGAGAGCCGAAAAACAACACATCGACGCCCAGGCGATCCTTAAAGAACTCGACCTCACCGACCATGAGGCTGATCATCCCCAAGCACTCTCTGGTGGGCAACGTCAACGTCTGGTTATTGCTACAGCGCTTGCCGCGAACAAGAAGGTCTACATCTTCGACGAGCCGACATCAGGTGTTGGCTACAAGCACCTTGTCGCGATTTCCCGAGTAATGCGTAAACTCGCTGACACTGGTGCCGTCGTCATCGTCATCACCCACGACGCTGAACTCGTTACCGAGGTCGCCGACCACGCTATCCACCTCGACCAAATCAACGCCTGCTAACGCAAACGCTCGCTCGGTCGAAAGAGAGGAAAGCATTTCCGCAGGTCAGGGCAAACGCGCTATACACTCGCTAACGCAAGCGATTTTTCACACCCCCCTAAGCGATACTCGCTAACGCAAAAGGGTACTTATCAAATCCGACGTCTAAGTGGAGCGGGTGACGGGAATCGAACCCGCGTCGCTTGCTTGGGAAGCAAGAGCTTTACCATTAAGCTACACCCGCGTGGTTCACCCCAGCTGGGTGAACTCTCCGATTCTGGCACGCCACACGTCGTTTTTCCAAAACGTGTTGCGGTAGCCGCTTAGCTGTTGAGGACCTCGCGGATATTCTCGACAGACTCCGCATCCAGCACGAGCCCGATGGGGTGGCCAGGGTTGATCGCGATACCCACGCCCACAGCCTGCTGAAACGCCTGCAAACCCGGCATGCGGACCGCGTACGGCGCCATGTCAACAAACTGCTGGGCAACACGGGCAGGGTGAGTGAACACCGCAAGCACGGTCTTCTCGTCGGGGCCCTGCAACAGCAGCGGCTGAACTTCCTGCTGCTCATCCGTAACCTCTTCCTCGGTGAGGAAGAACAGGTTCGCCGCGGCGATCTTGGAGAGCACCTCGTTGCTAGCCAGCTTGCCCTCAGAACCCTCGAGAATCACACGCTCAATGTCATTGAACGGCTCAAGCTCGCTCGCATCCAGAACACGCTCACCGTCTTCAGGCTCAGCAGCTTCCGCATCCTCAGCGTGCTCATCACCCTGGAACTGTTCGGCCTGCTCGGCAGACTCAGTATCCTCGAGCTGCTCCGCCGGCTCCTCATCCTTAGCAAGCCCAGTGTCCTCAGCAAGCCCAGCATCCTCAGCCGGCTCAAGATCTTCAACCTGCGTGGACGCTCCAGCTGGCACAGACTCTTCCGTCTGCGCCGCTACCTCAGCGTGCTCGGCTTCTTCCTGCACTGGCTGTTCAGCCGGGGTCACCTGATCCAGCTGTTCAGGCTGTTCTACCTGCTCAGGCTGTTGGTTCTCGTGTGAGTCTGGCTCATGTGTGCTCATAGTTCCAACCTACCGGAGCTCAACCCCACCGTGAGCAAACGACGCACTATTTATCAGGCTTCCATTTGTAGTGTTCCTCGAGTGTTAGCCCTTTCGTTGTGAGCTCTTTAGCGAGGTCCACCCCTACGTAGCGCAGATGCCACGGCTCGGGCCAGTAGCCGGTGATGTCGCTTTTACCTTCCGGGTATCGGATCACGAAACCATATTTGTGCGCGTTTTTGGCGACCCACTGGCCGGCCTCCGTGTTGCCGAAGCATCGCCGCAGTTTACAGATCCCATCGGTCACGTCCACGGCCAGCCCTAGTTGGTGCTCGCTCGTGCCGGGCGCTGCGGAAACCGAATCCGCGTGTTGCTGCCCGTATGTCGCTTTCCAATGGTTATATGTGGCCGCCTGCTGGCTGTATGACCTGTAACCGCTGATGGGATGGAACCTCACGCCCGTGGCCGCCGCGGCGTCCCGCATCTTCTTATACGCCTTCGCCGCCTCGCTACGCAGGCTCTGCCCGCTACCGATACTCACGAGGTCGGTCGGCGCGTACGTCAACGGCTCTATGGGGCGCTTCTTATTCGCCAGAACCTCGATGTTCTTGGGGTCACTCGGGATCTCGGGGCTGCCTCCCGCGGAGTCTTTCGAGTCCTTATCGTTCGGCTTCTTTGAACGCTTCTGTTTCTTCTCGCGCTCTTTTGACTCAGATTCTGAAGCCGGGGCGGTGACCTCCGGCCCTGCGATACTGCCGCGATCATCGTCAGCGCCACGCCCATCACTATCAGTGCCCGATGCGTTCGCTCCGGCCCGCTGCTTCGTGTCGCTGAACGCCCCGGTTGAGGTGCCCGAAGCATCGTTGGTAGGGCCAGATGTGAAGCGGGGGAGAACGAACACCAAGACCAGCGCGAGAACAGCCAGCATCGCACCCGCAGGAATAACCCAGCGCGGGATGCGCTGTGTCGACGCCGCAGCATGCCTGCCTACCACGAGCTGATCCTCCTGGTTAAGTGCTGGTTTAGTGCCGGTTGAATGGGGGCAACGTGAACGCGTTCGGTCGGAAACGCCGCACCCGCTACGCACCTCTTTACTATGTCAGATTAAAGGGCGCCGGTTAATGCCGCCGATGCAGCTGCCGAGGTTCCGAAATTCCTTGCGGGAATGCAACCCTCACGCCGGCGAGCGTGCACACGCGATATTCTGGGCCTGTGTTGCTCTCAGATGGTGATATTCGTAAGGCCCTAGATTCCGGTAAGATCGCGCTCGAACCACGAGGCGAGGACATGGTCCAGCCTTCCAGCGTGGATGTGCGCCTGGACCGCTACTTCCGGTTGTTCGACAACCACAAGTACCCCTACATCGACCCTTCAACAGAGCAAGCGGAACTGACCCGCCTGGTTGAAGTTGATGCGGACGAGCCGTTCATCTTGCACCCCGGTGAATTCGTGCTGGGCGCCACGTACGAAAAAGTGACCCTCCCCGGCGATATCGCTGCCCGTCTCGAAGGTAAATCCTCACTCGGCAGGCTCGGTCTGCTGACCCACTCGACCGCAGGGTTCATCGACCCAGGCTTCTCCGGGCACGTCACCTTGGAACTATCCAACATGTCGACCCTGCCGATCATGCTGTGGCCCGGCTCCAAAGTGGGGCAGCTGTGCTTCTTCCAGCTCTCCTCACCCGCCGAACATGCATACGGAACCGGCCCATACCTCAACCGTTACCAGGGCCAGCGCGGTCCGACAGCCTCGCGTTCACACCTGAACTTCCACCGCACCCGCATCGAAGACTAGGAAGCATCGAAGACTAGGCGCCCCGCCGCGTTTCCACGCCGGTTGCCGGCCGCCTAGCGTTGGCTATTTCGCAACGCGCGCGGTTGCGTCCTCATGGACAGTGGTGTCTTCACGTTTGATGCCAGGCACGAGCGAGAACAACACGATCCCGACCACGAAAATCACAAGGATGCCTACGATGCCGTAGCGGGTAGCGCTACCGGTCACACCTGCGCTGTCCATGATGTTCGACGCAACGAAGCTTGAGAGTCCGAACAGTGCCGGGCCGAGGAAAGTGACGGCGCGGCCCGTGGTCGCGTAGAGACCAAAGAGTTCGCCCGCGGTGTGTTCGGTGGTACGGCGGGCGAGCAACGCGCGGGAAGAGGACTGTGCCGGGCCTACCAAGAGGCACAGGACGAGCCCGAAAATCCAGAACTGCCAGCTGTGCTGAGCGAACAACACGCCCAGACCGGCGCCGATCAGCCCGAACAGCGCAGTCATGATCACCGCGCGCGGGCCCACAACGTCGTCGAGCCAACCGCCAATGAACGCGCCAGCTGCCGCGACCATGTTGCCAACCAGCGCGAACATGATCACCTCGGCCGTGCTCATCCCGAACACCGTTCCCGCGATGATCCCGCCGAACGTGAAAACAGTCGCCAAACCATCCCGGTACACCGCAGAAGCCAACAGGAACCACAACGTCGGTCGGTCCCTATGCCACAAGCCCTTGATGCTGCGCCACAGTAATACATAAGACTCACGCCAGCTCGTTTTAGGTCCCGGCGTTGCGGGGATCTCCGGGACGGTGAAGAACATCGGTGCGCAAAACACCGCCATCCACACGGCACAAAATACAGCGACCAGGCGGATGTTGAAGCCCTCGTCGGGGTTTGAACCGAACCACGGGGTCGCAGGCTGGACGAACACGAACAAGACCACGGCGAGGGATACGATCCCGCCCAGGTAACCGAAAGCCCAGCCGATGCCGGAGATCCGGCCGATCTTTTCCTTCGGTGCGATCTGGGGGAGGATTGCGTAATAGTTCACGCTCGCGATCTCGCTGAAGAACGTCGCGACACAGATCAGGAAGATACCCGGCCATAGGTATGCAGGGTCTGGCTTGATGAAGAAACACGCGGCGGTCGCGAGCACAATTACCGCAGTGTGGAAGCCAAGCCAGTGTTTGCGTTTACCGCTGCGGTCGGCCCGTTGCCCCAAGACTGGTGCCGTGAGAGCGATCACCGCGCCCGTGAGCGCGACCGCGAGCGCAAGTGAGGATGCGTTGGCATCCGGGTCGCCAAACGCCGAAGATGTCAGGTAAACGGTGAACACAAACGTGAGCATGATGGCGTTGGTGACGCCCTCGCCCCAGTCCCATAAGGACCACGTGAAAACCTGTTTTTTAGTCCCCTGGCCATACGTGTATGGGGCAGCCGGTCTTGTGTTCATGTGAAGAGCCTATGGCGGTGTTCCGTAGAATGAAAGAGCATTGTGGACTGTTTGGTTGGGCAGTCCCGGCGTGTAACGCACTTCTATATGTAAGGTGACACCGTGCTTCCGGTCCTGCTTGCACTGTTCCTAGCGGCGTTTGTAGCCCCGTTTTTAGTGCGCTGGATCGGTAGGAATGCCTTCTATCTTTTGGCTCTCGTGCCGGCAGCGGGCCTCGTGTGGCTCGCTGTGGTGGCTGTGCGTGGAATGCCCGGAAAACTGGGGGTGCTGGCCCCGGGAACCGTCGGGCAAGATCTTATTCCTCAAGAGGAATATACGTGGATTCCTACGTTCGATGTGGAATTCGCTTTCCGCTTGGATCCGCTGGCTGCGGTTCTGAGCTTTTTGATCCTCGGCGTGGGCGCGCTCGTGTTGTTGTATTGCGCCCGCTATTTCAAATCTGAAGACGCCTCGATCGGCCCGTTCGCAGCCCAACTGACTGCGTTCGCGGCCGCGATGTTCGGCCTTGTGACCTCAGATGACTTGATCTCCCTCTTTATTTTCTGGGAGATGACCACCATCTTGTCCTATCTGCTGATCGGTTACGCCCGTTCGAGGCTCTCAGCACGCCGTTCCGCACTCACCGCGCTCATCGTGACCACCGCTGGTGGGCTTGCGATGTTCGGTGGGCTCGTGATGCTCGGAGTAACGGCCGGAACCTTCCGGCTCTCTGAGATCCTCATGATGACCGGGGACCTCACCGGCCCCAACCCCATCACCCCATCCAACGCTGTAGTCACCGCGGCGATCATCCTGATCCTGGTTGGTGCGATCTCTAAGTCCGCACTGTTCCCGTTCCACTTCTGGCTTCCGGGCGCTATGGCCGCTCCAACCCCGGTTTCTGCCTACCTGCACGCGGCCGCAATGGTCAAAGCCGGCGTCTATATAGTGGCTCGATTGGCGCCCGGGTTCTCGGACGTTCCGGGCTGGACGCTGCTCACCGTCGGCTTCGGTCTCTATACGTTGCTGCTGGGTGGCTGGCGCGCACTGCGTCAAACTGACATCAAGCTCGTCCTTGCCTACGGGACCGTGTCCCAGCTTGGCCTCATCATCGCGGTCATCGGGATGGGTACCCCATCAGCGATGCTCGGTGGGCTCGCCCTCATGCTCGGGCACGGTCTGTTCAAATCCGCGCTCTTCCTCATTGTCGGTGCGATCGACCACGGAACCGGTACCCGCGATCTACGGAACCTCTCCGGGCTGTGGAAGGCACGCCCCGTCCTGTTCGTGTGCGCCGTGATCTCCGCGGGGTCGATGGCTGGGCTTCCTGTCACGTTCGGGTTCATCGCTAAAGAAACCGCGCTCGCCGCACTCATCGATGCGCCAACCAGCGCGAGTACTTTCGTGACCCTCGTGTTCGCGATTGGCGCGGTCATCACCTTCGCATACGCCGCCCGCTTCGTGTGGGGTTCCTTCGCTACCAAGCCAGGGGTTGAGCCAACCCCGATCAGCTGGACACTACCGACCATGGCGGTGCCCATCGCTGTCTTGACGCTTGCGAGCGCGGCACTCGGGTTCCTCCCAGGGCCTGCCGATGCGCTGCTGAGCCCAGCCGCCAACGTCTTCCCGGAAGCGGAACCGCACACCGCGCCGCTTGAGCTATGGCACGGGTTCACGATCGAGCTTGCGATCACCGCAGGGATCGTCGCGCTCGGTTTGATCATGTTCTTCGCCCGGGAACCTGTATCCAAGCTACAGGCACGCGTACCGGCGCTCATCGACGGTGAACGCACCTACCGCTACATCATCAGCGGGATCGACTGGACCGCTCACCGCGTGACCGCCGCACTGCAGCGCGGCCAGCTTTCCTACTACCTCACCGTGATCATCGCGACTGCGCTACTGGTGCCGACCGTCGGGGTCCTGATCGGCGGGGGCGTCTCCTTCGACCGCGGCGAACAGAGCACAACCCTGGTGTTCACAACCAAGCTCGTCAACGTTTTGATTCTTGTTGTGATGGCGGTCGGCGCGGTCGCTGCGATGCGGTCTCGCCGGCGTTTCATGGGTGTGCTCATGGTTTCGCTGACCGGCTCGGGCATGGTTGCTTTGTTCGCGTTCCACGGCGCACCGGACCTGGCTGTGACTCAGCTTTTGGTTGAGACGATCGTGTTGATCGTGTTCCTGCTCGCTTTGCGTGTTTTGCCGGCTTCGGTGTGGCAGGCTCGCCCGCGGAGACGCCGCAGCATGCAGCTTCTGGTTGCGGTCGCGTTCGGCGTGTTCACTGCGGTTGCCGGCGGGCTCGCGATGGCGGCTCGGACCGCGGACCCGATCTCGTTGAAGTATCCACAGCTGGCAGTCGGTGGCGGGCACGGCCACAACATCGTGAACGTGACGCTCGTTGACATTCGCGCGTGGGATACCTTTGGTGAGATCACGGTGCTCGCGATCGCGGCAACCGGTGTCGCCTCGCTGATCTTCGTGGTGGCTCGCGGCGCGGATAGGACGAGGGTCGGCAGCGTGGACACCGGTTCGATCGGCACGGTGTACGCCTCGCCGGTGCGTCAGCGTGTGGCGAGCGTGTTCCTCGACGATGACCGCTCGGGATCCTCCTCGGCGTGGCTCGTGGCCGGCCGGACGCTGGCGCCGGAGCGCCGCTCGATCATCATCGAGGTCATCACCCGCCTGATCTTCCACGCGTTCGTTCTGTTTTCGATCTATCTGCTGTTCGCGGGCCACAATTCGCCAGGCGGTGGCTTCGCAGGCGGGTTGCTCGCAGGTCTTGCGCTCGTGCTGCGTTACCTCGCCGGAGGCCGCGTTGAGCTCGCAGAAGCGATCCGTGTGGGTCCGGGCGCGCTGCTCGGTACGGGTTTGACGCTCGCGGTCATCTCAGGCGTTGTGCCGCTGTTCTTCGGCGGGCAGATCTTCCAATCCGCGGTCATCGACTTCACGTTCTTCGGTGAACACCACTTTGTGACCTCAACGGTCTTCGATATCGGCGTGTACCTCATCGTGGTGGGCTTGGTTTTGGATGTGGTGGAATCCCTCGGTTCGGAGCTCGATGTGCGCTTGGACGCCGAAATCCATCACGTACGTGAGGCGAAACAAGCGTTGGTTGGTTTCGAGGGGCAAGCGGTCCGCGGCCAGAATATGATGCGAGGCGGGCTGGGCGACGGTTCAGCTGAGGGTACCGGTGCAGGTTCGGAGGTGACCCGATGACGATCGATGTGACGATGCTGTTGATGGTCGCGGTGTTGGTCTCCGCGGGCATCTATCTGATGCTTGAGCGCACCCTGACCCGGGTTTTGTTGGGCACGCTCTTGTTGGGCAATGGCGTCAATGTTTTGATTCTGACGGCCGGCGGGCCGGGAGGCTTGGCCCCGATTGTGGGTGGAGAAGTGCCTGCGGAGGATTATTCGGATCCACTCCCGCAAGCGATGATCCTCACCGCGATCGTGATTTCCTTCGCCGTCACGGCTTTCTTGCTGGGCATGATCTACCGTTCGTGGTGGCTTTCGCGTGCCGATGAGATCCAGGCCGACGCCGAAGACGTGCGTGTTTCGCAGGAAGGCATTGTGCACGACCCTGAAGAGGACGGCGAGATGCCCGTTGAGGATTCGGAGTTCGCGACCCAGGATGAAGTTGATTCCGATGACGATGGCGGCCTGGGTGAGGACCCTGAGAACTGCACACCGGCGCAGGCTGCGCGGACACGTGCGGAGGCGCGCAGGGTTGTTGATGAATACATGACCGAGAAGGCGCGGGAAGCTGAACGCGAAGAGCAAGAGAAGGGTGAGCGCTGATGAATTGGGAAGCGTTGCCTTTCGATGTTGTTTCGCTGACTCCGCTGGTGGTTGTGCTGCCGATCCTGGGCGCTGCGTTGACGTTCGTGTTCCAGCGTTCCCCGCGTGCTCAACGGTTCGTTTCGATCACAACGCTGTCGCTTGCGTTGCTGATCGGTTTCGTGTTGCTGTTGCGGTCTTATTCGTTGGGTGCTGCCGCGGTCACTATGGGTGGCTGGGCTCCACCGTTTGGCATCACGCTGGTGGTGGACGAGTTCGCGGCCCTGATGCTGGTGGTCTCGAATGTGGTTTCGCTGGCGGTGCTGATTTATGCGACGGGACAGGGCTATACGGACCAGAACGGTGATGGACCGATCTCGGTTTTCTATCCGACCTACATGTTCTTGGTCGCGGGCGTCTCTAACGCGTTTGTCGCCGGTGACTTGTTCAACCTGTATGTGGGCTTCGAGATTTTCCTGACAGCCTCCTACGTGTTGATCACGCTGGGTGGTTCCGCTGAGCGTGTCCGCGCCGGTACAACCTATGTTGTTGTTTCGGTTGTGTCTTCGATGCTGTTCCTGATTTCGATCGGCGTGATCTATGCCGCGACGGGCACGGTTTCGATGGCGGATGTTTCGGATAAGATCGCTCAGCTTGGCCCGACGACGCAGACGTTGCTGCATCTGATGGTTCTGATCGCGTTCGGCGTCAAGGCGGCCGTGTTCCCGTTGAGTTTCTGGCTGCCGGACTCGTATCCGACCGCTCCGGCGCCGGTCACGGCGGTGTTCGCGGGTTTGCTCACCAAGGTGGGCGTGTACGCGATTGTTCGTACCGAGACGCTGCTGTTCCGGGACAACGATCTTTCGGCTCTTCTGATGTGGGTCGCGGTACTGACGATGATCGTCGGTATTCTGGGTGCGCTGGTCCAGACCGAGATCAAACGTATGCTTTCGTTTACGCTCACAAGCCACATCGGCTACATGGTTTTCGGTATCGCGCTGGGCACACAAACCGGCTATGCGGCGGCAATCTATTATGTGGCGCACCATATTTTGGTTCAGACCTCGCTGTTTATGGTCGTGGGGTTGATTGAGCGGCGCGGCGGCACCTCGAATATTGAGAGGCTTGGTTCGCTTGCTAAGCTCGCCCCGTTCTTGGCGGTCCTATATTTCATCCCAGCTATGAACCTTGCCGGTATCCCGCCGTTCTCGGGCTTCATCGGCAAGGTCGGTCTGGTCATCGGCGGTGTCGAGGACGGCTCGGCTATGGCTTGGGTCAACATCGCGGCCTCGCTGCTGACGAGCTTGCTGACGCTGGTCGCGGTGGCTCGTGTATGGAACCGTGCGTTCTGGCGGCGTGCCGAGGATGCCGAGGACGCGGACCCGATGCTGCTTGAGGCGATGAATAAGAAGTTCCGCCGCGTACGCACCTACGAGGCGGTAGCCCAGTTCCCGGATTCGCGCTATTCGGACCGCGGCGACGTCAAGGTCCTACCGGGCATCATGGTGGGTTCGACGGCGGCGCTGGTGTGCGCATCGTTGTCTTTGACGATCTTCGCGGGCCCACTGTTCCAGCTGACTGATAAAGCATCAGCCGCGATGGTCGAGGGCAAGGAATACCGCGTGGCCGTTTATGAGGCCTCGAACCGGGCTGTACCGGAGCGGGGCGGCCCAGCGGATGGTGGACGCCGCACGTTGGAGAACCCGAGTGGGGTATCCAAGTCATCCGGGGTATCTAACCCATCTGGTGAAGGGGGTGCGGGCAAGTGAAGCGTTTCGGGACAATGACGCGCCGCTTGCTGGTTGAGCTACCCCTGCTGGTGTGGCTCGTGGGGGTGTGGTGCATCCTGTGGCAGTCCTTCGCGTTGGCGAACATACTGTTCGGGTTGGCGCTCTCGATGCTGATCGTCCGGGTTTTCCGTTTGCCGCCGGTGGTGCTTTCGGGCCGTTTCTCGCCGGTGCGTGGGTTGGCGTTCCTCGGCTGGTTTGTGGGACAGATTGTCTCTGGTTCGCTCCAGGTCACGTGGGTTTCCTGGAGGCAGGGCAAGGACGTCACGAACGCCGTGGTTGAGGTTCCGTTGCGTACCCGTGACGACTTGCTGATGACCGCGGTGGGACATGTGGCTTCGCTGATCCCGGGCTCACTCGTGGTGGATGTTGATCGCCGCCACGGGACGCTGTACCTGCATGTTCTGGGGATCAGGAACACGGAAGACGCGAACAGGTTCCGGGCCGATGTCCTGGAGATCGAGCGACGGCTGATCTATGTGATGGGTTCGCGCGCGGAGCTGGATCTGTTGCGCAAAGAGGAGCTACGTGTGGCGCGTGAGCTGGTCGCTGCGCGTCGTGAAGCTGATGGCTGGCATTCGGTTGATGCCGCGGTCGATGCTCAGCGCGGTAAGGGAGGTGACGCCCGATGATGTGGTGGACTGAATACGGTTGGTTCGGCTGGGCCGCGATGGTGGCTGCGGTCATATTGGGTTTGGCCGCCATCTTGACGGTGGTGCGTATTGTGCGGGGGCCTTCGCTTCTGGACCGGATTATCGCCTCGGATGTTTTGCTGGTGATTATCTCGTGCGGCCTGTTGATTTGGATGGCAGTATCGAGTGATTTCTCTTCGTTGCCGATGGTCTTCTTGGCATCGGTGATCGGCTTCTTAGGTTCGGTGACGGTCGCCCGCGTCACGGCCTCTTCTGCTGCGACTCAGATGCCCGTGGAAGGAACGGGCACGGACGCCGCCGGGGACGCGACGCCGGACGCAGCGCAGGCTCCGGCAGCGCAGGCGCCGGCTGAGCGGGGTGATTCGGCGTGAACTGGATGCTGTTTTGGGACATCGTCGCCGCGGTCTTGATGATCGGCGGCAGCCTCATGAGCTTGTCTGCGGCGATCGGTATGCTCACGTTCCCGGATGTGCTCTCCCGCATGCACTCGGCGGCTAAACCGCAGGTTTTAGGGCTGTTGATGATGCTGCTTGCGGTAGCGATCAAAACCACGGTGTGGCAGTGGATCCCGGTTTTGGCGTTGATCTGGCTCATGATGCTTCTGACCAACCCGGTCTCGGCTCACATGGTGGGGCGTGCCGCGTACCGTTCTAAGCATCTGAAGCGGGCGACGCTGATCGAGGACGACCTTGAGGCCGTGGTGAAGGCCGCCGAGGACGCGGAAGACCACCGCACGCCGCGGGGTGAAGCGTTGCATCACCCGACGGCTGTCCAGGCGGAAGTCGACGGCCATAACTAGGGCAGTGATCAGTGAGTTGAGCAGTGATCACGAGGCGGATATGACCGCCACAACTGACAGCGCTAGAGCAATATTGAGTGGCCTCGCGTCGATGTCACTGCTGACGAATTAGGCGTTCCGTACACGTATTGGGGCCTCGGCGGTTTCGCTGATACGAGCACTGCTCCCCATGAGTTGGGCGCTGTTGAGACAGCCCAACTCATGGGGAGCAGTTTATGTTTGTCCGGGAGAGTCTAGATTTCTTCCGGGTTGTCTTTAGAGCGCTTGGCGGCCTTCTTAGAGCCCTGCTCGATCGAGGTCTGGATCAAAGCCATCATGCCAGCGGAGATCGCCGCAAACAGGGCAACGCGGGTAGCGGAGGCTTCTTCGCGGGCTTCCTTGTTCTTCTTCGTTGGAGCGTCGGCACCAGTGACCTGGGCCCATACGTTCTCCAGAACACGGGAACCCACGATTCCCGCAACGAGCGAAAAGATGGACGCGAAAATCTTGTTCAAAGCATTCACGGGTTCCACACTACAGCGTTTGTTCGAGCGCGTGGGAAAGAATCCGATGTAATTGCGCATCCACACCGACTTCAACCCCATCCACATGCGAGACCGGGCGTAGCATCTTGACCGAGCTCGCAAGCCACAACGCATCCGCCGTGAGCAGGTCGGCAGGCCGCATCGGAACCGCCTCGACCTCCCAGTCGAGGGCGCGGGCGGCCTCAGAAACCGCCGCGACCGTTGTGCCAGCGAGGCCACCAGCCTCGACGCTCGGTGTACGGAGAACTACGGAGCCCCCATCGTTGCTGTTGCCGCTGCCGCCGATGGTGTGGCCAGCGTTGCTGTTGTCGGTGCGATACGCGGCGACCACGGAGGCGGTCAAGCCGTCGAGGATGAGACCGTCGCTGGTCACGAAGATCGCGTCATCGGCGCCGTGCTTCTTCGCGTACGTCAACGCGGCGACGTTGACCGCATAAGACAGCGTCTTAGCGCCCAACAGCAGCCACGGGGCGCGCTGTGCCGCGCCCGAATCGTATCCGCGATCAAGGGTCAGAACCTTGATCGGTTTCGGGTCCGGATCCCTCGCAGGGACGGGGGAGAGAGTCACAAAACACGCGGGGCCTGTGCCAGGAGCTCCGCGGGTTGCGACGCAACGGATGGACGCCTCGGGTTTGCCATCCGCATCCTGACCTAAGAACGCATCCAGGCCCAACGCGATTGCGCGCTCCCACACTGCGGCCGGCGGAATCTCGAGAGCAAGCGCCGCTGCCGAGCGCTCCATCCGCGCCAAATGTTCGATCACAGACCGGATCCTGCCGCGCCGGTACAGCAATGTCTCGAATACGCCGTCACCGCGGGTCACGCCCGCATCGTCAAGCCGCAGCCAGCCCGCCGCAGGATCAACGCAACGAACAGACCAACCCGCGCCCGCATCGATAGCCGCCGGCGCATCGGAGGCTGCTGGCTCTGGCACAGTTGCGGTACAGGGCTCGATCCACACCGCGACCATCGAATTCGGCTTCTTCTGCTGGCTCATGAGCCCTCCGCGTGTAGGCCGCCACAAAGGATTATTGTCTCAGCGTACCGGTGTACAGCGCGTTCACAGATAGAGTTACACGTATCGGTATTTATTGAGGCGGCTCACATGCGGGCCGGTTGATGCGGCGACGACAGGGAACGAACGCGAGAGGACTCCCGGATGGGCGATATCTGGCTTTTGCCAGCGAATTGGCCTGAGTGGCTCACGTACACGTTGCTCACGGTGGACTTGCTGATCCGTATCGCGATGCTCGGTATTGTGCCTGGGGGCCGCCGCCCCACCACCGCGATGGCGTGGCTGCTTGCGATCTTCCTGTTGCCCTACGTCGGCCTGATTGTTTTCTTGCTGTTCGGTTCGCACCGGCTCAACAGGCCGCGGCGTGAACGCCAAGAGGCCGTCAACCGGGAGATCATGACGGCGGTCGGCCCGGACCCGCTCGATAGAGTTCCCGGCCATTTCCCGCGCTGGGTCACGAGTGTTTCCGAACTTAACCAGAACCTGACCGGCTACCCGCTGGCTGGCGGTAACCGGTTCCGCTTCGACGCCGACTATAAGAACATCCTGAAGACGATGGCCGAGGACATCGACTCCGCCAACGACTACGTGCACGTCGAGTTCTATATCGCCGGTATTGATCAGGAATACACCGAGCCGGTGTTCCAAGCGCTCGAGCGGGCTGCCGCTCGCGGGGTCAAGGTGCGTTTCCTCTTCGATCAGATCGGCAGCTGGCGTTTGCCCGGATACCGGAAGATGAAGGAACGCCTCACTGAGGCGGGTATCGAGTGGTACCGCATGCTGCCTATCGCGCCGTTCAAGTGGCGTTGGCGCCGCCCGGACCTGCGTAACCACCGCAAGATCCTGGTGGTCGATGGCCGGGTGGGCATGACCGGTTCGATCAACCTGATCGAGCCAAGCTATCTGCGGCGTTCCGCCCACCGCAAGGGGCGCGAATGGATCGACATGATGGCCCGCATCGAAGGCCCGATGGTGGACCACCTCGACCTCATCTTTGCTACAGACTGGTATCTCGAATCCGGTAAGAAAGTGTTCGATCAGCTCCAGTTCGCCGAACACGACCGTCCCGCGGACACGCTCGCGCAGATGATCCCTTCTGGGCCGGGCTATCCGCAGGAGAACAATCTGCGCATGTTCAACACGCTCATCTATAACGCCAGACGGCAGGTGCGCATCACTACCCCGTACCTGGTTCCGGACGATTCGCTGCTATATGCGTTGACGACTGCCGCACAAGCCGGGGTGGATGTGGAACTGTATCTGTGCCGCGAGGGCGATAACAGGATCACCAACCACGCGCAACAGTCCTACTACGACACCCTGTTGGAGGCGGGCGTGGAGATTTACCGGTACCCGTCACCGGATGTCCTGCACTCCAAGTGCGTCACGGTCGATGACACGGTGGGTGTGTTCGGTTCCTCCAACATGGACATGCGCTCCTTCAGTCTCAACAACGAGATCACCGTGTTGACGCTGGGCAGTGAATGTGTGGCCTCTCTCAACGAGATCATGGATTCGTATAAAGCCGAATCGGAGCTACTCACGAAAGAAGCGTGGGCTTCGCGTTCACGCATCGAACGCTGGCTGGATAACGTCGCCCGCCTCACTGCAGTCGTGCAGTAAGCGCGCTAGCTAAAGTCGTGCAGTAGCGCGGTGAGCCAGGTGCGGGCCTGGGCGAGCACGTCGCTGGCGCCTGCTTTGCCGTTGTGCCTGACATCGACGTTGTCGCCTTCATTGACGCTGATGCTGATGTCGTTGGGGCCGTCGCTTGCGGCGGGTAGCTGATCTTCTTGTGCGGCCCAGGTGTCCCAGTGGGGTGCGTAGGTTGCGCCGTCGCGGGCGAGTGCGCGTTCTTTGCGGGTTGCGGTCTCGAGTGTGAGTGTGAGTGTTCCGGCGAGGAAGGGGCGTGCGGCGGGGTGCCCGGCGCCGACTCCTTCGATGATGATGATGTCCGCGGGCCCGAGGGCGCGGGGTGCATCATGGCGCGAGGTGTGCCAGTTCCAAGGCGTCCAGGTGGCGCTGCCGTCGCGCACGAGAGCGGGCAGGACCTGTTGCGTGTAGGTTTCAAGGCCTGCGGCGAGGCCTGTCCAGCCGGGGTAGAGCTCGTCGAGGTGGAGCACATCGACGCTGTAGAGCTCGCCGTGGAGCCCTCCGTCCCGCACCCATGCGGCCAGCTGCAAGCTCAGGTGTGTTTTCCCTGTCCCTGAGCGGCCGTCGAGGGCGAGGATCAGTGGCTTGCTTCGCGTACCCATTCGATGATTCCCGGGATCGCGGCGGTGATTTGCTCGCGCGTGATTTCGAAGTCGCTGATGTCGCCGTACCAGGGGTCTGCCATGCGCAGGCTGGTTTCGTCTTGGTGGGTGGCGCCTGGTTCGAAGGAGCGCAACATGCGGATGCGGGAGCGGTTGATTTCCGCCGGGGCGAGTGCGCGCAGGGTTTCGATGTGGCGGACGTCGGCTGCGAGGAACAGGTCGGTTGTCGCCCAGTCGTTCTCGTTGAGTTGGCGGGCTACGTGCCCTTGCGCTGTGAGGCCGAGTTCGTTGAGCATCTGTTCGGTGCGCGGGTCGGCTGGGTTGCCGGCTTCTTCATCCGATGTGCCGCAAGAGTCCACGCGAACGTTGGTGATGCCCGCGTTGGCGAGTGCGTCTTGGAGCATGTAGTGGGCCATCGCGGAGCGGCAGATGTTGCCGGTGCACACCACAAGGACTGTGAACGGGGCATGGTCTGCGGTGTTCTTTTCCGTTGCGGTGCCGGGCTGGCCGGCGGTGGTTGAGTCGTTTTCCAACATGAGTCCAGACTAGCTAAAGCAAAGTTGAGCTGAGGTGACTCAGGATAAGTTGACAAGAGTCGGCTCATGTTACATACTTGAGTACAGATGGCTCAGGTTTGGAGCTTCGGTTGGTGAATCATCGGACGGTGAACTATCAAGGACGAAGCCCAAGCGTTGAGTCGAATAGACAAATGAAGGCCGTTGATCAAGCGGCCGGAAAAGAGGAATTCAATGGCACGTTCTGTAGGTATTGACCTCGGTACTACCAACTCGGTGCTCTCCATCCTTGAAGCTGGCGAGCCAACCGTGATCGCTAACGCTGAAGGTTCGCGTACCACCCCATCTGTGGTTGCCTTCTCGAAGGGTGGCGAGGTCCTGGTGGGTGACATCGCTAAGCGCCAGGCCGTCAACAACGTTGACCGCACCATCTTCTCCGTCAAGCGCCACATGGGCACTGACTGGACCATCGACATCGATGACAAGAAGTACACCGCGCAGGAAATCTCTGCACGCATCTTGATGAAGCTCAAGCACGATGCGGAAGATTACCTCGGTGAAAAGGTCACCGACGCCGTGATTACGGTCCCTGCATACTTCAATGACGCCGAGCGTCAGGCAACCAAGGAAGCCGGCGAGATCGCGGGCCTCAAGGTGTCCCGCATCGTCAACGAGCCAACCGCGGCAGCCCTGGCTTACGGCCTGGATAAGGGCAAGGAAGACGAACTCATTCTGGTGTACGACCTCGGTGGCGGTACGTTCGACGTCTCACTGCTCGAAGTTGGCAAGGATGAAGACGGCTTCGCAACCATTCAGGTTCGCGCAACCGCAGGTGACAACCGTCTCGGTGGTGACGACTGGGACCAGCGCATCGTCGACTGGCTGCTCGAATCCGCCAAGAGCAAGGGTGCTGACCTGTCCAACGACAAGATCGCTCTCCAGCGTCTGCGTGAAGCCGCAGAGCAGGCAAAGCGCGAGCTGTCCTCGGCAACCAGCACCAATATCTCGCTGCAGTACCTCTCGGTGACCCCAGAGGGTCCGGTCCACTTGGACGAGCACCTCTCCCGCGCTAAGTTCCAGGAACTGACTGCAGATCTGCTTGAGCGGACCCGCAAGCCATTCAATGACGTCATCGCGGAAGCCGGCGTGAAGGTCAGCGACATCTCCCACGTCGTTCTCGTGGGTGGCTCGACCCGCATGCCAGCTGTTGCAGAGCTCGTGAAGGAAATGGCAGGCAAGGAGCCGAACAAGGGCGTCAACCCAGACGAGGTTGTCGCGATGGGCGCGGCACTGCAGGCAGGTGTGCTCGCAGGTGAACGTAAGGACGTTCTGCTGATCGACGTGACCCCACTCTCCCTCGGTATCGAGACCAAGGGCGGCGTCATGACCAAGCTGATCGAACGCAACACCGCTATCCCAACCAAGCGTTCCGAAACCTTCACAACCGCGGAAGACAACCAGCCATCCGTGTCGATTCAGGTCTTCCAGGGCGAACGCGAATTCACTCGCGACAACAAGCCACTGGGCACCTTCGAACTCACCGGCATCGCCCCGGCACCACGCGGCCTGCCACAGATCGAGGTGACCTTCGACATCGACGCCAACGGCATCGTGCACGTCTCCGCTAAGGACAAAGGCACCGGAACCGAGCAGTCCATGACCATCACCGGCGGCACCTCGCTGGATCAGTCGGACATCGACCGCATGGTCAAGGAAGCTGAAGAGCACGCCGCAGAGGACAAGGCACGCCGCGAGGCGGCCGAGACCCGCAACGCTGCAGAGTCCGCTGCTTACTCGGTGGACAAGCTCATCAAGGACAACGCTGACAAGCTGCCAGAGGACGTCAAGAACGAGGTCCAGGCCGACGTCGATGCGCTCAAGAAGGAACTTGAAACCCCTGAGGGCAACGATGACGAGGTCAAGGCCAAGTTCGAGAAGCTGCAGCAGTCCCAGACCAAGCTGGGCGAGGCCCTCTACGCACAGGCCCAGTCTGAGGCTGGCGCTGAAGGGGCGGCTGACGCCGGCGGCTCGGATGATGACGACGTTGTAGATGCCGAGGTCGTTGACGAAGACGAAGACCAGAAGTGAGGTAGTGGCATATGTCGAACGAGGAGAAGAACCTAGGCGATCAGCAGCCTGAAGAGACGGGTGCGGAAGCGGCTCGCGAAGAGCAGGCCCCTGAAACCCCAGTAGAGGGCGGAGCTGACACCGATGCACTGGGCCAAGCCCAGCAGATCCTCGACGACGCCGCACGAGCCGAAGAGGCCTCCGCATCCGGCGACATGGATGCGGAGGGCCTCGCGGCCGAATACAAAGAGGACCTCCAGCGGTTGCAGGCGGAATTCACGAACTACCGCCGCCGTGTAGAGCGGGATAAGAAGAATGCTCACGACGAGGGGCTCAACAAGGCCGTGGCTAGCTTGATTCCGGTTCTGGATGATATCGATGCGGCTCGTGCTCACGGTGATCTGGAGGAGGGACCGTTTGCGGCGATCGCCGATAAGTTGGAGCGTTCCCTGGCCAGCATCGGGTTTGAACGGATCGATCAAACCGGTGTCGAGTTTGACCCAACCATCCACGAGGCGATGCTCCGCCAACCCGTTGAGGGTGTTCCGGAGGATCACGTGGGGCAGGTCTTCAGGATCGGCTTCAAACGCGGTGACCGTGTTCTGCGTGCAGCGCAGGTCATGGTTTCCACCGGCGAATAAAACGTGACGTGAACGCGTGACGTGAACGCGTGAAATGGTCGCGGGAAATGATTCAGTGCGGCGGCGGGTCTAGACGGTAGGTCTATTGAGCCCGCCGTCGCCTGTTTTCGATAGTTGTAGGTATAGATTTTTATAGATTTTGAGTGAGGCTAGGAGGCGTCACGATGGCCAGTCAAGACTGGGTCGAAAAAGACTTTTACGCGGCGCTGGGCGTCTCCAAGGACGCCAGTGAGGCCGATATTAAGAAGGCCTACCGGAAGTTGGCCCGCAAGTATCATCCGGATACGAATAAGGACAACCCTGAGGCTGAGAAGAAGTTCAAGGACATCTCGGAAGCCTATGCGGTGCTCAGTGATGAGCAGCAGCGTAAAGAGTACGATGCGATCCGCGCTATGGGTTCAGGCGCCCGATTTAGCGCCGGTGGCTCCGGTGGCGGATTCGAGGACATCTTCGGGGACGTGTTCGGTGGTGGCGGCGGGCAGCGAGTCCGTTACTCCTCCGGCGGTGGTGGCGCAGGCGGATTTGAGGATCTGCTCGGCGGCATGTTCGGAGGCGGCGGCGGAGGCTTTGGTGGCTTCCAGCAACGTCCGCAGCGTGGTGCCGACCGTAAGGCTGAAACCACGATTTCTTTCAAAGGATCCATTGAGGGCACCACGATCGGTTTGCGTACCCGCGGTGGTGAAGTGGTTGAGATCCGCGTACCTGCCGGTGTGCGTGATGGTCAGACGATCCGCGCGAAAGGCAAAGGCGAACCAGGCCCGGCCGGCAACGGCGACCTGATGGTCACGGTGCGCGTGAATGAACACCCGTTCTTCAAGCGTGAGGGCAACGACATCACGGTTGAGATCCCTGTGAGCTTCAACGAGGCCGCTTTGGGTGCAACGATCTCGGTTCCAACTATCTCCGGCGAGAACGTGCGGATGAAGGTTCCAGCCGGTAGCCCATCAGGCAAGCGGATGCGTTTGCGTGGCCGTGGCGTGAAGACGTCCAAACGCACAGGCGATATGTACGTTGTGCTCAACGTGGTGGTCCCTAAGGAACTCTCGGAGGAAGCGAAGAAAGCCGTCGAGGATTATGCGCAGGCTACAGCCGGCGAGGACCCTCGGGCTAGCATTGCTTCCCAAGCAAAACTGTAGACACTGCGAAGCCCTGGATACGGCACAGCTTTGAACACGGCGCTGTGCTGAATGTTTCGAGGTAACGGAAGGAGGCGTGGATGAACGCATCAGCAAGTAAACGATTCGATCGTGGTTCCGGGCGGGACGGCGAGTGGGACGCGCCTGTTTTCGTGATTTCCGTTGCCGCTGAGCTTGCCCAGATGCATCCGCAGACGTTGAGGCAATACGACCGTTTAGGTTTGGTTGTGCCCAAGCGTCAGGCGGGAAAGCATCGCCGTTATTCGCAGCGGGACATCGACCGTTTGCGTCGAGTGCAGGAACTGTCTTCCGAGGGGGTCTCACTTGAGGGGATCCGCCGGATGATCGGTTTGGAGAAGCGTGTAGAAACGCTCATGGAACGCGTCGCTGAGTTGGAGCAGGATGTTGAGCGGTGGCGTGGCCGTGCCGAAGGTGTGGCGATAGCTGCGCAACGGATTTTCGCAGCCGGTGCCTCAGGTGAGGTTGCGATCACCCGAACGGGGCGCGACACCGACCGTCTGCAGCAACGCACGATGCAGGCGTGGGCGCAGTTCCAGCTCATGCCACCCGAGGACTAGACCAACTGAGAGCTAGTGCAACTGGGGGCTAGCCGCTTCAGAGAGATTAAACGGTCGTGGGCCGGAGAGCATTTCTCCGGCCCACGACCGTTTAATCGCACTTGCTAAAGGCTCCTATTCCTTAGGCGCCGAGTCTTTGCCGGCTTCGGCGTCGCCGTCAGTGTTCTTGCCAGCATCGGCGGCAGGCTTTTTGTCGCCAGCGCCTGGCTCGCCGACCTTCGGCTCGGTGATAGGGCCCGGGGTTTCTGGCTCGTAGCCGTCGTCCCACGTATCGGTTTCGTAGTCGTAGCCGACTTCCGCGCCGGTCTCGTCGTGGCGCTGATACCACTCAGTGACCTTCTCTGATGTGGAGTCGAAGTCCGCACCTGCGCCGCGCCCGTCGCCGGAGTGGCGCACTGTCAGCTCGAAGTCATCACCGTATTTCTCGATACCGCGAACCACAGCGTTGGAGAGCATCGTGGACTCATAGTCGCTGCGGATCGAGGCTGGGTCGGTTCGCAAGTCCATGATGAACGCGACAATCATGAGTAGCAGGATGATGCAGAACGGGATCGCAATCAGGATCGTGAGGTTCTGTAGGCCTGTCAGCGAGGACTCACCGCCGGAGAGCAGCATCACGGTTGCGATGCCCATCATCGCCAGGCCCCAGAAGATCACGATGAGCTTGCTTGGGGCCGGGTTACCGCGGGAGGAGAACGTACCCATGATCACGGATGCCGAATCCGCGGAGGTCACGAAGAAGATCGCGAGCGCGATCATGATGAGGAACGGGGTGACGTTAGCAAGCGGTAACTTGTCGAAGAGGTGGAACAGAATCGTCTGTGGAGAGTCATCGGCGCTGATGCCTTCCACGCCAGCGCGCTTCATCCACATCGCGGCGCCGCCGAAGATCGTGAACGCGAAGATCAGAATCGCGGTAGGAACAGCGATCACCACGAGCGAGAATTCACGCAGGGTGCGGCCGCGGGAGATGCGGGCGATGAACGCACCAACGAATGGGGTCCAGGCGACCCACCATGCGAAGTAGAACGCGGTCCATGCGGCCTGGAACTCAACCACGTCAGCGCCCCAGGACAGCGACTTGCCCATCATAGCGAGGAACTCGTTGGCGTATTCGGTGACACCGGATGGCAACAGGTTCAGCAGGAACAGGGTTGGTCCTGCGAAGAACACGAACAATACGAGGCTGAGTGTCAGCACGATGTTGGTCGTGGAGAGGTAGCGGATGCCTCGGGAGACACCGGAGACCGCGGAGATGATGAACGCGGCGGTCAGGATCGCGAGGATGATGATCAGACCGTTGTTGGCGATGGGCCCAGCACCGGATACGATTTCCACGCCCTTGCCGAGCTGGATCGCGGCAAGGCCGAGGGAAGCGGCGGTACCGAAGAGGGTCGCGATGATCGCGAACATGTCCACGAGGCGTCCTGCGAAGCCGTCAGTCTGCTTGCCGAACAGGGAACGGAACACGCTCGAGATGAGGGTTACGCGGCCGCGGCGGTAGCTCGAGTAGGCCATAGCGCCGCCGACGAGCGCGTACATCGCCCACGCGGAGAGCCCCCAGTGATAGGAGGACTGGGCTACGGCCATGTGGATCGCGCCCGGGGTTTCTGCTTCAACACCGGTTTGCGGCGGCGGGGACACAAAGTAGTAGAGCGGCTCGGATGGACCGAAGAAGAAGATACCAACGCCAATTCCGGCACCGAACATCATGGCGACCCATGCGAAGCGGCTGAACTCTGGTTTTTCGCCGTCTTTACCGAGGCGAATGCGGCCGTAGCGGGAGAACGCGATGAACAGCATCGCACCGATCGAAACCATGACGGTGATGTTGAGCAGCCAGCCCATGTTCTTCATGGTCCACGCGAACGCTACCGAGGAGACCTCGCCAACGGATGCCGGGTTGATGACGCCCCACGCGACGAACGCGACAATGAGGGCCGCGGTGATGCCGAAGACGAGCTTGTCGAGTTTGAAGACGTGACGCTGTTCGTCAACGCCGATTCCGGGAACCAGCCCCGGGTGGATGTTGTGAGGGTAGAGGCCTACGTGTGAGGAGCGTCCGCGGGTGAGGGGGTTTCCTCGTTTCTGCGGGGCTTTCTTGGTGGCCGTTTGGGTAGTGTCCGCTGGGGAAGCTTCCTCACTCGGACGCTGGTTATTTTCGGGGCTGGGTTTATTACTCATGCCAAATCCGTAAAACGGTTCCTCAGTTAGGTTGCGTATGTGCAACCTCACAGGCTACCCGATTCTGACGCTATGTGTGGTTAATGTCATCAAATCTTGCGCGCGGCGAGGTCGAAAATCTTGCGTCCGACCTTGTGGGCTTTAGCTTCGAAGCTCGTCAGTGTGCGTCCTTCGAAACGCGGAGCCCACCCGCCGCGAGTGTCAGTGAACTCCGGATCTGCCTCGTGTTTTTCCGCATCGATGCGGCGGATCGCGGTCAGCGGGGATTCTTCGCCGCTGCGCTCGCCGGCGTGCAGGTTTTCAAACTGCGGGCTGTTGTCGATGACCTCGCGCATTTGTTCGGCGTAGTTGGACCAGTCGGTCGCTAACCGCCAGGTTCCGCCTGGCTTGAGGACGCGGGCGGCGCGTTCGGCGAAAGCATCGGTGATGAGGCGGCGTTTGTGGTGTTTGGTTTTATGCCACGGGTCGGAGAAGAAGATCCAGAGTTCGTCCACGGATTCCGGGGTGAGCGCTACATCGAGGACTTCGGGTGCGTTCGCTTGGATTGCGCGAACGTTGGTGAGTTCGAGTTTTTCGATCCGTTCCATGAGTTTGGCTAGCCCGGGGGTGTAGACCTCTACGGCGAGGAAGTTCGTCTCGGGGTTGTTGTGTGCCGCGTGCGCGATGGCTTCGCCGAGCCCGGTTCCGATCTCCACGATGAGGGGGCGCTCAGGGTGCGGGAAGTGGGATGGGACGTCGATGGTCGCGTCCGGGTGGATCGAGGTTGCCGCGTGGTGGCGAGGTACGTCAATCAGGATGGTTTCGCGCAGTGTGTCCCAAACCCGTTGTTGGGCGTTCGTCATGCGTTCTCCGCGGCGGACGAATGAGACGGGTTCGGCGCGGAAGTACGTTGGGTCGGTTTCTGCAAGGCCCGGGCGGGGCTGAGGTTTGGGGCTCATGTCTTTAACCCTAATCTGCGGCCGCTGTTAGGTGCGAAACCAAGTGGGGGCGCCAGTTGCAATGGCCCGCTGGCCGGTTGTTGCTTGGGGGACAGCAAGAGATTCAAGAAAAGAGTTCATCCCTGGGAATAATTTCTACCCAACAGAAGTTGAGTTAGGTAGACTCAACTTTAAGTTCAATGGCTCTTATAGGAGTAGGAAAGGGGTAGGGCATGGACACGAATTTGACGACTAAAAGCCAGGAGGCTGTCTCTGCGGCGAGCATGAACGCTGCGACTGCCGGTAACCCGAATCTTGAGCCGGTGCACCTTTTGAAGGCGCTGATGGATCAGCGGGATTCGGTGGCTGTTGCCGTTTTGAAGTCGGCCGGGGCGGATCCTGATGCGGTCTCGGTTGCCGCATCGACGGCGATCCGCAAGCTGCCGAAGGCCTCGGGCACCTCGGTTGCTCAGGCGCAGGCTTCGCGGCAGATGCTGCAGGTTATTTCTGCGGCGCAGCAGGCGGCTCAGGCTAATGGGGATCAGTTTGTTTCGACTGAGCACCTGTTGCTCGGTTTGGCGGCGGACGCTGGCGAGGCCGGTGTCGCGTTGCGTGATAACGGCGCGTCCACTGAGGCGCTCAAGGCCGCGATGGTGAGCGTGCGCGGGGATCGGAAGGTTGATTCCCAAGATCCGGAAGGTAGCTTCCAGGCGCTTGAGAAGTACGGTACGGACCTCACGGAGGTTGCCCGCAAGGGTGACCTTGACCCGGTGATTGGCCGTGACCAGGAGATCCGCCGCGTGATTCAGGTGCTTTCACGCCGCACCAAGAACAACCCGGTTCTGATCGGTGAACCGGGCGTGGGTAAGACCGCGGTGGTCGAAGGCCTTGCGTTGCGTATGGTTGCCGGGGATGTTCCGGAGTCTTTGCGCGGCAAGAAGCTCATCTCCCTGGATCTTGGGGCGATGGTCGCCGGCGCTAAGTACCGTGGCGAGTTCGAGGAGCGGCTCAAGGCTGTGCTTGAGGAGATCAAGCAGGCTGAGGGCGGCATCGTGACGTTCATCGACGAGATTCACACGATGGTCGGCGCTGGTGCCTCCGAAGGCTCGATGGACGCCGGCAACATGCTCAAGCCGATGCTCGCCCGCGGTGAGTTGCGCTTGATCGGTGCGACGACCCTGGATGAGTACCGCGAGAACATCGAAAAGGACGCTGCTCTGGAGCGTCGCTTCCAGCAGGTTTTCGTGGGTGAGCCGTCGGTTGATGATTCGATTGCGATCCTGCGTGGCTTGAAGGAACGCTACGAGGCGCACCATAAGGTCGCGATCGCTGACTCCGCGCTGGTTGCCGCGGCAACGCTTTCGGACCGGTATCTGACGGGCCGTCGCCTTCCTGATAAGGCGATCGACCTTGTGGATGAGGCGGCATCGCGTCTGCGTATGGAGATCGATTCCGCGCCGGAGGAGATCGACGTGCTGCGCCGTTCGGTTGACCGTTTGACGATGGAGGAGCTGGCGCTCAAGGATGAGACTGACCCAGCCTCGGTTGAACGATTGGCTGCTCTGCGTGAGGAGATGGCTGATCAGAAGGAAGAGCTCGAAGCGCTGACTCTGCGATGGGAAGAGGAGAAGACCTCCCTGAACGAGGCGGGCGATATTCGCGCTCAGATCGATGATCTGCGCAGCCAGGCTGACGTAGCTCAACGTAAGGGGGATCTGGGGGAGGCCTCCCGGATTCTCTACGGCGAGATCCCGCAACTGGAGGCAAAGCTCGCCAAGGCCGAAGAGAAGGCTGAGCATGACCGTCAGGACCGCATGGTTTCTGAGGAGGTTACCGCCGATGACGTCGCTGAGGTGATCTCTTCGTGGACCGGTATTCCTGCCGGGCGCATGCTTGAGGGTGAATCGCAGAAGCTGCTGCATATGGAAGAGAACGTTGGGAAGCGTTTGATCGGCCAGAAGCAGGCTGTCGCGGTGGTCTCTGATGCGGTGCGTCGTAGCCGTGCTGGCTTGTCTGACCCTAACCGTCCAACGGGTTCGTTCTTGTTCCTCGGGCCTACGGGTGTGGGTAAGACTGAGCTTGCTAAGTCTTTGGCTCAGTTCCTCTTCGATGATGAGCGTTCGATGGTGCGCATCGACATGTCGGAGTATTCCGAGAAGCATGCGGTGTCCCGCCTGGTCGGTGCTCCTCCTGGCTATGTCGGCTATGACGAGGGCGGCCAGCTGACTGAGGCTGTGCGCCGTAGGCCTTATTCGGTTGTTTTGCTGGATGAGGTTGAGAAGGCTCACCCTGAGGTTTTCGATATCTTGCTGCAGGTCCTCGATGATGGCCGGCTCACGGATGGCCAGGGTCGCACGGTTGATTTCCGGAACGTGATCTTGGTGATGACCTCGAATCTGGGTTCGCAGTTCTTGGTTGATCAGACCATGGAGGCTGAGGCTCAGAAGAAGGCGGTCATGGATGTGGTTGAGGCCTCCTTCAAGCCGGAGTTCTTGAACCGGCTTGATGAGGTCATCATGTTTGATCCGCTCTCGCTTGAGGATCTGTCGAAGATTGTTGATCTTCAGGTGCGGCAGTTGGATGAGCGGTTGGCTGATCGTCTTTTGACGCTCGATGTCACGCCTGCGGCTCGTGAGTGGCTTGCATTGACGGGCTATGACCCGGCTTATGGTGCCCGCCCGTTGCGCCGCTTGGTTCAGCGGGAGATCGGCGACCAGTTGGCTCGTAAGATCCTTGCCGGTGAGGTGCTCGATGGCGAGACGGTCCGCGTGGATCGTGCAGCTGAGGATGCCGATGGCCTCACGGTTGAGGCTGAACGCTAAACCGCACTGTTTCGTCCCGCTCCCTATGCACTGCGGCTCGCTTCGCCGTGCATAGGGGTGAACGTGTAGAATCAGTCTCACGAAACATTTGTAGATCATCCACTGGGGCCTCTCGTGTGCTGGATTTCCAGTTATCGGGACTTCCCCAGGTGAAGAGCGGAAGAGGGGGTCACGCCATGGGGCGCGGCCGTCAGAAGGCTAAGGCAACACGTCAGGCCCGGGAGATGAAGTACTTCACCCCGGGCACCGATTTGAGTGCTCTCGAGCGCGAGCTAGGTATCGGGGGTTCTCAGAACTCTCGGGACGAGCTTGAAGAGCAGTACGAGGATGACCCATACGCGGATCTTGCAGCCCGCTATGGCGCCTTTGATGATGATGACGAAGACGAGGACGATCGCCGATATTGATCGTTGCTCCCGCTCGTGAGTGGGTACACGTCGTGTGAGAGGCCGCTGGAACCCGTTGGGTTCAGCGGCCTTTCGCGTTCCCGTTTCGTGTTTGAAAGGCAGGGAGGGTTGAGTGCCTGATAACGCTGGTCATGCTGGCCGTCAGGGTGTGACGCCGTTGCCTCGCTGGAGCGAGGAGCAGACGGTGTTTACGGATAATCCTCGCGTTGTCGATGCGCATAAGGCTGCGTTGCGTTCCCTTGAGCGTGCCGTGGGGCATAGCGCCGAGCCGACCCCGGACGCTGAAGCCCGCGAGGCCGTGACGCGCATGGTCCGCGGCGGCAAGGTCCTGATTTTGACGGGTGCGGGTGTCTCTACTGATTCAGGTATCCCGGATTACCGTGGCCCGCAGGGTTCGTTGCGCCGCACCCGCCCTATGACGGTCCAGGAGTTCCGTGCTGACCCGGCGGCCCGGAAGCGGTACTGGGCGAGGGCTTTCATTGGGCATCGTTTGATGAATCAGGCCCGCCCGAACCTGGGCCATCGTGTTCTAGCCGAATGGCAGCGCCGCGGTCTGCTCTCCGGGATCGTGACGCAGAACGTGGATGGCTTGCACGAACAAGCCGGTGCCGCGGATGTGATCGCTTTGCACGGCGATATGAGCGAGGTCGAATGCCTCGACTGTGGCGCCACCGAGCCGCGCGAACTCTATGAGGTTCGTTTGGAGGCGGCTAATCCTGGGTACCGGGAGACGGTCACGGTACGTGATGCGCACGTGAACCCGGACGGTGACGTGACGTTGTCCGATGCGGATGTGGCTCGCTTCACCACGGTTGCGTGCGCTGTGTGCGGCTCGGAGAGGATGAAGCCTTTGGTCGTGTATTTCGGTGAGAACGTGCCGAAGGAGCGCCGCGAGCGGGTTGAAGAGCTCAAAGCGGACTCGGATACGCTGCTGGTGGTCGGTAGCTCGCTGGCTGTGATGTCGGGATACCGTTTTGTGCTTGATGCGCTCAAGCGCGGCCAGCCGACGGCAACGATCACCGCGGGCCCAGGCCGCGCCGACGACAAGGTCGATGTGCTGTGGCGAACGCTTGCCACCCCGGCTTTGCTTGAGGTCGAGGCTCAGCTGCTGCGTTCACAAGAGTGAGTCAGGCCGCGTAGTTGCCGACGAGCCGTACTGCGCCGCCGTCAACGCCCTTAGCACCCTGGACGGTGGCTTCATCCGCGCGGATCTCGTCAGTGAGTTCGGTGACTTCACCCATGTCCCACGCTTGCGCACCGCGAGCGTTGAGGTGCGCGATCGCATCCGCCGCAGCGTCGGGGGCGACGATCGCGACCATGCCGACGCCGACGTTGAGGGTGCGTTCGAGGTCATCTTGTGGAACCTTGCCGAGCTCGCTGATGAGCGAGAAGATCGGCGGAAGCTCCCACGTCCCGCGGTCCACAGTCGCAGCGAGCCCGGCTGGTAGAACACGGGCGAGGTTCGCTGCCAGCCCGCCGCCGGTCACGTGGGAGAAGCCACGCAACGGCGCTTCCGCGGAGTCTGGTTCGGTGTTGAGAGCACGCATGAGCGAGAGGCAGTCCCCGGCATAGATACGGGTCGGCTCGAGTAACTCCTCGCCCAAGGTGCGGCCGAGCTCGGTGACCTCACGGTTCAGGTCCCACCCGGCGGCGTGGATCACGCGGCGTACCAGCGAATAGCCGTTGGAGTGGATACCGGAGGAAGCCATCGCGATCACGCGGTCGCCAGCCTTGACCCGTTCCGGGCCGAGCATCGCATCAGCCTCAACAACACCGGTTGCGGCACCTGCCACATCGTACTCATCCGGGCCCAGCAGGCCAGGATGTTCAGCGGTCTCGCCGCCAACGAGCGAGGTGCCAGCCAGGCGGCAGCCTTCCGCGATACCGGATACGATCGCCGCGATCCGCTCAGGAACCACCTTGCCGCACGCGATGTAATCAGTCATGACCAGCGGCTCAGCGCCGACCACCACGATGTCATCAACAACCATCCCGACCAGGTCGAAACCGATCGTGTCATGCTTATCCATCGCCTGAGCGATCGCGACCTTGGTGCCCACACCGTCGGTCGAGGACGCCAACAGTGGACGCTTGTACTTCAACAGAGCAGACGCGTCATACATGCCCGCGAAACCACCCACACCGCCCACCACGGCAGGGGAGTGGGTCGCTTTGACGGAGGCCTTCATCAGCTCGACCGCACGGTCGCCGGCCTCAACGTCCACACCAGCATCGGCATAGGTAATGGGTTGCTGATCAAGGGAGCTCATGGGGTTTCAGTTCCTTTGTTTGAAGGGCGGCTAGGGCTCTGGGTTAGGGCTCAGGGCTAGGGCTTAGGCCTGCGCGCGAGCCTGCGCACGTTTCTCTGCGATTTCCGGGTGGCGGCCCGGGTCACGTTCGCTGACCTCCGGGCCGAGGTCTTTATAGTCAGGAAGCGCGATGGGGTACTCGCCCGTGAAGCACGCGGTGCACAACTGTTCGCGTGGCTGTTCGGTCGCGGCGATCATGCCTTCTTCTGAAATATAGGCTAGTGAGTCAGCGCCGATCGATTGCGCGATCTGTTTTTCATCGGCACCGTTGGCGATCAACTCGGCGCGGGTCGCGAAATCGATCCCGTAGAAGCACGGCCATTTGACCGGCGGGGAAGAGATCTTCACGTGGACCTCCGCCGCACCGGCTTCACGTAGCGAACGCACCACTGCGCGCTGTGTGTTGCCGCGCACGATCGAATCATCCACAACCACTACGCGTTTGCCGCGGATCACGGACTCCATCGCGTTGAGCTTGAGCTTGATACCCAGCTGACGCAGCGTCTGTGTCGGCTGGATGAAGGTCCGTCCCACATACGCGTTCTTCACGAAACCGTGTGCGAACGGGATGCCGGAGGCTTCCGCGTAACCGATCGCGGCAGGGGTTCCGGAATCCGGGACCGGGATCACGATGTCGGCATCAGCGGTGTTCTCGCGCGCCAAGACGCGGCCCATCTCAACACGGGACTCATACACGTTGCGCCCCTGGATGGTCGCATCCGGGCGGGCGAGGTACACGTATTCGAAGATGCATCCGGCACGGTCGGCTTGAGCGAAACGGGTCGTGCGAACACCGTTGGCGTCGATCGCAACCATCTCGCCTGGCTCGATCTCCCGGATCACGCTGGCACCCACCGTGGCCAGCGCGGCCTGCTCGCTCGCGACAACCCAGCCGCGCTCAAGGCGCCCCAAAACCAGTGGGCGAACACCCCACGGGTCACGCGCGGCATACAGCGTGTGCTCATCCATGAACACAAGAGAGAACGCGCCACGCAAGCGAGGCAAAAGCTCAGCGATCGTAGCCTCAAGGGAATCGTGGGCGTTGTTATCCAACAGCGAGGTGATCAGCGCGGTATCAGTCGTGTTACCCGCCCGGACCTCGCCGCGTGTTTCCTCACCATGCAGCTCACCAATCAAGCGGGAGAGCTCACGCGTATTCGTGATATTGCCGTTGTGAGCCAGGGCAACCGTACCGAACGGGGTCGGCCCGAGTGTGGGCTGAGCGTTAGCCCACTTATTCGCGCCCGTCGTCGAATACCGGCAGTGACCCACCGCCATGTGGCCCGACAACGCGTTGAGAGTGTTCTCATCAAAAATATGCGAAACCAAGCCGATGTCTTTATACACATTGATGCGCTCGCCGTTGGAAACCGCGATACCGGCGGACTCTTGCCCGCGGTGTTGCAAAGCGTAGAGGCCGTAATAGGTGAGTTTCGCTACGTCCTCACCCGGCGCCCACACGCCGAAAACACCGCATTCTTCCTGTGCGGGGCGTTCATCAGGGAGGAGGTCATGATTGAGCATTCCGTTGCCACGAGCCATGCGGCCTATTTTGTCACACCACTGCCGGTTTCTTGGTCGGTTTCCTTGACTGCGTAGATGTGTTGAGTGCGCTTACGGCCCACACGGTCGAAGATCAAGAAGACGATCGCACCGACCCCCACGCCGATGATCGCGAACAAAACAGCGAGGAAACCGAAAACAGCCCCCATCGAGTGGTCCTCGGTCCCGCCACGCAACCAGGCCGAAATCAACGCGAGAATCACACCGAGCACACCGCCGGTGAGCATGAACGCGCCAGGCTTGGGCGCAACACGAACCTCAAACTCAACCGGTTGCTGAGCCTCACTAGCGGAGCCTGCCTCAGCTGGACCGTCGGCTGTGCCGTCAGCTGGGCCGGCACCTGGGATGTCAGCTGGGCGCGCGGAAGGTGCGTGGTTCTCGATCGGCTTTTCAGTCATAAAGACAAGCCTACCCAGTTGTGCGTGCAGACGGCGTTGGGAGCGCACGCGACCGCAACGTCCGCAGCCCAGACCGCTAGTTGCTGAGGGAGACCTCGCACAAAGGCAGGAATTCACTCAAGTCGCTGCGGGTACCGGATGCATCCACGAGCCCGCGCTCCACGGCATCGGCCCATCCGAGCGAACCAGTTGCCAACTGAAGCCACGTATCCGGGGTCATCTCAACAACGTTCGGTGGAGTCCCGCGCTTATGAGACGTGCCCTCGATGCATTGGATAGCCCCATGAGGTGGAACGCGCACCTCAACCGAACCGCCGGGAGCTTTCTCAGTGAGAAGCTGCAACACATAGCGGACAGCGATCGCTTCCGTCTTCTTATCAAGGCTCTGACGACCATTGCGCCACGCAGCAACAGCAGCTTCGCCCTGCTCAACCGAGATCTTACGTTTCTGTGCCACACGAACCTCCCCAAGGCTCCCCGGCAACCGCCGTATGCGGCCACCAGGACTGAGTTACCTTAACCCCAGCATAGGCGTTTCATGTGACCGAACGCACTCATCCACGACATAAGCCAGTCACCGGGCGCTCAAGCCCGACGCAATCGGGTCACCGCGGCAGAACTACGGACCTCACCCACCGGGGCACCGCCACCCAAAACAGGCCGATCCAACTCAGCGAGCGCGGTCGCAACCGCATCGGGATCAGCAAGCCCCAACGCAACCAACGCATCCAAGCCAACACGGGTGTTCGCACGGTCGCTACCATCGAGCATCTTCAACGCAAGGCCATAACCATCCTTGGTGCCCAGAACAAGCACAGCCTCAGCACCCAGCTTGGCGACCACGCCTGTGCGTTGCATCGTGACAGTGTTCTCCTCGCCCTCGCCGTGAACAGCCCACGGGTGGGCGAGCATCGCCGGAGCAATCCGGGACCACAACGCCGCATCCTCATCCGTAAAACCCTCATCCGAAGGCAACGTGCCTGAGGATAAGCGGGAAACCGCACGAGCCAAAGCCGTGACCGTGAGCTGCGGAGCCGGGGCGCCGCACCCATCAACGCCCACCACACCCAACGGGGCGCCACCCAGAACCTCCAGAAGTCGCAACGCATCCTGCTGAACAGGATGCTCCGGCTCAAGATAGGACCCCGTGTCCGCACCACTGGCCACCGTTGCCTTCAAAAACCCGGCGTGCTTACCCGAGCAATTGAACGCGAGCTTATCCGGGCCGGCATCCTGCTTGATCCTCTCGCGGCGGGCACCCTTATCGCGAGGCATCGCATCCGGGCACTTCAAAGCCCCCGCATCCAGCCCGGCTTCAGCCAACATCCGCTTAGCCAACTCCTGATGCCGCACCCCACCCTGGTGAGACGCACATGCTAAAGCGAGCTCCTCATCGTCCAACTCAGCGCCGGCACGCAGGGAAGCGAAAGCCTGGAACGGCTTGAGCGTAGAACGCGGGAAAATCAGAGCCTCGGGGTTGCCGAGCGAAGCCGCAAGCTCGCCATCAGGACCCACCACGGCAAGGACACCGAGGTGCCTGGATTCCACCGCACCGTTACGGGTCACATGCGCCAACTCAACGGTGTCATTGGCAGTGATCGAACGGTCTGGGCTGTAATGCGGGTCCGAAGGAGTGAAAGCGTCTGAGGTCATACAGCCAGGGTAGTGCACCGGCTACGGCGGGGCGGGGCCGCGGCGCCGCCGGGCAACCGGGGTAGTGCACTGCAGTAATGCACTGCGCTACTCCGAGAATATGCGGCGCGGAATCTATAGGATGGATAACTGTGAAGGTCTTGGTAATTGGCCCAGGCGGCCGCGAACACGCCCTTGTCCGTGCGCTTTTGCGTGATGACTCCGTTACCGAGGTGCATGCCGCCCCCGGTAACGCCGGAATCGCCGCGGATGTGCCCGTCCACGAACTGAGCACCACAGATCCCGATGCGTGCGTAGCGCTCGCGCGTGAGCTCGCGGTTGATCTGGTGGTCGTTGGCCCCGAGGCCCCGCTCGCTGCAGGTGCCGCCGACGCGCTCGTTGCCGCCGGCATCCCGGTGTTCGGCCCATCGAAGGCCGCGGCCCAACTTGAGGCTTCCAAAGCCTTCGCCAAAGAAATCATGGCCGAGGCCGAGGTCCCCACCGCGATGGCGCGGGTTGCTGTCAACGCTGAAGAAGCCGCCGATGCGCTCGATACCTTCGGCGCCCCCTACGTCGTCAAGGATGATGGTCTCGCGGCAGGCAAGGGCGTTGTTGTGACCTCCGACCGCGCCGAAGCGCTCGCCCACGCCCAAGCCTGCTTTGAAGCCGGCGGAAGCGTAGTCATCGAAGAATTCCTCGACGGCCCAGAGGTCTCGCTGTTCGTGCTCTCCGACGGCACCAACGCCGTCCCACTCGAACCGGCACAAGACTTCAAACGCATCTTCGACAACGACGAAGGCCCCAACACCGGCGGGATGGGCGCCTACACGCCACTGCCGTGGCTACCGGAGAACTTCGTCGCCCAGGTCATGGAACGCGTCGCTCAACCGACGCTGGCGGCAATGAAGAACCGCGGAACCCCGTTCGTCGGAGTCCTCTACTGCGGGCTTGCCGTAACAAGCCGCGGGCTGCGTGTCATCGAATTCAACGCCCGCTTCGGCGACCCAGAAACCCAACCGGTACTACAACGGCTGCGCTCGCCGTTGGGGCGCATCCTGCTCGCTGCGGCGCGTGGCACGCTCGATACGATCGAGCCGCTCGTATGGGATGAACGCACCGCGGTGGCGGTCGTGTTGGCCTCGGCCGGCTACCCCGAGTCCTCCTCCAAGGGGGATGTCATTACCGGCGTTGAGGCCGCTGAAGCTGACGATGCCGTGTCCGTCCTCCACGCCGGAACCGCACTCAACAACGATGGCGAGCTCATCACCGCAGGCGGGCGCGTCCTCGCCGTCGTAGGGCTCGGCGAAGACCTCAACGAAGCCCGCGAAACTGCCTACGAAGGCGTAGGCAAGATCAGCTTCGACGGCGCGCAACACCGCAGCGACATCGCGCTGAAAGCCGCCCGCGGCGAGATCACCGTCACGAGCGTCGGCGTAGGCCAAGGCGCATCCACGGAAGGAGACGCACAGTGAGTGAGACGGGCACGAACCATCAAGCAGCGCGCGGGTACACGACCAATCCGATCCAGCTGGAAGGGTGGAAGCACACCTATTCAGGTAAGGTGCGTGACCTCTACGTCCCGGAAGATCCAGACATCACCGACCGCGTCCTGGTGGTCGCCTCCGACCGCATCAGCGCATACGACCACGTGCTGAGCACGCCCATCACCCATAAAGGTGAGGTGCTGACCCAGCTGTCCCTATGGTGGTTCGAACAACTCACAGGCGTTGCCAACCACGTACTCTCCACGGACGTGCCGGAGCCTGTAGCGCATCGCGCCATGATCTGCCAGCGGCTGGATATGTACCCGATCGAGTGCATCGCCCGCGGCTACCTGACCGGCTCGGGGCTCGCTGAATACAAGCAGACCCAGACCGTGACCGGCATCGAGCTACCCGAGGGCCTGGTTGACGGCTCCAAGCTGGAGCCAGCGATCTTCACCCCGAGCGCTAAAGCTGAGGTTGGGGAGCACGATGAGAACATCACGTTCGAGCAGATGGCTGCCCGAGTTGGCCGTGAAGCAGCCGAAGAGCTCGCCGAGCTAACCCTGGATGTTTATACGCGGGCCGAGAAGATCGCGCGCGAACGCGGCATCATCCTTGCCGACACCAAGGTCGAATTCGGTCAAGACCCCGTCACAGGCCGCACGGTTTTGGGCGACGAGGTTCTCACCCCAGACTCTTCACGTTTCTGGGACGCCGCGGAATATCAGCCGGGTCAGTCGCAACCGTCCTTCGATAAACAGTTCGTGCGCGATTGGCTGACTTCTGAAGCCTCCGGTTGGGACAAAGCCAGCGATACCGCCCCACCAGCGCTGCCAGACGAGATCGTCGAGGCGACCTCCCGGCGCTATGTCGAAGCGTACGAGCGCCTCACCGGCCGCGAATTCACCCCGCTGTCACAGCCCTACGCGTAAGCAGCGAGATCAAACCTCGCGGGCAACCAGGGTGATGAGGGAGGCGGCCGGTTTGAAACCGGTGCGGAACGGGACAAAGCGGCTCGCCCCAATACCTTGGGAAACATTCAAGTAGGTGCGTTTGCGGCCTGCGATCCACACACCCAGCCCAGCCGCGCGGCCCGCCGGAATATCAGCGTTGGAAACCACGGCGCCGAAACCCGGTAGGGCAAGCTGACCGCCGTGGGTGTGGCCAGCCAAGATCAAGTCAGCGCCCGCCGTCGTGAGCTGGTTCAGAACCCTCCGGTAGGGGGCGTGCGTGAGCCCTAAACGGAACGCGACCGTCCCGATGGTCTGTTCCATAGTTGGCTCCGGCCAGCCCGTGGGCTGATCCAGCCCGATGTGCGGGTCATCAACCCCGGAGACCGCGACCCAGCGCGTAGCCGACGCGGCCTCCTGAGCATTCCTAAAGCCTGACCCAGAGCGCGGCTCAGAACCCGCGACACCCGATGTATTCGCTGCGGGGAGTTTGATCCAACCATTCGCATTCGCGGCGTTGACCCAGCCGGTGTCTTCGAATGCGGCATGCATCCGCCGCCAATCGAGTTCGTCCTTGCGTGCATAACGGATCTTTTCACCCGTTAGGCGCTTCTTGTTGAGGTAGGAGAGCGGGTTCTTCAGCCGCGAGGTGTGATAGCAGTGCGAACCCGGAACGAACGCGCCGGGGCGCTCGAGCAGCGGTGCGAGAGCTTCGATGAGCGGGCCCTCGCCGTTGTGGCGGGCGAGGTTATCGCCCGTGTTGATCACAAGGTCCGGTTCCAGGTCAGCCAGGGAACGCAACCACATAGCTTTCGCGCTCTGCCCGGGAGCCATGTGGATATCCGAAATGTGTAGCAGACGGATCGGCTGGGCACCCGGTTCCAGGACGGGCACGGTGTGCTCTTCGAGTTGGAAATCCAGCGCATTCCAGGCGGCCTTCGCGGCGATGACGGAGCTCAAAGCTACTGCCGAGCCGCCGGCATAGACGGCACAACGTTTCAGTCGTGGCACAGGATCAGTCGTCCTCCTGGCCAGAATTACCCCTGTTGCCGTTGTTGTTCTCCCTAGCCGGTTGCTCGTTCCTACGAGGAGGGTTCGAGCTCTCACTGCGTGAGGCACCACGTGACTCACTGCGCGAGGAAGCAGGGGAAGAGGAGCCGGACGACGATGCCGTCGTCGAGGACTGCGTCGAGTCTGAAGATGAGGAGGACTCAACCGAAGCCGTCTCGCCCTGCGCCGAGCCTAGGGACGGCCTCGGGGAGGATGGAGCCGGCATGCTGTCTACCTCTTCATCAGAGTCATCGGAGGAAGAGGCGTGCGGTTGCTTGACCTCGTTCGGGATCCGACCGTGATCGTAGTTCTGGTACACCTGAGCCATGTACTTAGCCCACATCGGGCCAGCGTGTGTCATCGAGTCACCCTTGCGAACAGGGATACCGCGCAGCTTGATGCCGTTGTTCAGACCAAGCTGGGTTGTGCCGTCCTTACGGCCAATCCAGGCAACAGTCGTCATGCCTTCGGTGTAGCCGGCAAACCAGGTTGAGGTCGCGTTGTCGTTAGTACCGGTCTTACCGCCGGTAGGGGCGCTGAACCGGCCCATGACCACGCGTTCGCGGGCGATCTTAGTGAGGATGCTATTGAGAGTGGAGACGTCGTTTTCTTCGAAGACGCGCTTGCACTCAGGCTCAGGAACCTTGTACTTGGTTCCGTCAGCACCCTTGATCTTGGTGAAGACACGGTTGTTGCAGATCATGCCCTTGTTAGCGAAGGCACCGAAACCGCGTGCTTGGGCCAGAGGTGTCACGGGCTGAGCGCCAAGAACCAACGAAGGGCCGGAGGACGCCAGTGATTTAGCGTCAGCAGGTTCGCCCTGCGTTGTGACCTGGCCCTCGAGCAAGCCCATACGCTCAGCGACGGAGGTGATGTCGCACAAGTCCAACTGGTAGGCCTCAGCGACGGTCGCGGAGTTGATGGACCAGTAGAGGCCCTTATTCATCGGCATGTTCTTGTACTGGTTCGCGATCGCGTTGCCGACGTCCCACTCTTTGAAGATCTTGTATCGCTTGCCCGGCAGGCATGAGGCATCCCACGACGTGCCACTGTAGTCACGGCGGGACGCGTTGACGGTGGATTTCACGCTCTTACCGGCTTCGATCCAGGCCATCGCAGTCCACGGCTTAGCGGTAGAACCACCCTGGAAGCCACCGGAGCCGCCGTGGGAGCGGTCAGTGGTGAAGTTGTATTCGGTGTAGGCGGCAGGGTTCTTCTCGCTGGTTCCGAAACGCGTGTTCTGAGCCATCGCGAGGATGTCGCCGGTCTTGTTGTCACGCGAGACGATTGCGGAGCCCAAGCCGCCCTTATCGCCTTCTGGAACTGCCTCGCGGACTTGCTTATTCGCTGCCTTCTGCAGCTTCATGTCCAAGGTTGTGTGGATCTGAAGACCACCGTTGAGGAGCAGGTATTCGCGGTCCTGCTGGGTCTTACCGAACTCCGGGTTCTTCAAGATTTCCCAGTACACGTACGTGCAGAAGTATGGGGCTTCTTTCGCGGCCGTGCAGCCTGACTTGGTGTCAGAAGGCTTCAGTCCCAAGTCCTTCTTGACAGCCTTGTCGTACTGTTCCTTCGTGATCGCCTCGTTGTGCAACATACGGCTCAACACGGCATCACGGCGCTGCTTGGTCGCTTCAGGGTTAGTGAGCGGGTTGAAGTAGCCCGGGCGCTGAACCATGCCAGCGAGCATCGCGGACTGCTCAATGCTGAGCTTCTTCGCAGGGATCGAGAAGAAACGCTGCGCGGCGGCTTCGACACCGTAGGTGGTTCCGGAGAACAAGACGAGGTTGAGGTAGCCCTCGAGGATCTCGTCCTTGCTCATCGTCTGCTCGATCTCGTTGGCCCACTTGATTTCCCGAGCCTTATCGGCAACGGACTTGTTGCCGGAGATAGTCAGCTCGGAAGCTGGAACGCCGTCAGCGATCTGGTTAAGGATATTGCGGTTGTTGACGTACTGCTGGGTCAGTGTGGACGCACCCTGCTGGCCGCCGGCGCCCGCCAAGTTAGCTACAGCTGCACGCAAAATACCGCGCGGGTCCGCACCACCGTGTTCGTAGAAACGCTCGTCTTCAACGGAGACGATCGCTTTCTGCATCCAAGGCGAAATATTTTTGAGCTTGACTGGCTTGCGGTCTTGCGCGAAGAACTTCGCCACGACCTTGCCGTTGCGGTCATAAACAACCGAGGACTCAGGCACCGACGTCGTCTTAGGGAACGACGGGATCGATGCGTAAGCGTCAGAAGCCATGTTGGTCGCTGTGCCAGTGAATACCACGAGAGGCACCAGGGTGCCTGCCGTGAGGGCGCCAGCGAGGACGCTCGCGAGCAAGAATCCGATGAGTCTACGCACGGTTGAGGTAGACGTGCTCATGAGGGACTTACCTTGGGACATAGGCTCTAGCGTACCGGAGGGACCTTAGAAGCGGGTCAGACTGTGGATGTATTCACAAGAGCCTGTGGATGTAGCTTGCATGCGTACGGAAGCGCTCACGTACAAGTGTTGAGCGGGTTAGGCTTAGAAGCATGACTAAGTGGGAGTACTTCACGGCACCTTTGATGGTGCATAACACTAAAGCTATTTTGGATAACTTCGGCAAGCAGGGCTGGGAACTGGTACAGGTCGTTTCGATGCCTGCCGCTGGTTCCGCGGCTCCGGCGACCGGCGCTGAGATTGTTTCCGCACCGGCAGTGAACTTGGTGGGCTACTTTAAGCGTCCATTCGAAGCTGAGTAAGCGCTCGGGACTGACATAAACACGTAGCTATATAGCTGAGTTGAGTGGGGGATTGTGATGGCATCTGCAGGCCAAGAAGGCAGCGGGAAGCAGGGCTCTTTCGAGCAGAGGCTGAGCGAGTTAGGGATTGAGTTGCCGGAGGTTGTGAAGCCGTTGGCGGCTTATGTTCCTGCGGTGACGTTCAACGGTACGGTCCAGACCTCAGGCCAGTTGCCGATGGTGGACGGCCAGTTGCCGGCAACCGGCAAGGTCGGTGGCGAGGTCAGCGCGGAGCAGGCGTATGGCTTGGCTCGTACCGCGGCGATCAACGCGTTGGCTGCGATCCGTTCGGAACTGGGCTCCTTGGACCGTGTGACTCGCGTTGTCAAGGTCACCGGGTTCGTGGCTTCAACTCCTGACTTCACGGGGCAACCGGGTGTAGTCAATGGCGCTTCCGAACTGTTGGGTGAGATCTTCGGGGAAGCGGGCACTCACGCGCGCTCAGCGGTTGGCGTTCCGGTTCTGCCGCTGGATTCTCCCGTTGAAGTCGAAGTCACCGTCGCATTCGATTGAAGCGTCTGTACCGCCCCTTGGCGCTGAACCGCCGGGTGTATCCGGTTCCACGGTGGGAGAGGGCCGCGGCCCGGAACTGGTTTGAGCTTGAGCATCCGCATCCGGTGAGGGTGCGGCACGCGAGCCAGGTCATGGTTTTGGATCAGCAATCCCACGGCCTGGTCACATGGCTTACGCAGCGGCAACCGGACTCGCCGTTGGGGTCGATCGCGCCGCCATCGGCGCTGGTCGAGCCGGTCGATGACGACAACGTGCGATGGTTTGGGCCTTCCGCACGCGAATGGGCCGCCAGGATCGGTACCGATGACGTTGCAGGTGCGCGCCGCTCGGTGATGGCCGCGGTACGGGGGTTGTTCCTCGAGACAGGGATCCTGCTTGCAGGGGTCTCGGATGTGGACATCGTGGATTCGCTCGGTAGCGCTGAATGGACCACGGCACGGTCTGAGATCCAGGCGGACAGCACGCGTTTCTCTCAATGGATCGAGCATCGCGGATGGGGATTGCGCACTGATCTGTTGAGGTTCGTGTGCCGGTGGGAAAGCGCCGATTATGCTCTGCGCAGGGTCGAGAGCACCGTATTCGCTATCGCTTTGCCGGTAGGTCAGGAAGTCTCCCTACCCCCAGGCGGCGACGGCTGGGGTGCGTGGGTCTCGGTAGACCGCGATGAGGCCGCCAAGCAGATCGCAGATCCGGACGGTCCCGCATCCAGCATCGAGCCTGGCGCGGCATGGCCTGGCAATGCGGACCCTAGCGGCGCAGCAATGGAGAACACGGCGGCGAAGAGCTCGGCTGCGAAGAACGCGGCACCCTGGTCTGAGGCGGTAGCCCCGCCAATCCAGGCCGTCATGGAAGAAGTGAACCATGCGCGCGGTCTGGTGGCGTTCATGTCACAACCGCGTGCATGGTCGCACGGGCGTATGGAGCTGATTCACCGGATGGTTGGCGGATTCGAGTGGGGACTCAAACTCGTGACAGACCATCCGCCTGAACAGCGCCGGGACACCTAGGACTCCTGGATGCCTAGCGTGAACGCTGGCGGAGGCGCTGGGCATCGAGGATTACGACGGCGCGAGCCTCAAGCCGTAGCCAGCCGCGCTGCACAAACTCAGCCAGTGCCTTGTTCACGGTCTCGCGGGAGGCGCCAACCAGCTGGGCGAGCTCTTCCTGGGTGAGCTCGTGAGGAACGAGGATCCCGTCCGCAGTTGGGCGGCCAAAACGGTCCGCGAGGTCCAGGAGGGCTTTCGCCACGCGTCCTGGCACATCGGAGAACACGAGGTCTGCCAGCGAATCGTTGGTGCGGCGCAAGCGGCGGGCCAGCGCCTGCAGTAGCTGCGCGGAAACCTCAGGGTTGGTGGCGAGTGCACGGCGCAGGTTTTCGTGGCGCAGGCCAGCGAGGTGGGTCTCGGTTACGGCGGTAGCTGTCGCGTTACGCGGATGCGGATCAAACAACGCCATCTCGCCGAACAGTTCGCCCGGACCGAGGAGGGCCAGAAGATTCTCACGGCCGTCTGCGGCGGTGCGACCCAGCTTGATCTTGCCGGAAATGATCACGTAGAGCTGATCGCCTTGATCGCCTTCGTGGAAGACGGACATGCCACGGGTCAGATCGACCTGGGTGAGTTCTTCGGTCAGAACGTTGAAAGCTTCGTCGCTCAGATGCGCGAACAGCGGCGCCCGGCGAAGGACCTCGATGTCCATGGGTCTCCTTCAGAAATTGCAGATTTATGGCCTTCGTTCAATACTATTGTGCCGCATGACACGTCTTGCAAGCAGATTTCGGCCGCGCCTCACTATTTTGAAAACAATTACATAACGTTCTGCAAAGAAGGTGAGGTTGGCCGTGCGTGCTTAGTTAGGATGTTCAGCACGGCAGGTGCGTGTAAAGCTGCGTGCCGTGCCACATTACTGAGCGCCGCGACTGAAATCGTGTGGCGCCGTAGGAACGTAGCGACGCATGGAGGGGGTGCGGTGTTTCTAGGTCTGCACCTCATCGACTGGATTCTGATCATTCTGATCATCGCCCAGTTATGGACCGGTTGGCGTAAAGCGTTCCTTGTTTCTTTAGGTGCCACAGCGGGTTTTCTGGCTGGGGCTACCGCGGCGTTTTTCTGCGTCCCATTGATGGCCCGCTGGATTCAAGACCCCGCGTGGCGTGCCGCCGGCCTATTCTTGACATTCGCTGTCTTGTTGGCGCTCGGCCAGGGGCTCGGCGAAGCGACGGCGGCGCAGATCCGGCGTTGGATGGACCGTCCTCGCCCGCGTTGGTGGGACCGCTTGGGTGGTTCCGTGTTGTATTTCGTGGCGACCTGGATCACTATTTCAGCTCTCGCGTTCACGTGGTCTGCGTTGGGGATGCCGTGGCTTTCGCCGCAGCTAGCTAATTCCAAAGTGGTTCAGTCGGTGCGTGACACCACGCCGGAGGTTATGGAGCGCGCATTCGGCGAGGCTCGCTTGGCGGTGGCCGCGCTCGAGCTGCCGGAAATCTCCGTTCCGAAGCTCTCTCTTTCCGGCCCGGCCCCAGGGGATCCGTCGCCTGCAGCGTCACCGCATGCCTCAATCCCGGAAGGCGCCCAGACTACTGAGCAGCAGCACTCCGCGAAAGATTCCATCGCGCGTGTTTCCGGTATCGCGAGCGCGTGTGGCGTGAACCAGACAGGCACCTCATTCGCGATCGCGCCAGACCGTTTGATCACTAACGCCCACGTTGTGCGCGGCATCGAACAACCCGTTGTCGAGACCCCGGATGGTCGCGCACTCACGGGCCGGACGGTCACCTTCGATCCACGCAGAGACATCGCCGTGATCGCGGTGGATGGGCTCGGAATGCAGCCGCTTGAGATGGGGCCAACCCTGCGCGCTGGGGATCACGCTACGTTCATGGGCTTCCCTGCCGGCGGCCCGTACACGGTTTCGCATGCCGCTGTGAAGCAACGCGCGGCGGCCCAGTTGCCTAACATTTACGGCAACGGCTCATCTTCTGTGGACGTGTACCAGCTCGCCGCTGACGTCAAACGCGGTAACTCTGGCGGCCCGCTCGTGGATGATGACGGCAAGTTCAGTGGAATGATCTTCGCTAAGTCCAAGGATGAAGACAACGTTGGCTATGCGATCACGAACGATGAACTCAAAACCATCGTTGCCGAAGCCCCGAACCGGACCGCCGCCGTGCCAACAGGCACCTGCGAGTAGGTTCCTGCCGGTTCCTGCCGGTTCCTGCCAGTATCAACCGACGGATTCCTGCGAGTAACAAGGCAGCAAGTTTTAAAGGACGATGCGGTGGACAGTTCGTCTGTCCACCGCATCGTTTTTATGTGGCCTGGCGGGGAAGTTTCCAGCCACGCCGTTTACGCGCGTCGGGGTACCCCGGTGAGGAATTAGCCCTTATTCCGCATCGATTCGGAAATCTGGTTCATCACCGTGGTGTCCGCCAACGTCGAGGAATCACCTGCTGGGCGTCCTTCAGCGACGTCCTTGAGCAAGCGACGCATAATCTTGCCGGAGCGGGTCTTTGGAAGTTCAGGTACTGCGAATACGGCCTTCGGGCGGGCGATCGCGCCGATGTCGGTAGCGACGTGCTGGCGCAGCTGTTCCGTGATGTCTTCAGGCCAGGAATCGGCGTCTCTGCTGAGGATCACGAACGCGACAACCGCCTCGCCCTTGGTCTCATCCGCGGCACCGACCACCGCGGCTTCAGCGACCGCTTCGTGAGCGACGAGTGAAGACTCGATTTCGGTGGTGGAGAGGCGGTGCCCGGAAACGTTCATGACGTCATCCACACGACCCATGAGCCACAGGTCGCCGTCCTTGTCCTTCTTGGCACCATCGCCTGCAAAGTACATGTCGCCAAAGCGGTCCCAGTAGGTTTCCTTATAGCGTTCTGGGTCGTTCCAGATGCCGCGCAACATGGACGGCCACGGTTCCCGGATCACTAGCAGGCCGGCTTCGCCGTTGCCGAGCGGGGTGCCCAAATCGTCCACAACATCGACGGTCACGCCCGCAACAGGGGTCTGCGCGGAGCCAGGCTTGGTTGCCGTGACGCCCGGTAGCGGGCTGATCATGTGGGCGCCGGTTTCGGTCTGCCACCACGTATCCACGATCGGGGCGGGGTATTCCTTGCGTGGGCCCGGCGCGCCATCCGTACCGGCGCCGTTGTTCGCGCCAATGACTTCGCGGTACCACATCCACGCTTCCGGGTTGATCGGTTCACCCACGGAACCGAGCACGCGCAACGACGAGAGGTCGCGGGCGTCAGGGATCTCGCGGCCCCACTTCATAGCGGTACGGATAGCGGTTGGAGCGGTGTACATGATGGTGACCTTGTACTTCTCAACAAGATCCCACCAACGGCCCTTATCCGGGGTGTCCATCGTGCCGTCGTACATCAACATCGTGGCGCCATTGATGAGCGGGCCGTAGGTGACATACGAGTGGCCGGTGATCCAGCCGATGTCCGCGGTGCACCAGTAAACGTCAGTCTCTGGGTGCAGATCGAACGTGTCTTTCGCGGTGACCGCGGCCTGAGTCAGGTAGCCGCCGGTGGTGTGCAGAATACCCTTCGGCTTACCTGTGGTTCCCGAGGTGTAGAGGATGAACAGCGGATGCTCGGCCTCGAACGCTTCAGCGGTGTGCTCATCCGAAGCGTTCTCCACGACCTCGTGCCACCACACATCGCGGCCATCAACCCATGTTTCAGGCTCTTCCTTGTTGTTACGTACAACCACAACGTTAGTCACCGTGTGGCCATCAGCCTCAAGAGCGGCGTCCACAACCTTCTTGACCGGATTCGGCTTCCCACGGCGCCAGTTCCCGTCAGCGGTGACAACCAGCTTGGCTTCCGCATCATCCACACGCGAACGCAAAGCATCCGCAGAGAAACCAGCGAACACAACCGAGTGGATCGCGCCGAGGCGGGCTGAGGCCAGCATCGTAATCACGGCCTCCGGGATCATCGGCATGTAGACAGCGATGCGGTCCCCAGAACCAACACCCAGCTCACTGAACGCGTTGGCGGCCTTCTTCACGGCCGTAGCGAGCTCGGCGTACGTGTAGGTTGACGTCGCGCCGGTCTCGTCCTCGAAATAGATCGCTACACGATCACCGTTTCCGGCCTCAACGTGACGGTCCACAGCGTTATACGCAGCGTTGAGCTTGCCGTCCTCAAACCACTTATAGAAAGGCGCCTCAGAATCGTTGAGAACCGTGGTGAAATCCTCAGCCCACGTCAATGCCTCACGCGAACGTTCCGCCCAATAGCCCAAGCGGTCCTGCGCGGCGCGCTCGTAAAGGTCTGCGTGTGCGACGGCGTTCTTCACGAAATCCGGGCCAGGAGGGAACGAGCGATCCTCATGGCTCAGGTTATCCATTGCCGTGTTCTCTGACATGGAGACTCCTCAGGACAAGTAAGCGATAAGACAGTTGGTGATCTGGATCACTTAGCTTCCATCTTATGTGAGGCAGGTCACCCTATAAATAGAGATACACGGGCTTTCTCTCAGGAGCAAATCAGCAGACACAAAACAGAACGCACTAGGCATCGGCCTACGGGGCCGTTACCGGGCAGGTGTGCAAGACGAGCATCAGGCGGGACGTAGCGGTGGCCTACCGGTAGGGTGAAGTGAGACGCATCATGCTCTCAGAGTATGAAACCGGAACGTGAAACTGCAACGCAAGACCAGAGCATGCCGCCAGCGCATGCCAAGGAAGGGATACCACCGGCATGGCACGCAGACTCACCCCTGCCGAGAAGCGGGAACGGATGTGGGAACGCGAAACCCCATTGGGGCGCAAGAGACGTGCCCGGAAAATCAACCGCGAACTGGCAACGAAATACCCGTACGTGGTTCCGGAACTGGACTTCGAGAACCCCTTCGAGCTGCTCGTAGCGACTGTCTTGTCAGCGCAAACCACTGACGTGAAAGTCAACCAAGTCACCATGGAGCTGTTTCGGCGTTGGCCGGACGCGGCATCGTTGGCTGGCGCGAACCTGAGCGAGGTCGAAGACGTGGTGCGGGCCACGGGCTTCTATAAAACCAAAGCCGCGAACATCCAGAACCTCGCCCGGACCCTCATGGAAGACACCGGCGGTGAGGTCCCGGACGATCTCGACTACCTCGTAACCCTGCCCGGTGTGGGCCGCAAGACGGCTTTCGTGGTGTTGGGTAACGCGTTCGGGCACCCCGGAATCACGGTGGACACCCACTTTGGCAGGCTCGCCCGCCGCTTCGCGTGGACTAAGGAAACCGACCCGGTCAAGGTCGAATACCAAGTGGGGGAGCTGTTCGAAAAGAAAGACTGGACCAACCTTTCCCACCACCTCATCTTCCACGGCCGCCGCATCTGCCACGCCCAACGGCCAGCGTGCGGGGCGTGCCCCGTAGCGCAGTGGTGCCCATCGTATGGCGAAGGGGAAACCGACCCGGAAGAGGCGAAGAAGCTTTTGAAGTACGAGCTCGCCCCGGGCCGTGAAGAGCTGCACCGGCTGATGGTTGAAGGTTATTCGCGCCGGCAGCTGCGCGCGATGGGGTACGGGCTGAACGCATGAGCACAGTACGCGAACAACTCCAGGCCGTTGTCGATATGTATGCAGGCGTGCGCGGGGGTGAATCAGGCCTCGAAGGCGGGCCCGGTGGAAGCGGTTCAGAAGGAAATGTTGAACGGTTGCCGATGTATGCGCGGTTGCGCGGTAAGTTCCCGGTGCGTAAGCGGGCGGCTGTGCTGGTGTTGTTTGGTGCTCTTGACTCGGTGCCTGCGGTGCATTCTTCCGAGGTAGTGCCCGCTGATCTGGATGTCTTGTTGCTACGCCGCAGCGACGGCTTGCGTTCGCATGCAGGGCAGATCGCGTTCCCGGGTGGCGGTTGGGAAGAAGGCGACGCCACACTGGTCGATACCGCGTTGCGTGAAGCAGTTGAGGAAACCGGGCTGGACCCTGAAGGAGTCACGGTTCTAGGGACCCTACCGGTAACACCGACCGTGTCCGGCTACGAGGTCACCCCGGTATTGGCGGTGTGGGAGAGACCAAGCAAGGTCGCCCCGGTTGATGTGAATGAATCCGTTGATGTTTTCCGCACACCCGTGGCCGACCTCTTGAGTGAAGATGTACGGTGCATCACCGAATTCGAACGTAATGGAGAACCGTTCCGCATGCCGGCCTACCGCCTGCAACAGGGCCTCTTGTGGGGCTTCACCGCGACCGTTCTCACCTCGATCCTCACCGATGCCGGCTGGCTCGAAACCGGGTGGATGCGCCCGGCAGCCAACCCCGTGAAGGTCAAGCCTAAAACCTGAAACAGGTATACGTAGCGACCACGGCGGTTATTGGCGTGGGCTCGCGTGAAGGGCGCAGGGCGCTGCGGACCTGCTAGTCCCGGAATCCACACGCGCGTCGATAGCGCCCTTCTTCCACAGTTTTTGATGTGCAGCGCCATTCGGGTGGCACATACGTTGTGCTGGGTGCATGTGGACTCTCACCAACACCTCAGGCGATGCTCGCTCTCACCGCCCGCCCCGGGAAAGGCGCGCGTCTCAAGCGCGCCGCGCCGGCCCCGATCAAGGCCGGGCCTCTGGCGCGGACCCGCGCACAAGTGCGGCACCCACACGCATGCTTCAGACCCACCGGCACCGGCGTGCACCGGCCAGCAAGCCCATCGTGATGTGGCATCCCGCAGCTGAGCCGAAAGGGCCGGAGAATCTGGGCGGCGTGGCGGCGAGGAACAGTGGCATGGGCGGAGGCCGTCCGCGCCGTAACGTTCGGGGCGAAGCCGCCGTGGTGGTGCACGGGCTGGGACTTGAACTCACCGACGTACACACAGACGATGCGCGCACGTTGTGCGGCAACCCTGATGTTGTGGCGCACCTGGTGGAAGTGAGTGGTGCTCGCACGGCGGCACCCCCGGTAACCAGCGGCGCCGAGATATGTTTCGTTGGGATTGATTCCGCCGCGGTGTATGCGGCGGCGGCCAGGCATCCGGGAGCGCATCCGATCGTGATGCCTGCGGGTGCTGAACTGTTGAGCAAGATCGTGTGGGGTAGCCGGCACGGCCCGGTCATGGGGCAGGTTATCGAGATCGCCGATGGCCCCGGATCGCGCAATAGCGCGGCGGTCGTTGCGGGTACCGCCAAAGCGATGGGGGACCACGGCTGGTCGGTTGCGATCCTGGACGCGGATCCGTCCTCGGACACGTGTTGGGCCGCCCCGGGCGGACTGCGCTGGCCGGCGGTGTTGGCCGCGATCGAAGACGGCCCAGCGGCCAGCACGCTTGAACTATTGCCTCGGCTGGCGGGCGCATATCTTGTCACCTTCCCACCCGATACGGGCGGCGAACTAGGGGAGGAGAGCCTTTCTCTTGCCGTCGCCGCGTTCTCGAGAGCCGTGGACGTGGTGCTCGTCGATCGCGGACCGGTCTCTCTGCGCGCCTTGAGCGCAGCGGGCGGCGCGAGGCGGCACGGCGAGCGCATCGTGTGTTTGCAGAGGCCGTGGGCGGCGGCTGGTGGTGGGGCGGGTGGTCTTGTGGTGGGTCCTGGTTGGAGTGTTGTGGGGGTTGGGCCGCGTGGCTGTGATTCTCGTACGGAGGCCGCGAAGGTGGGTGCGGCGTGGGCTGGGAGTATTCAGGGACGCAGGGTTGTTGCGGGTGCCCGGGCGTTGGCTCGGAAACTGTGGATCCCGCAGATGGAAGAGGGGCGAAGTATTGGACACATGGTTGCCGGTGGTTCGAGGAGGGCAGCCTGATGGGGGCGCCACGTGAACGGGATGGCCGGACGGTGCTGCGGCACGGGGGCTGGGGTGGGTATTCGCACGAGGTGACGAACCATGTGCGGGAGCAGTTGCTCGAGCGGGGTGAGCGGGCCGATCCGTCGGTGATCGCGAGCCTGTTGTCTTCGGACGGGGTGGTGCGTGGGCCGGGTGCTTTACGTGAGGCTGCGCAAACGGTTCAACGGAATCTGACTGGTTTGGGGCCGCTCGCGGAGTTCGCGGAGAAGCCTGGGGTGAGCGATGTTCTGGTGACCTCTGATGGCTGTGTTTGGGTCGATGAAACGGCAGGTTTAGAGCGAACTGGGGTGTGGTTGGAACCTGCGGAGGTTGTGGGTATAGCGGTGCGGGTGCTTGGCAGGGCAGGGCGTGCGTTGGATACTGCCCACCCGTATGGCGACGCGGTGGTGGACGGCTACAGAGTGCACGCTGTGTTGCCGCCCATCGTTGATGCCCCTGTTTTATCGATCCGCGTCCCTAGCCCGGCGCAAGCGCGGCTCGGCGAGATGTTGGCGGGGCCGCAGCAAGCCTGGGTTCCCGTACTGAAACGGGTGGTTGAACAGAGGGAAACATTCATGATCAGCGGCGGCACCGGTGCAGGAAAAACAACTCTGCTTTCCGGGATGCTGGCCGAATGTGTGGCCAGCGAGAGGCTCATTATGATCGAGGACTCGCGTGAACTGCGGCCCCACCATCCGCATACGGTTTCCATGCAGGCGAGGCAACCCAACGCGGAAGGAACGGGCGAGGTCACGTTGCAAGAACTCGTACGGCAGGCGCTGCGTATGCGGCCGGACCGGCTGATTGTCGGCGAGTGCCGTGGCGCGGAAATCCAGGACCTCCTCATGGCGTTGAACACCGGACACACCGGCGCGGGCGCTACGGTACACGCGAACTCGATCAACGATGTCCCAGCACGCCTGATCGCGTTAGGGTCGCTCGCCGGGTGGCGCCCGAGCACCACGGCACTGCAGGCAGCGAGCGCGATCGCCACAGTGATCCACGTGGAACGAACAGATCGCGGACGAGGCCCGTCCGCACTAGGTTCGCTACGGCTCACTAAAGAAGGTTCGCTCGAGATTGACGTCCACTATGTCGCCGATGAAACCGGTGCCCCTCAACGCGTGGATGCACCTGGGTTGGGTGCCGACGGGCTGTGGATCCCCGGGAAGGCGGAGCGGCCGTGATGTACGCGTGGATTGCCGCAACACTCTTGTTCGTCAGCATACTGTCATGGAAGGGGTGGGGCGCCAGGCGCTCGCCGACAGGAACCTCCCTCCGAACGAGCGCGGCCTCCCGTGCCACCTCATCCATCAACCCGGAGACATCAACAGGCAAGGCATCTGAACACCCCTCGGCTACATCGCGGCGTGCAGTGCCACGCGAAGATCGGCGAGAAGAAGCGGGTGAGGAACCCAGCGAAGAGCTCGCAGTCACCTATGACATCGCCCAACGGGTCATCTCAACGCTCGCGTCACTCATGCGTTCAGGTGCGCATCACCGCTACGCGTGGGAAGCCCTCACCTCGGCACTCGAGGTTGAAACCCAAGCAACTGCCGGCCCCGCTTCAACACGGGCTCATGCACGTGAGTTAGAGGCGTGGCATCACGCCGCTTCAATGACCGCATCGCGCATAGCTCTTGGCGCCCCATTGACTCTTACAGGCCTCAAGAGAACGAACCCGGATGAGCATGAACTACCGGCGATGCTGCGGCACGTGTACTGGGCCCAACAGTTGGCAGAAGCCACCGGGATTGCTCATGCTGAATTGCTTGAAGCGCTGGCATCACACGCCCAAGCCCGGGCGGCGGCTATCCGCAGCCAAGTCACCGGGATAGCCGCGGCCCAGACGACCCGCCGCATTCTCGCACTCTTGCCGCTGGGTGGACTCCTCATGGCGCAACTACTAGGAGCCGACCCGGTAGGGACCCTGTTCACGACCACTGCAGGGCACGTGTGCCTCTTCGCCGGTTGCCTGCTCTGGGCCGCATCCCTCATATGGTCGCGGCACCTCATCCGAAAAATGTCCTACAACACCACCGAGGCCGGCTCATGACAACACTGATCCTTACAGCGCAGCCAGGTTCCACGATGACGCTGAGCGCATGGATCTGTGCCGGGATGCTGGCTGTGGCGATCCTGGCGTGGGCCCCGCGATCCAACGGGAGGCAACGCCTAACCACGACGCACCCCAGGGGCAGCGAACAGGTTGCTAGCCCTTCGGCTCGGTCTTCTGCGAATCCCTTGCCGCGCGATCCGGCGAGTTCGTTAGCGGATGATTTTGGGGATGCCGAATATGCGCCGTTGATAGCCGAGGCCCTGGCCTTATGCATCGAATCAGGCATGTCCCTCGAGTACGCGTTGGCGACGCTGGATAACTCGACCGGTAACGCTTTAGGGCTCAACCGGGTCGCTACCGCGCTGGCGTGGGGCATAGAAGGCGAAAAAGCGTTCAGCTACGCACCAAACGCCCAACAACTAGGTTCGTTCATCCAGGTCTCCAGGAGCACCGGAGCGCCCGTGGCCGAACTGTTGAGACAGTCGAGTAAACATCAACGCGCCGCGAACGAAGACCGGATGAAGGCCCAAGCGGAACGCCTCGGTGTGCGCGTGGTGATCCCACTCGGGCTCTGCGCCCTCCCCGCATTTATATGCCTCGGCGTGATCCCGGTAGCTCTCGCGCTCCAACCGTGGAACCAATAACGCAGCATTCTGCATTCACGGCGTGTGCTAGGCCCGGCAGATATGCGGGCGAGTAGGTACAGGTGCCAGTGCAGACGCAGTTCCGTTATCCACGGCTCTGAATTCCAGGTGGGGCCATCCACAGATTCTCTTCCACAACCCAGAAGTATCACCGCAGCCGGAAGACTCTAAACATCGGGGCAACACCCGATAAGAACCGGGTAGTTCCCGGCAGTAAACACGATCCACAACACCTCAAACGGTCAGGAGGACCACATGGAAAAGAACCGCACCGCAACCGCATCGCCACAGCCACAACCGCTGCGGCACACACAGCCGCAGTCACAGCGAAGGACGCAACCTCGGCAGATTCTCGACCCCGAAGCAGGGATCGCGACCGCTGAGTTTTCGATCGTCACGCTGGCCGCCGTTGGTTTTGCGGGGCTGCTGGTGACGATCTTGAGCGGAGGCCAAGTCAAGGGAATGTTGATGGGGTTGATCTCCAAAGCCCTCGGCTCATAGACGGCACAACATCAAGCAGGCAGGAGGACACAATGAACTCGTCATCCGACCAGACCCGCAAGCGTGGCGTGCAGATCCACCCACGCGGCATAGGGACCCACCCGAGCAGGACAGAGGCCCACCCGAGCGGGACACACGCTCACCCACGCAGCGTGGTGGTAGAGCAGCCGCTGGAACCGCTCGGAGTGCCAGCCCCGATGCGGCAAACGCGGAACCATCCTGCACGGGGTTACGCGCCGCAGGGTTACCCGCCGCAGGGTTACTCCATGCAGAGCTGCTCCGGGCACGGTCGCGCGGCGCGAGGGTCTGTCACAGCTGAGTTCGCTGTCCTCCTGCCTGCCCTCGTACTGTTGCTGGCCTTTGTCGGGGCCGTCGCGACGGTGGGGACTGCGCAGGTGCGTGCCCAACACGCGGCCGGAATCGCGGCCAGGGAAGAAGCCAGGGGAGCGCACGTCGACGTTGCGCGAGTCGCGGGCGCTGGTACGACCCACCGAGTCCAACGCAGCAACGAATGGGTCACCGTTGAGGTGAAGAACACCGTCAAACTATGGAAATTCCTCGGCCCTGGAATCCCCGTGCAAGCCACCGCGACCGCACGCGTTGAAGAGGTAGTCAGCGATGCGCTCAAATAAACCGCCGAGAACCGGTGAACAACAGCCACGTGAAGATAGCTCCCGCAAGAAGATCCCACGTGAGGATTGGACGCAGGAAACCGGTGCCGCTACGGCGCTGGTGATCGGCCTCTTGGTCTTCGGCCTGCTGGCAGCGCTCAGCGTTGCGATGTGGGCTGTTTCCGCAGCGGACCAAGCGCGAGCTAAAACCGCGGCAGACCTCGCCGCGCTCGCCGCCGCGGACGCACACCGCGGAGTCATCTCAGCAGGAAACCCGTGCGCGCTCGCCGCAACGATAGCTGCCAAGCACGAGTCCGAACTCACCACATGCACATTGTTGGTTGGCGAAGGGGCCACGGTTCGTATCGTCACGAAAGCTCACAGGAGCGGATGGTTCAAAGGATGGCCCTTACCCGCGATGCAAGCTGAGTCTTACGCCGGACCACCAATAATCGAGGAAGCGGAATGAAACAGGGAAGAATACGGAGGGGGAGCAAATAGCGCTCAGCGGCGTTTACGGTGAGCGGGTACGAAACGCAGGATTTCGCTCAGCAGAGCGATCGCACCGGCTTTATCTAGAGGGTTGTTCTTGTTACCGCACTTAGGGGACTGAACACAGGAAGGGCAGCCTGAAGAGCACTCGCATGTGCGGATCGCATCCCGTGTAGCCTCCAGCCAGAACGGGGCCATCGCGTGAGCACGCTCGGTGAAACCCGCACCACCCGCGTGGCCGTCGTAGACGAAAATGGTGGGCGACTCAGTATCAATGTGCATCGCGGTAGAGACCCCGCCAATGTCCCAACGGTCACTCGTGACCAACAGCGGCAACAGACCAATAGCGGCATGCTCCGCGGCATGCAACGAACCAGGGATAGCTCCAGCCTGAACTCCAGCCGAATGCAAGCGCGGCTCAGGGATCGTGAACCACACGCCTTTGGTGAACAGCTCACGCGGCTCAAGCTCGAGAGGCTCCTCACTCAAAATCTCGTTAGAAATCAACGCTTTACGTTGGAAAGAAACCACCTGCGTTGTTACCAGTAGGTCCCCGTAGTAGACGCCTATCTCGCCCCATTTCTCCTCATGCGTCACATCCAGGATTTTCACGCTCGTGACATCGCGGGCTTGAGTATAGAAATCAGGCTCAGCCGCGGTAGCGAGGACCACGTGGTTCTCCTCATCTAAAACATCAACCACATAGCGCTTGCCCTGATGCAAATACACGGCACCCTCATGAGCCTGATAGTGCGCCTGTGAAGAGTCCATCGTCGCGATCACGGCACCCGTCTGGGAGTCGATGACCTGCATCGGGCCGCCACCCACCGAACGCAGGTCCACGAACTCGTGAGCAGACTCAGCGTGAACCCAAAACCACCCCGATGGGCGGCGCCGCAAAATGCCGCGTTCCTCCAGATCCTCAACCAGTTCCCGCGCGGTATCCCCAAACAAGCCCATATCGTTGACTGTCAAGGGAAGCTCAGCGGCAGCCGCGGCCAAATGTGGCTGCAGAACATAAGGGTTGGCGGGATCGAAAACACTCGCCTCAACCCCGGAATCCAGCAACGTTTCCGGGTGATGGACCAAAAACGCATCGAGCGGGTCGTCGCCTGCAATGAACGTGGCCAAAGACTCTTGCCCGCCGCGGCCGGCTCGCCCAATCTGTTGGAAGAACGAGGCACGCGTGCCCGGCCAGCCCGCCACCAGCACCGCATCCAGACCCGCGATGTCGATACCCAATTCAAGCGCGGACGTCGATGCGACCCCGAGTAGCTCACCCGAGCGTAACGCGTCTTCCAAAGCGCGGCGTTCCTGCGGCAAATACCCTGACCTATAAGCCGCGATGCGACCCGGCAGGGAATCATCGACCTCTTCTAGAAGCCGGCGAGTCGAAGCGGAAATCGCCTCGGCACCCCTCCGGGAGCGGATAAATGCCAGGGTCCGTACATGCCCAGAGACGAGGTTCGCCAGCAAGTCAGCGGTTTCAGCGACGAGGGAGCGACGCAAGAACACGCCGTTCTCACCACGTTGATCGGTCAACGGCGGCTCCCACAGCACCACGGTCGTCTCCCCGGCCTCCGAGGTGTCCTGCGTTACCGCGCACGCTTCCCGCCCCGTCAAGCGCGTGAATGTCGCGGCGGGTTCAGCGCTCGTCGCGCTCGCCCCGACCACCCGCACGTCCGCGCCGTAATGTTCGGCGATCCGGAGCAAGCGCCGCAATAGAACGGCAACGTGGGAACCGAAAACCCCGCGATAAGAATGCGCCTCGTCCACCACGATGTGCGTGAGCTTCCGTAGGAACGGTGCCCACCGTGTGTGGTTGGGCAGGATCCCGTAGTGGAGCATGTCTGGGTTGGTGAGAAGAAAGTTGGCGTGGTCCCGTACCCAGCGTCGTTCTTCGGGCGGGGTGTCGCCGTCGTATGTTGCGGCCCTGACACCGGGTACGCCGAGTTCCTCGATGCTGGTGAGTTGGTCGCCGGCCAACGCTTTGGTTGGTGCGATATAGAGGGCGGTCGCTTCGCCGCGACCACCCGAAAGGACGCTGGCCGTCGGTGAGGCGGCGCCGTTGTGGGGCGCTCCTCCGGCTCTCGCATCGTGATGCGTCGTGTTGATGCGTGCTCCGCGGGTCAGCGCATCGAGCACCGGCATGAGGTAGGCCAGTGATTTACCTGAGGCGGTTCCGGTGGCGATGATGGTGTCGTGGCCGGTGTGGATGAGGTTGGCGGCTTCGACTTGGTGCCGGTAGGGCTGATGGATTCCGGCCTCACCCCAGGCATGGCGGGCATCCGGGTGCAGCCATTCGGGCCAGGGAGCATATTCGGCTTCGCGGGAGGGCATGACTCGGACGTGCCGTAGCGTCTCGGGTTCATCGCCGCGGCCCAGCAGGGGAACCAGTGTCCGGAAATCTTTCATATCCCCTGCATCTTCCCACAACCAGGCCGTCACAGAGCCCCACCCGCCTCACAGCCAGCCAACCCACAGCCAGCCAATCCACAGCCGCGCAACAACCGTCTTGTTTCACGGATGTGGGCTTAAAGCCGTGGCGCCGCCCCTCCCAAGGTGCGGGAGGGGCGGCGCCGAAACGTATTGCCGCAGCTCAACGGGTCAGCTCACGCGTGTTAGTTGGTGTGGTCGGTGCGTGCGGCGTCGTCTGCTTCTTCTGGGGTTTCTACTGCGAGCATCGCGCCGAGTAGGGTCCAGCCGAGGTGGTGGTAGAGCTCGTAGCCGTCGGTTGAGGCGACGAGGAGGCCGTATTCGGCTTCGGTTTCGGTTGCGACGGATGCGAGGTAGCGGGTCACGAGTGTTCCGTAGCCCTTGCGGCGCTGGTCTGGTGCGGTGACGATGCGGTCGAAGACTGCGTAGTCGCCGATGGCCGCCATGTGTCCGGAGGCGAGAACGGCTCCGTCTTCGCGGCGGTGGAGGGAGACCCAGGTGTGGGCGCCGTCGCGTTTTTCATGCCAGACGAGGCTGTCTTCGGTGATGGGTGGTTCGACGTCTTGCGCGGCCATGGGGCTGGTCATCATGACTTCGCGGTTGGCTACGACTTTGAGCCCGACTTCGTGGACTTTCTCGGGCATGCTGTCTGGGTCTTCGGTGAAGACGGTGAGGCGTTGACCGCTGTGTTCGCGCATCATGTGTGCGAGCTTTTTCAGCAGTTCGTTGTCGGGTTCGTGGACTACGTATTCCCAGTGGGCTTCGTCTTGACCTGTTCGGCGGTAGGCGTGGACTGGTCCTTCGTGGTAGGTGTCGAAGCCTCGGGCTTCGGCCCAGCCGTTGACCCAGGTGCCGATGAGCTCATCGCTTGCAATACCGTTCATGTGTTGAGCCTACAACCTACTGGTAGGTAACGAGGAGTGCGCTGAAATGTATGTCCCGTGAACGGCAATAATTCACAGCTTTTACCTAGACTGTTGTCATGGTTTCTCCGGATCTCCCAGTGTTTTCTTCCGTTTCTGATGTTGATGTTTTGCGCGCTGATTTGGTGGCGGCACGCTTCACGTTCGATGCGGTGGTTGCGTTGGTGGGCGAGGACGCGATGGATGCGCTGGTTCGTGAACAACCGGCGGCTGCCCGCTGGGCTGTCGAGCAGGCCCGGTCCGCCGGCGCGTCGACCGCCGGAACGGATGCCGGGTTGGCGGCGTTGGTGTGGGTTTTCGTGTTGGGTGGTGTGGTTGAGTCGGCTGAGCTGAGCGCGGCGATGCCGGGTGTTGGCGTTGAGGGTTTGATGCGGCTGGGATTGGTGGAGCCGGCCCCGGGTGGCGGGGTGCGGGCAGCTGTAGATCTTCGCCCGCATGCGGCTGATGATGGGCTTGAGCTGTGGGTGGCTTCGGATGTTGGGGCGCATCATCGTGAGGGTGTTTTGCGTAAGGACCATGTGTTGGGGATTGGTCAGGCGTCGTTGACGTTGGCGGCGAATACGGTTCGCCGTGACGTTGATACGGCGTTGGACGTGGGTGTTGGTTGCGGTATTCAGACGTTTCATTTGTTGCGGCATGCCGGGCACGTCACGGCGACTGACCTTTCGGAGCGTGCGTTGGCGTTCACGCGTTTCAATGCGTTGCTGAACTATGAGCAGTTGGCTATCGATCCCGCTGATATGGATGCGCGCCTCACTTTGCTGCAGGGTTCGTTGTTGGAGCCTGTGGCTGGGCGGCAGTTTGATGTGGTGGTGTCGAATCCGCCGTTTGTGATTACTCCGCGCACGGTGGGGGAATCGGAGGAGGACCGTTTCACGTACCGGGATGGGGGCTTGCCGGGGGATCAGCTGGTTGAGACTTTGTGGCGCGGCTTGGGTGATGTTCTAGCGCCGGGCGGTACGGCTCAGATGCTGGCGAACTGGGAGATCCCTTCCGGTGCTCATTGGGCTCAGCGTTTGGATGAGTGGACTCCTCAGGGGCTTGAGGCGTGGGTGATTCAGCGTGATGTTGAGTCGCCTGCCGACTATGCGCAGATGTGGTTGCGGGATGCCTCTGAGGACCGGGATCCGGTGGCAGCGCAGCGTCGTTTCGGTGAGTATCTTGAGGATTTCGCCTCGCGTGATGTTGAGGGCGTGGGGTTCGGTTATGTGTGGTTGAGGCGCCCGGAGGTGGGGCGTGCGCATGGTGTGGGGCGCGTGTTTGAGGAGGTTTTGCGTGAGGTGGATTCCCCTTTGGGGCCGTGGTTGAAGCGTGAGATTGATGCGGCCGATGCGTTGGTGGGGCTCGATGTGGCCTCAGCGCGGGCTGTCGTTGCCGAGGATGTGACGACTGAGACGTATGGGCGGCCTTTGGATCCGCATCCGCAGATGATCGTGTTGCGGCAGGGCTCGGGGCTGCGGCGTACGCATGCGTTGACGACGGAACAGGCTGGTTTGGTTTCAGCCTGCGATGGTGATGTTCCGGTGGGTGCATTAGCCGCCGCTGTCGTTGAACTCGTGACTGACGATGATCTCGATGCCGATGCCGATGCCGATGCCGATGCGGCGGCCGGCCAGCACGGCACGCAACGGCAGGTTCGGGACTTGGTTGATTTTGCGGCCACGTTGGTGCGGCAAGGGCTCTTGGTGATCGAATGAGCGGAGTCTGGAGCTATTTCTGTGACCCATCCCACAATGTGAGATAATTATTTAATCTGTAGTTCTTTCTGCATATTGTGTTTGTGCTGGGTACTTCCTGGCTTTCTCACTGTTGCCAGGGGGATATCCGTGCTACCTACTCCTGAAGCTCCTGAGCCGACATCAGCGAGCCCCGCTGAAACCACCGCTGCGGCAGACACCGTTGTGGCACACACCAATGCGGCAAACACCGATGCGCCGGAGCCTACCGGGGAGGAAGCTCCTGCCACAGAAACCCCTGCCACAGAGGCCCCTGCTGCAGAGACTCCTGCTGCAGGGCTCAAGGCTGGTGGTGGCCGCCAGATTGTGGTGACGGACCCGAAAGCGATTAAGGCGTTGACGCATCGGGCGCGGGTTTTGGTGATCGATGAGCTGATAGGTTCGCGGGCTACGCGTACGGCTACTGAGCTTGCGGAGTTGACGGGTCTCACCCCGTCGGCGATGAGTTATCACTTGCGTGAGTTGGAGCGTTTCGGTCTGGTGGAGCGGGTTTCACCACCTAAAGGGGCCAACAGTGATGGCCGTGAACGGCATTGGCGGGCTATGGGGGATTCTGTGGTGACGGCCTCCCGCGGTGGGCAGTACTCGCAGCTGACTAATTATGCGCAAACCCGTCTGGATACCTACCGGGAGAAACTGGTCGCGGAGATCGAGTTCCGTGAGAAGAACCGCCGCCATGATTCAGAGATCCCGGCATCGGCGTACATGTATTTCGGGTCGCTATTCCTGGATGAGGAGAACGAGAAAGAGTTTTTGCGGCGCATCAATGAATTAGAGAAGGAGTTCACGGCTCGTTCGCGTGAAGCTGATGACCCGGCCGTTCCGCGCCGGCGTACATATTATTTACTGTCAGGCTTGCCGGACCGCACGCAGCCGCTCCCTGGTGAAGACGGGTTCTGACGCGGCGAACGCGGCTGCTCAGAACGAACCTCGGGGCCGCAAACGCAACCCAGTACGGCAACCGTAAACCCAGTGCGGCAACCCTAGATTCAGCGCTACAGATTAACTCGTGGTGACACGTGAATGTGTGGTGACAAGCGCGAGATCGGTTTGGCACGCTAGGGTTAGGAACTGTTGAGTAGCGCACCGTTCGGTGTGTTGAACATGTCGGGTTTCAAGGAGAGCAGTGCCCGCCACTAAGAATAAAACCGGTAAAAAACTCGTGATCGTTGAGTCCCCGGCGAAGAGTAAGTCCATCGCTAAGTATTTGGGCGATGGCTTCGTCGTGGATGCGTCTGTGGGGCATATTCGTGATTTGCCGCAACCTAAAGAGTTGCCTGCGGAGTTGAAGAAGACCTCCGTGGGTAAGTTCGCTGTGGACGTTGATCATGGTTTTGAGCCGTATTACGTGGTGTACCCGGATAAGAAGAAGCGGGTCACGGATCTGAAGCGTGAGCTGAAAGATGCTGATGCTTTGTATCTGGCGACGGATGCTGACCGTGAGGGTGAAGCGATTTCTTGGCACCTTTTGGAGGTTTTGAAGCCTAAGGTGCCGGTGTACCGGATGACGTTCACAGAGATCACTAAAGAGTCGGTTCAGCGTGCTCTTGAGAATCTGCGGGATCTGGATATGGATCTGGTGGATGCGCAAGAGACCCGCCGTATTTTGGACCGTCTCTACGGTTATGAGATTTCGCCGGTTCTGTGGCGCAAGGTGGGGCCGGGCCTTTCGGCGGGCCGTGTGCAGTCTGTTGCTACGCGTTTGGTGGTTGAGCGTGAGCGTGAACGGATGGCGTTCGTTCCGGCCGAGTATTGGGATGTTTCCGGTGAGTTCGTTGCTGGTACGGGTGAGGCGTTCCGTGCACGCTTGACGCAGGTTGATGGCCGCCGCGTGGCTTCGGGCCGTGACTTCAACGATGAGGGCCAGTTGCGTCCGGCGGCGGCGAAGGCCGATGTGCTGGTTTTGAAGGAAGCCGATGCGTCGTCTTTGGCTGAGGGGTTGGCTGGGGCGACGTGTTCGGTGGTCTCGGTTGAGGAGAAGCCGTACACGCGTCGTCCTTTTGCGCCGTTTACGACCTCGACTCTGCAGCAGGATGCTTCGCGTAGGTTGCGTTTCTCGTCCAGGGTGACGATGCAGGTTGCTCAGCGTCTGTATGAGAACGGTTTCATCACGTATATGCGTACGGATTCGGTGAGCCTTTCGTCTGAGGCGGTTAGCGCTGCTCGCCGGCAGATCACGGAGCTGTATGGTGCGGATCATGTTGCGCCGAAGCCGCGCGTGTATTCGTCGAAGAATGCGGCGGCGCAGGAGGCTCACGAGGCGATCCGTCCGGCAGGTGATTCGTTCCGTACCCCGGATCAGGTCAAGGGTGTTTTGAGCCCGGATGAGTTCCGTTTGTATGAGCTGATCTGGAAGCGCACGGTTGCCTCGCAGATGGCTGATGCGAAGGGTTCGACGGCCACGGTCAAGGTTCAAGGTAAGGCCGCGGATGGCCGGGTTGCTGAGTTTTCGGCATCGGGCACGGTGATTACGTTCCAGGGTTTCCTTGCTGCTTATGAGGAAGGTAAGAGCGAGGACGCGAAGGAGAAGGGCCAACAGGTCCGGTTGCCGAAGCTGGCTGAAGGGGATTCGTTGACGAGCCAGGACGTCGAGGCGGCGGGGCATAAGACCACGCCTCCGGCCCGGTACACGGAAGCCTCGATTGTGGCTGAGCTTGAGAAGCGTGAGATTGGCCGTCCGTCGACGTATGCGCCAACGATTTCCACGATTATGGATCGCGGTTACGTCACTAAGCGTGGCGGGGCTTTGGTGCCTTCATGGACCGCGTTTTCGGTGATCCGTTTGTTGGAGGAGCATTTCGGCCAGTACGTGGATTACGATTTCACGGCTCGTCTTGAGGACGATCTGGATAAGATCGCCGCCGGTCAGTTGAAGAATGAGGACTGGTTGTCTTCGTTCTATTTCGGTGACACCGCAGATGCCGGTTTGAAGAGCGTGGTGGATCATCTGGGCGAGATTGATGCACGGGCGATCAACTCGATCAAGATCACCGATGACATCACGTTGCGTGTGGGTAAGTTCGGTCCGTATCTTGAGAAGGCTCTGCCTGAGGATGCTGAGCCGGGCAAGGAGCCGTTGCGTGCGAATGTTCCGGAGGATTTGGCTCCGGATGAGTTGACGCCGCAGAAGGCCCAGGAACTCATGGATGCCGCGGTTGAGGGGGACCGCGAGCTGGGCCGCCACCCGGAGACTGGACACATGATTGTGGCTAAGGACGGCCGTTATGGACCGTATGTGACTGAGGTTATTCCGGAGATGACGGAGGAAGAACTTCAGGCTTATTACGATTCGATCCCGACCGAGTATTACAAGAACGGGAACCCGAAACCTAAGAAGAAGCCGGCTAAGAAGAAACCTAAGACGGCGAGCTTGTTTAAGGGCATGAGCCCTGCAACGGTCACGTTTGAGGAGGCCGTGAAGTTGATGTCGCTTCCGCGGCATGTGGGCACGGATTCCGATGGCGCGGAGATTGTGGCGGCGAATGGTCGCTTTGGTCCGTACTTGAAGAAGGGCACGGATTACCGTTCGCTGCAGAGCGAGGATGAGATTTTCACGGTCACTGAGGAGAAAGCCCGTGAGATTTATTCTCAGCCTAAGCAGCGTGGCCGCGGGGCCGCTAAGCCGCCGTTGGCTGAGCTCGGTGAGGACCCGAATTCGGGCGGGAAGATCGTTGTGAAGTCGGGCCGTTTCGGTGATTACATCACGGACGGTAAGACGAACGTGACGATCCCTCGTGGCACCACTGTTGAGCAGTTGACCAAGGAGCAAGCGGTTGACTTGCTCATGGAGAAGCGCGCCAAGGTGGCCGCGAAGGGCGGCACTGCGGCGAAGAAGACGGCGGCGAAGAAGGGCGCTGCGGCGAAGAAACCGGCCGCACGCAAGAGCACGGCTGCAAAGAAAACCACGGCAACGAAGGCAACCGCGACCAAGCGAACCTCGACTGCTAAGAAGAAGAGCGAGTAGGCTGCGCCGTGCGTTTAGGTGTTTTGGATATTGGCTCCAACACGGTCCACTTATTGCTCGTGGATGCGTTCCCGGGTGCCCGCCCCACGGCGTTCGCTTCCTATAAGCAGCAGCTTTCGTTGGTGCGCTATCTTGATCCGCGTGGAGCGGTGACGGATGAGGGCCGGCAGGCGTTGTTGTCTTTCGTGGATGAGGCCGTGGATTTCGCCCGCCGCCACAGGGCCGAAGACCTTTTGGCGTTTTGTACTTCCGCGCTGCGTGAGGCGTTGAACGGCCCGGACATTATTCGCCAGGTTGAGCAGTTGTCTGGGGTTAAGCTTCAGGAGCTGACGGGGGAGGAAGAATCGGCGATGACGTTCTTCGCTGCCCGCCGCTGGTTCGGCTGGGGTGTGCGGGATCTGATGGTTTTGGATATCGGTGGCGGCTCGTTTGAGGTTGCGATCGGCCGTAACGAGTTCCCTGATTTGGCGGTTTCGATGCCGTTGGGTGCGGCTCGGTTGACTAAGGACTTTCTGCCGGGCGACCCACCCAAGGAAGCGCTCGTGGGGCGTTTGCGCGAATATATCGCCGGGGTCATCGAGGAGCCGTTGCGTCAGTTCGCGGATCAGGTCGAGCCTGATTTGGTGGTCGCAACATCGAAGACGTTCCGCACGTTGGCGCGTATGAGTGGCGCGGCATCGGAGGCGGACGGCCCCTTCTTGGTGCGCACCTTGACGTTGAAGGACGTTCGCAAATGGGCTGAGAAGCTGGTCTCGTTGTCCTTCGATGAGCGGGCACACCTGGATGGTGTGTCTCCGATTCGCGCCCCGCAGCTGTTGGCAGGTGCTGTCGCCGCTGAGATGGTGATGGAGAAGCTGGAGGTCAAGGAGGTCCGGATTTGCCCGTGGGCGTTGCGCGAAGGCCTTTTGATGCACCGCTTTGATCGCCTGTTGCGGGATCACGATGTGATCGATGACGAGTACCCTGGTGTGGGTGATGTTGATGCCCTCAAGGAGAACCTTCACCTGGTCCCACCGGCACGCTAGGAGCTACGTTGTCTGTTGACCCGAAGTCATCTGCATCCGAACGAGTTCCTGTTTATCTTTCCACTACGTGCGCGTTCCCGAAGGGGCCTGAGCGGGCGTTCCAGTTGGCGCGGGATCTTGGCTATGACGGCATCGAGGTTTTGGTGACCGGCAATTCCACGACCCGCACCGGGGACGAGCTGTATGCCTTGATGCAGCGGTATGAGGTGCCGGTCGCCGCGATTCACGCGCCGACGCTGCTGTTCACGCAACAAGTGTGGGGTGGTGCGTGGAAGAAAATTCAGCGCTCTGTTCTGTTGGCGCATGAGCTGGGGGTTCGCACAATTGTTGTGCATCCGCCGTTCCGTTGGCAGGGTAAGTATGCGACGGGTTTCGCCGAAGGTGTGCGCCGCTCCAACGAGGAATACGGCGTAGTGATTGCGGTGGAGAACATGTACCCGTGGCGTGCCGCGGGGCAGCAGAACAGCAAAATGTATCGTCCGCATTATGATCCGGTCCCGTTGGACTATGACTTTGTGACCTGGGATTTCTCGCACGCCGCGATTGCCGGTGCGGACTCCCTGGCCGCAGTCCAGGCGTTAGGTTCCCGGTTGACCCACCTGCACGTGTGCGATGGCACCGACAACGGTAAGGATGAGCACCTTCCGCCGGGGATGGGCACCCAACCGGTCGCTGAGACCCTGCAATACCTGGGGGAAACAGGTTGGCGCGGCTCCGCCACGGTTGAGGTCACTACGCGGCGTTGGCGCAAAGAGCCCGATGGTGTTGAGCAGGTCCTGGCCCAATGTCTGGACTTCACGCGAACCCACCTGCAACGCCCTGCCTCGAATGACATACTGGGCCCATGACTGATACGCGGATTGCTTTTATCGGAACTGGGAACATGAATGGCGCGATCCTTGAGGGCGCGCTGAAGGCTGGTGTTTCGAAGGATTCGGTGGTGGTGACCACACGCAGCGTTGAGAGCGCTGAAGCGTGGAGGAAGAATCAGGGCATTGAGGCGTTGTCCCAGCGCGAAGATGAGCGGGCTAACCTGCAGGCGGTTTCTGACGCGGATGTCGTGTTGATGGGTGTCAAGCCGCACATGATGGTTGATGTTTTGGGGGAGCTTGCCCCGCAGCTCAAGCCGGATGCAGTGGTGGTTTCGATTGCTGCCGCGGTGAGTGTGGAACAGCTTGAGGCGGCCGTGGCTAAGGGACAGCCTGTGATCCGTACTATGCCGAATACGCCGCTTCAGTATGGTTCTGGTGTGGTGGGTTTGGTGCGCGGAACCAACGCCACGGATGAGCACGTACGTTTGGTCTCTAGCATTTTCGAGGGTGCGGGCCAGGTGTTTGAGATCCCGGAATCGCACATTGATGCGTTGACGGCGGTTTCGGGTTCGGGCCCGGCGTACGCGTTTTTCTTGGCTGAGGCTATGGCTCAGGGCGGGGTGGAACTGGGCCTGGATCCTGAGTTTGCCCGTGAGCTTGCTGCCGCTACGGTTGCTGGTGCTGGTGCGATGCTGGCCCAAGATGAGCGTGAGCCCGCGCAGTTGCGGCAGGCGGTGACTTCTCCAGGCGGCACCACGGAGGCCGCGATTAATACGATGGGGCGCGAGGGTTTCAGCGAGGCTGTCGTGGCAGGGCAGAAGGCGTGCGCTGACCGCGCCGCTGACATGGCCGGCTGAAGCTGCGCGCTGGCTAGGGGCGCCCGGCGAAGCGTTCGATGAGGTCTACGTGTCCGGAGACGATGAGCATGTCTCGGGGCGTGATGAGGGTGTCGGGCGCGGCGTAGGCGAATTCTTCGCCGGGGGATTTCACCCCGAGTACGGTGACGCCGTATTTTTCACGTACGCGTGATTGGGCGAGCGTGAATCCTTGGGTTTCTTTGGGTGGCTGCATTTTCACGATTGCGAAGTCGTCTTCGAATTCGATGAAGTCGATCATGCGGCCGCCTACGAGGTGGGCGGTGCGTACCCCGGCGTCGGCTTCTGGGTAGATGACGTTGGTTGCGCCGATGCGGGAGAGGATTTTCCCGTGGGCTGGGGTGATGGCTTTGGCCCAGATGTGTTCCACGCCGAGGTCTACGAGGTTCACGGTGGTGAGTACGGACGATTCGATGGAGGTTCCGACGCCGACTACAGCGGAGCTGAAGTCGCTGGCGCCGAGTTGGCGGAGGGCTTCGATGTTGGTGGCATCAGCTGCGACGGCGTGGGTCACGCGGTCGGCGAAGTTTTGGACGAGTTCAGGGCTGCGTTCTACTGCGAGGACTTCGCGGCCCATGCTCACGAGTTGTTCGGCTACGGCGACGCCGAACCTGCCGAGCCCGATCACGAGTACGGGGGAGTGCTTGGGTGTTTGTTGGTCAGCCAATGATTGGCCTTTCTTCTGGCAGCTGGTAGAGCTGGCGGCTTTGCCGCAGGGTGAGCGCGGTTGCGAAGGTTACGGTCCCGAGGCGTCCGGTGAACATGAGTCCGCAGAGGACGTATTTGCCGAAGTCGGGGAGTTCTGCGGAGAGGTTGGTTGATAGTCCTACGGTAGCGAATGCGGAGATGGATTCGAGGAGTACGTGTTCTAAGGGTGCGTCGGGTTTCGCGAAGAGGATGAGGGTGATCCCGAGCGTGATGATGCTTGCTGCGAGTGCGGTCACGGCGATCGCGATGCGCAGGGCGGCTTCGGGGAGGCGGCGCCCGTAGACGTGGACGTGTTGCGTACCGCGGGCTTCGGCGAGGATCGCTAGGAAGAGGATCGCGAATGTGGTGAGTTTGATGCCGCCTGCGGTGGATGCGGAGCCGCCGCCGATGAACATGAGGGCGTCGGTGACGACCATGGTTGCGGGGTGGAGGTCGGTTTGTGTCACGAGGGCCATGCCGCCTGAGCGGGTCATGATGGAGGCGAAGAGGGCATAGATGATCTTGTCGCCGACTGGCAGGTCGCCGATGGTGGCTTTGTTGTTCCATTCGATGCCGCCCCACACGATCCAGCCGGCTACGACGAGGATGAGTGCGGTGGTGATGGTGAGTTTGGTGTGGAGGTTCCATTTGTGCGCGTGGAAGTGGTGGCGCACGAGCACGAGCATGACGGGGAAACCGAGTGCGCCGGTGAACACGGCGATCATGAGGGGGAAGAGGATCCACAGGTCGTGGCTGAAGCTGTTGAGGTCGTCGAGGTGGGCGGTGAATCCGGCGTTGTTGAATGCGGATACGGCGTAGAAGATGCCGTGCCATAGCCCGTGGGTGAGGCTTTCGCCGCGGGCCCAGAACCGGATGGTGAGGCAGAGCGCGATCATGAACTGGATGCTGACTGCTGTTGTGATGACGACGCGGAGTAGGGAGCCGACTTCGCCGAGTTTTGAGGATGCGGTTTGGGACATCGCGGTTTGCGCCATGAGTTTGCCTCGGACGCCGAGTTTGCGGGATACCGCCATCGAGAGCATTGAGGCGAGTGTCATGATGCCGAGGCCGCCTACGAATACGGCGATGATCATGATGAGCTGGCCGAAGAAGGTCCAGTGCCCGGCGGTTGAGACGGTGGTGAGGCCGGTGACGCAGAACGCGGATACGGCGGTGAACATCGCGTCAGCGAGTGGGGTCGGTTCGCCGGTGCGGGATGCGATGGGTAGCGATAGCAGGGTCGTGAAGAAGGCGATGCCGACGGCGAAGACGAGGATGGTGAGCCGGGCGGGGGAGCTGGCGATGAGCCGGTTGGTGTGGTTCCGCGCTTGTTGCATACCGCGTAACAGGACATTGTGTTGCCTGTCTTGGGGGGTGCGGATGTAGCGTGGTGTCATGGAGGCCTTCTGCGGGGGTGCGGTACGCTCGCGCGCGTCATAATAGGCGTGCTTACCGGTTCCATTGAACCACCTTGGGCCATGACAATTAAGGTGATGAGTGTGATGTCTTCAGCGAACCCTTCGGTGACTGTTGTTTATGACCGGCATATGAGTGCGTACCGGTTTTCTGACAATCACCCTATGAACCCTGAACGGATGCGGATGACTGCTGATTTGTTGGAGCAGTTGGATGTGATGGAGCAGGTGGGTGGCCGGTTTTCGTCTTCGTATTCGGCTTCTGATGATGAGCTTTTTCAGATTCATACGCCTGAATATGTTGAGGCGGTGAAGCGTGCGGGTGAGGGGCACGCGGATGAGGCTTTTGGTTTGGGTACGGAAGATAACCCGATTTTCCCGGATATTCATGATGCGGCGGCGAGGTTGTATGGGGCTTCGTTGATGGGGGCTGCCCTGGTTTTGGGTGATTCGGGTGTGCCGGTGGTGAATTTTGGTGGCGGTATGCATCACGCGCATTCGGGCAGTGCGAGTGGTTTCTGTATCTATAACGATGCGGCTGCCGCTATTTTGCGTTTGCTTTCTTCGGGTGTGAAGAAGGTGATGTATATCGATGTGGATGCTCACCATGGTGATGGTGTGCAGGGTATTTTCTATGATGATCCGCGTGTGATGACGGTGTCTTTGCATGAGTCGGGGCGTTCGCTGTTTCCGGGGACGGGGTTCCCGAATGAGACGGGTGGGCCGAATGCACCGAATTCGGCGGTGAATGTCGCGTTGCCGGCTGGTATTCGCGATAACGGCTGGTTGCGTGCGTTTACTGCGATTGTTCCTGCTGTTGCGCGTGCTTTCGAGCCTGAGGTGATTGTTTCTCAGCATGGCTGTGACGGGCATGAGTTGGATCCGTTGACTAATCTGCGTTTGAGTATTGATGGCCAGCGGCAGACTGCGATCGAGATTGCTTACCTTGCGCAGGAGCTCACGGAGAACCGTTGGCTTGCCACGGGTGGTGGCGGTTATGACATTGCGCGGACGGTGCCGAGGGCGTGGACGCATTTGGTTGCGGTGGCGGCGGGTAAGCCGTTGGATGTTCAGACGCCGGTGCCGCAGAAGTTCCGTGACTATATTTCGGAGCGGTATGGGGTTGATGCTCCGGAAAAGATGGGGGACGAGGCCGAGTTGTGGTGGCGTGGCTGGGAGATGGGATATGACCCTGCTGACCCGGTTGATCGGGCGATCATGGCTACCAGGAAGGAAGCGTTCCCTGGCCTGGGGTTGGATCCGTGGTTCGATTAACCCAGTGTTTTTGGGTAACTTGATGGGAGAATAACCCCAGGGATTTGAATTTTGGGAGGGTGGCACGCGTGTCGCACTCCCTTTTCCATGCCTACCCAGGAATATGCTGGGTGTGTGGTGCAGGATATTTTTCATGTTGTGAGTGATCCGACTCGACGGCAACTTGTGGAGTTGTTGTCTGAAGCGGATGAGTTGAGTGTGTCTGATTTGGTGGCTTCGGTTGAGGCGAGCCAGCCGACGGTGTCGAAGCATTTGAAGGTGTTGCGTGATGCGGGCGTGGTCCAGACGCGGGCTGATGGGCAGCGGCGTTTGTACTCTCTGGTGCCGGATTCGTTGGCGGGTGCGCTGGAGTGGCTGACGAGCGTTCATGATGCGGCGGCGGGGACAGGCTCGGATGCCACTGAATCCGGCGAGGCGGAAGGGTCGGATGAGTCGGCCGAGAGTATCGAGCGCTCGGGGGTCGCTGAAGGCGCTGAGCTTGAGGTCGCTGAGGCTGAGAGTAGGGCCGCGGGTGAGGCCGAGAGCGTTGCTGATGATGCGGCTCACCGGATTGTGCAGAATGTGGGCCGTCAGATCGAGTCTGTGACGGAGAAGGCACAGACGTTTTTCCAGCGCTTCGGGCGCCGTAAGTAGCGGATTCCCGCATGTTTACGCGGGGTTCAGGCGCAGATTGGAAGGCTTTCTAAGGGTTTTCTCATCCGACACACCAGATAACTGAATTCACACTTGGCACTTCTGCAACGTAAACTGTTGTGTAGAGTCGCCCTGATGTTGGTGGAACGCTTCGTTTTCGTTTCTTTTGGTCAGCGGCGCGGCTTTGTCACTTCACTAGGAAGCAGAGGTCCACTTCATGACTGAACCCAGCAACTTCTCTGATGCTCGTTTCATGACCGTTGCAGAGGTCGCGGACGTAATGCGTGTATCCAAGATGACTGTGTATCGTCTGGTTCATTCTGGCGAGTTGCCTGCGGTTCAGTTTGGTCGCTCTTACCGCGTTCCGGAGTCTGCTGTGCAGCACTATCTTGGCCAGGCCATGACGCAGAACTTTCAGGGGAACCGCCAGACGGGTACTGCCTGATTCGTGCGCAGGCGCTGATTCGTGCGCAGGGGTAGCGTTGAGGCGTCGAGTCGCACCGCGATGAACTTCCTGTAAACTAGGGTGAATGGTGCCCGCGCGGTGCCACGATTCTTGTCAGGCCGATGTGGGACGGAAAGGAGCATCGATGGGTTCCGTCATTAAGAAGCGCCGTAAGCGTATGTCGAAGAAGAAGCACCGTAAGCAGTTGCGTAAGACTCGCCACCAGCGTCGCAATAAGAAGTAAGTAGCTTTGAGCTTTCTACGTGGGTCCACCCTGTGGGTGTGGCCCACGTTGTGTTTAACGGTCGGGATGTTTAATGGCCAGTAGTGACGCGGGCGTGGATGCGGAAGGGGAATCAGTATGAAGGTTGAGTTGTACACCAAGCCGGGGTGTCATTTGTGCGAGGCTGCGCGGGCCACGCTGGAGGAGGTCTGCGCTGAACGTGGGGTGGCGTGGACGGACGTCGATATTTCTGCTGATGCGGAACTCATGGACCGTTTCGCGGAAGAGATACCAGTGCTCATGGTGGATGGCGTGCAGCGCGATTTCTGGCACATAGATCCGGAGCGGCTGCGAAGAATCCTCAGCGAATAGTAGCGCCATCGGCAACCGCCTCATTTGGTGTGGCCGGGTCAGCCAGTGGCCAAGCGACTTGTGCGAGACTGAATCTATGAGCGAGAACAACACTGCGCCCTTGGCCGATGAGCCCTCTGCTGCTGGCCCCTCTGCTGCGCCGTCTGGTGCTGCATCCTTTGACAGTGCGCCTGGCGATGCCGGAGCTACTGGGGTTGGCTCGTCGCAACCGACGCCGGAACAGCGAGCGAGCCTCGAGCGTTTGAGCGTTGCACAAGAGAATCTTGTGAAAGCGCGAGCTGCTTATGTGAAAGCTGCGGAGGGGCTTCGAGCAATTGAGGCTTTCAGTGCGGCTATGGAGCCGCTCATGGACTATTACGATAACGGCTGGCTAGCTGACGTTAACGCCACTGAGTCGATCTATGAGAGGCCCGAGGCGGCTGGCGAGGATGAGATCTGGAACATGCACGGCAACCAGTATGAACTCATGCGTGAACTACTGGCGATCTCTTCGAACTTCTTTGTCCGTGTACCCGGCCAAGAAAGCTAGCGATTCCGATCTAAGAAGGTCTGGCTCGTCCCGGTCTCATAAGCGCAAGCGTAGCGTTTGAGGCCGGGATTTAGCGGTTAAAACGGGCAAGATGTCGAGCCTTGGTCCTGCATAAAAAATTTCTGTGTTTCCCTATTGACAGTGACTTCCATCACATAGGAATATCTTCTCAACACCACATAGGTGTTTCTAAGTCACTGCCTCAGCACGAGGCCTGTGGTAAAGGAAGAACGCTATGAAGATCAAGAAACTTTGTGCGTCTCTCGCAGTAGTGGCCGCTGGGTTCGGTTTTGCTCAGCCTGCGCAAGCTGCCCTACAAGCTGCTCCTAAAAAATGCGGTGGTAACTTAGTTTGCTTGTATGCCCATGCTGACTATGGAGGCTTTTTGGGGTCTCGTCGAGCGGGGCTCGGTTTGATGAACATCTCGCCCAAAGCAAACGACAAGATGAGCTCGTGGATCAACCGAACTACCAGGAATGCTTCTTGGTTTGAGCACGCAAACGGTAAAGGGAAGTGCTATACGATGAGGCAGAATTCAATTAACAATTTTGTTGGGTGGCCGCCTAACGATACCGCTTCTTCGTGGCGGACGAACCGCGGTTGCTAACTGTTCTTAACCGGTTCCGGGGTGCAGTTAGTAAACTGCACCCCGTTTTTCTTAAAGAGGCATGATGACTGTTGTGTCTGTGGCGAATGTCCACAAGTATTTGGGTGTTGGGGCTCAGCGGACTCACGTTTTGAGGGGTATTGATCTTCAGGCTTCGGCTGGAGAATTTGTTGGGTTGTCGGGTAAAAGCGGTTCGGGTAAGACGACGCTTTTGCGTGCTATTGCTGGTTTGATTCCTGTGGATAAGGGCCGGATTGATGTTCTTGGTGTAGATGTAGGTCAGGCCAGTGAGGCGCAGGTTCTTAGTTTGCGTCGTAGCATAGTTGGTTTTGTGCATCAGGATGACCTGTTGATTCAGGAGTTGACGGCTGCTGAGAACGTGATGCTGGTGTTGGCCGCGGCCGGGGTTGGCGAACGTGAGGCCGAGCGGTTGGCATCCGAAACTTTAGCACGCGTCGGATTAGATGAGCTGGTAGACCGGTATCCGTCTGAGTTGTCACGCGGACAGTGTCAGCGTGTGGGAATTGCTCGTGCCTTGAGCGGGGCGCGGCGAGTTCTTCTGGCAGACGAGCCTTCGGCTGCGCTGGATACGGATAATTCACATTCAATGTTTGGATTGTTCCAGGATCTTGCTGACGCTGGTTGCACAGTGATTGCCACGAGCCATGATCCGATCATGAACGAATATTGCCACACAGGGTATGCCTTGGTTGATGGGCGTATTGAAGCTGGTGATATTCGTGGTGGGTAGGTATGTGGAGAAAATTCTGGGTAAGAAGGGCCGGTATCGGTTCATTCTTGTTGTCCTGGCGGTTGTGGTGGGTCTGCTGTCTTGGGTCGCAACAGCTGACCGCCAACTGGTAATGAAACCTGCCGATAAAGCGCAACATCTCTTCGGCGACGCGCAGGCTCTACTTCAGGTGCCTCTGCACACAGGTGTGGGGAAGAAAGACACGATTCGCTCTGCTCTTGACCGTCCCGATGAAGGGGTTAGGGCTATATCAACTACGGCTGACATCTATCTAGATGCTAGTAAAGAACGCTACCGGACTATGTTGGAAGGGGACTGGCCTCAGATTGGTGAGCAGTTTGGCTATAACCTCACCGCTGGGCGCTGGCCTTCCAAACCCGGCGAGATTGTTGCTTCTGGAGATTCGGGTCTGTCGATTGGTGAATCAGTGACCGCAATGGACCACAACATCAAGCTGAGGGTGGTTGGCCTGGCTGACGAGAGGTTCAGTCCAAAAGCAGACACGTTATTGGCATTCCCAGGTACCTGGAACACGATTGATCCCGCAGCGGCACAGACCCATAGTGCCATGATCAACACCACGCTGTTCTCAACCGGCATCACAGGTAAGGATGCCCTTGAAGAGTATGTTCTTAGGCATGTTGATAAGAAAACGAAAGAGCAGCTGGACTCCCTTGAAGGCGTCACTTTAGGTGAGAGCTACTTGGCTCGTTCTGCTGTTGAGGATCGGCCACACCAAGGTTTCGCTGAGAACTTCTCCTTCATCTTAGGTGTATTCGCGCTTCTGATGCCTAGTGCGGTAGTGCTGTTCCTCTGGACATGGTCGCGAAAAGCGCTAGCACCGGTCAAAAGTCAGCTGCATACGTTGGGTGTAAACTCGACTCCCTTATGGAAAGCAACAGTTAGGAAGAGCTTCATCGGTGTCATTCTGAGCGCTGGTGTCGCGAGCATGCTCGGGGTCGGCGTTGCTTGGCTGATGGCCCCTTTCCTTGCGGACCTTGCTGGTATTCAAGGTCCTGGACCTCAAGTTGCGTGGAAATGGCTCGGCCTTATTTTCACGGGTATAGCAGTCTGTTACATTGCCGGAGCGGTGTGGACCTATCCGTATCCTAAGAATAGGGTAGCGGTGGAAGGGGGCCGGAAACATCGGGGTAGTTCCTTCATCGGTTCTGGAATCGCCCTTTGGATGACGGGGCTAGCTTCCGTAATAGTCATCGGTGGCACTGTGCTGATTGGTCTAAGAACTGGGCCAGACATCTTCGACGTGTGGGCCCCCATTCCAGTCATCGCGTTCTCTCTGTTTCTAGCCTTGCTCGTGGTGCGCACCATCTCGGCGAAAGTCCCTCTTAAACCTCGGGTTTTCGCTCGACGGCTAGCGGCCCGTCACCGCGTAACAACCGCTATAGCCATTTTTCTTCTGACGGCTTCGTCAGGGATGTTGATTTTCAGTGGAACATTCTCGAAGAGTTTCAACACTGCCGCGAATAAAGATGTGCTGGATGTGATTCGTAGCGACCAAGTGGGTGTTGAACAATCGAATGATCTCGGGCAGAAGACTACCCAGAAGAAAGTTATTGAACTTGCGCATGATCTAGGTATTGCTGAACCGGTTCGCCTGCTTACGGGCAGCGGTTCGCTCGACTGGGTCGAGGGGATGGAAGGCGCCTTCGGTGTCTCTGCCGTTGACGGAGCTGAAGAACTTGAGCGTCTAATAGGTAGAACCTTGGATGCCAAGGAGAGAGCAGTCTTGCAGAGTGGAGGCATGCTCGTGCGTCACCCGGGCTTCTTGCAAGGTTCTGAAGCACTACTTCTAACGGAAGTGTTCCCTGACGGACGTACGTTGCCGGCTACGGTATCTGATTTCGGTGAAATCTTGGAGCTAGAAGCAGGCGCCATTATTCTGACTGAGACTCTCGAAAAATACAAAAGCCCCTTGGGTGCGACTAGGTGGGTTTTTACTGAACTGTCAGAACCTCAGAAGAAGGCGCTCATCGAAAAAGCGGTCGAGCAACGTGTTCCGCGTGAGTTACTCCTCATTCCACGCATGCAGGAGCAAGAGATGCCAGAGATTGTCTACTACAGTTTGGCCACTGCGCTGATCGGCTCATGTTTGATTGTGGTTATGGTGAGCCGCGCTAACGCAAAGAGTTTAGAGGCAATCCGCTCAACATTCTGGACCTTAGGTTTGCCTGACTCGTGGCATCGTTGGGTTCTACGGTGGAGCATGAGCATCATTGTAGTGAGAGCGTTCGTGCTTGGAGTCATCGCGGGGCTTGGTCCTGCAGCGTTGGTTGCCGCCACTCAGAGTAGTGCTCTCATATTCACCATCGATTGGGTGACTATTGTGTTCGCTGCCGCGGCGCTCATCATCGGCACCGTGGCAGGACTCTTGATTGTCGGTCTATCACGAAATCGAGGCGGCGCTCACTCCTGAAGGTTGACCCAAAAACGATGGGTGGCGTGCCCCTCTAGTTCGGGGGAACGCCACCCATCGATTAACCTTCTCAACGCTCTCAGTGATGGTAGAGGCTCAACCGTTTATAGTCCTTGACCGTCCGGTACCAAGAACCGGAAACCGACCAACAGATAAGAGAAGTAAGCGGCACGATTCCAAATAACAACCAGACTACGTGTGGAACCTGAATCATGGCGGCAATGAACGGAAATAACATGAGTGAGGTGGCGACAATACCGAAAATTCGCCAACCGTTGCGGCCCTTGAAAGCCAGCACGCCAGTGATCAACGCGAACAAACCGATAACAATACTAAAAGCGGAAGTGATGCACAGCGTGTACCTAATATTCTCCAAGAACTGCTCGGCAGAAATACCCCGCCTCGCAGCTTCCAGTATGTCTTCATCCTTCGCTATGCGTTCCAAAGACGAGTAGCTCGCGGAGCTCGCGTAAACGAAGATGACAATGCTGCCCACGACATAGAAGGTGCCCCAAATCCACGCAGCGATCGAGGCGATCACAACACTCGCAGGGCGTTTAGGCGGGCTAGACGGAATCGAGTCACTCGAATAATTCCCCCAGCCAGGCCCCAGGGGAGCATACGCACCCTGAGGTGCCTGGTACATATGCGGATCCTGCGGAACATACTGGGCATGCTGAGCAGGCGGCACCTGATTCGGCATGTGCGGTTGTTGCTGCGGTGCTCCATCCCATCCGAAGCTCTGCTGGCCCTGCCCCGAAGGCTGCGTAGGCACCGGCTCATGCGCAGACGAATGCGGCACATCCGCTTGCCGTTCACCGTACGGGTCAGGGTGGGCTGACCCCGTTTCGTAGGTCCGGTGGTTCTGAGAGTCGTCCTGTCGCCCGAGGGTTCGGGCAGGGAGAATGGTCAGATCATGTCGAACAGCAGAAAGCGTCACACCCCGGAACAGGTCGTCCGCAAGCTCGGGCAGGCCGACAGGATGCTCGCCGACGGCGCGGATGTCGCGGCGGTGTGACGGGAACTCGGGGTGTCCGAGCAGACGTATTACCGGTGGCGTAACCAGTACGGCGGGTTGAAGGCCGATGACGCGAAACGCCTGAAGGAGCTCGAGAAGCAGAACGCGGCGCTCAAGCGGCTGCTCGCCGAGGCGGAGTTGGAGAAGGCCGCGCTCAAGGAGTTGGCTGAGGGAAACTTCTAGGCCCGGGCAGGCGCCGCGCCGCCGTCGCTCACTTGATCAGGACACTGCAGGTGAGTGAACGGATGGCGTGCCGTCTGGCCGGGCTGTCCCGCTCCGCGTACCGGCGGCCGCTCAAGGGCGACACGACCGCAGACCCGAACCGAGCGTTGCGGCACTGGCTGCGGGCCTGGGCGAAGAAGCACCCCCGCTACGGGTACCGGCGCGCGTATCACGATGCCCGCGCCGAGGGCTGGGTCGTGAACCACAAGAAGATCCAACGCCTCTGGCGTGACGAGGGCCTCCGCGTCCCGCAGCGGCGGCGTCGCAAACGCGTCGGGTCCTCGACCGTCGGCCCGGCGACAGCGGACGCACCGAACGTGGTGTGGGCGGTGGACTTCCAGTTCGACGCCGACGAGCAGGGCCGGCCGATCAAGATCTGCTCGATCGTCGATGAGCACATCCGGGAATGCATCGGCGGGCTGGTCGAGCGGTCGATCACCGCCGACCGGCTCACCGCGCATCTCGAGGATCTCGTCGCCGTCCGCGGCGCCCCAGCTGTGCTCAGGTCGGACAACGGGCCGGAGTTCATCAACGAAGCGATGGCCGACTGGGCAGGCACCCGCACCGGCCTGTCCTACATCCCACCGGGATCGCCGTGGCGGAACGGGTACGTCGAGTCGTTCAACAGCCGGCTCCGCGACGAGTGCCTCAACATCAACAGCTACTACTCGCTGCTGCACGCGCAAGTCGTGATCGGCGACTGGAAAAACGAGTACAACCATCGCCGCCGACACTCCTCGCTCGGCTACCTACCCCAGTCGAGTACGCTCGGCAATGCACCCATCAAATCGAAACCGACGACTCACAAAACGTCCGGACCGAATGAAGGGGGCGGCCCACAAGGTCTGGTTCGTCACGGTCTCATAAGCGCAAGCGTAGCGTTTGA
>NZ_KV789408.1:88570-89704 GCF_001807575.1 Arthrobacter sp. HMSC08H08
ACCACATAGGTGTTTCTAAGTCACTGCCTCCTCGTGAGGCCTTGCTCAAAAGGATGACGTCATGAAGATGAAAAAGCTTTGTGCCGCTCTAGCCGTGGTTGCAGCCGGAATCGGTTTCGCTCAGCCCGCGCAAGCCGCAGCTAAAGACTGCGGCGCCAATCTAGTTTGCTTGTTCGAACATAGGGACTACGGAGGACTTCTAGGATCTCGCCGAGCGGGAATTAAACTTATGAACCTCTCAAGCGGAGCGAATGACAAGTTGAGCTCATGGATAAACCGCACTAGTCGGAACGCTGCTTGGTATGAGCATGCTGGTGGTAAAGGTAGGTGTTACACCATGCGGCAAAACTCGGTTCAAAACTATGTCGGGTGGGTAGCTAATGATACCGCTACGTCATGGCGGATGGATCGCGGTTGCTAACTGTTTTTATCGGTTTCCGGGGTGCAGTTAGCTAACTGCACCCCGGCTTTTTTAACGAGGCATGATGACTGTTGTGACTGTGGAGAATGTTCACAAATATTTGGGTGTCGGCGCTCAGCGCACGCACGTTTTGCGAGGTATTGACCTTCAAGCTTCGGCCGGGGAATTTGTTGGGTTAGCGGGTAAGAGCGGTTCAGGTAAAACAACCCTTTTGCGTGCTATTGCTGGCTTGATCCCTCTGGATAAGGGCCGGATTGATGTTCTTGGTATAGATGTAGGTCAGGCCAGTGAGGCGGAGGTTCTAGATCTGCGGCGTAACGTGGTCGGTTTTGTGCACCAGGATGACCTGTTGATTCAGGAGTTGACGGCTGCTGAGAACGTGATGCTCGTGTTGTCTGCAGCGGGTGTTTCACAGCGTGATGCCGAAGCTATGGCTAGGGATTCGTTGACTCGCGTGGGCTTAGGCGAGCTGTTGGACCGGTACCCAGCCGAGCTTTCTCGCGGCCAATGCCAGCGCGTCGGTATTGCACGCGCGCTGAGCGGCGAGCGGCGTGTTCTGCTTGCTGATGAGCCATCAGCTGCATTGGACACTGAGAACTCTCATACGATGTTCGGACTGTTTCGTGACCTAGCAGAAGCTGGTAGCACGGTGATCGCTACGAGCCATGACCCGATCATGAACGAGTGAAGTGTCCCGGGTTTTGTTCCTAGGC
>NZ_KV789409.1:0-181546 GCF_001807575.1 Arthrobacter sp. HMSC08H08
CGTAATGCTGTAGCGAATATCGGCTAGCCAAGGGTGTGCCCCCTCTTCTAAGGGGGGGGTAGATGGACTGTTCTTTCAGAAAGTTGTGACACATGCACTTTGATATCCATCACGCGGCCGCTACGCAGACTGTTACAGCAACCAACAGCGCCGCTGATGATCTGGATGATGCTTTCGCTGATGTGAAAGCTGGGTTGGATGGTATGCAGGAGGTGTTGAAGCATTCTCCTGCTGTTGCTGGGGCGTTAGTTGCTGTTAAAGAGGGTGCTGTTGAGCCTACCGCGGATGGTGTGATGTCTAAGATCCGTACCGCAACAGGCTCCACGAGTGATGCGTTGAAGCTGTATTGGGGTGGGGACCAGCAGATGACTGCCAACGTGTGCCCAGTCCCAGGCAATATCGACATGCCGGGGTGAGGTGAGTGAGCTTCAACGTCGTAGAGGTTGATGATCCGGATGAGATCCGCACACGGGTATCTGGTTTGCGCTCGAGGTTTGGTGATGCAGCTGATGCCATGAAAACCGTGCATGCTCGGTGGCGTCCTATTCAAGGCCAGTATGTAGCGCCTGAGGCTCCTACCGTGGTCGAGGCGATGAAGGTCCCTGAAAAGACGGTCGGTGAGTTTGATGACGCCGGCGAATCTATCAAGAGGGTGCTGGGAGACTATGCGACTAATCTTGATGGCCTGATGCAACGCCGTAGAGCACTCATGGACAAAATCAGTAACTATGAGGCGATGAATCCTGATGATGACGATGACGCGGGGCGTGACGAGAAAGAGAGTCTGCGTAAGGAAATCGAAGCTGATGCTTCTGTGTTGGCGCAGGATAAGGACGATGTCCAGAACCGATGCCGTGACAGCCTGCTAGCTATCAACATTGACGGTAAATCAGCTAAGAATGCACAAGACAAGGCCCCGCAAGCACATGAAGCCAACGGCGGGGCAGACTCGAACTTCTTTCAACAGACGTTGAATGAATTCACCGGAGCGAATGATCTAGAGGGCGTTGCTGGTGGGATCACGCAAAGCGTCGCGTTTGGGTTGAGTAGAACTGAAAATGCGTTGACCTTTGCAGGGGTGAAGTACACCACGCTTCAGGTTCGAAATAATTGGGCACCTGGGTGGCTGCAGTGGATTGCAAAAAGCAGCAAATTAGGTGAGCGCCTCGTTAAATGGACGACCGGATGGGAACCAGCGCTCCTCGTAAGAGTCGGGAGACGAACTGCGAGCAGTTTCATCAAGGGAAAGCACCCTGGCAACATCGCGCGTAAGCCAGAGAGCTTTAGGGACTTCCTACGTCTACTGGTAGGACGAACCATTTACGGAGTCAGTGAAGTAAAGAACCGCAAAGCGAACAAGTATCAAGCCAAACGGAAAGCCAAACTCATTACAGCCTCGAAGTGGGTTGGTCGCTCCTCCGTTTTGCTCGCTGGTGGCGTCAACTTCGCGAGCAGTTGGCAGGAAGACTCCAGGAAATACCCAAGTATGGGCAACGTTGAGAAGGGGTTGCGGGCGGGGGCAACCGCTGGGGCAACTGCCGGTGGGGCTGCACTTGGAGCCAAAGGGGGTGCAGCTCTCGGCGCCGCAATCGGCTCCTTCGGCGGCCCCGTGGGCACTGCTGCCGGTGCCGTTATTGGCGGTGTCGTCGGCGGTGTTGTTGGAGGGAATGTGGGCAGTTGGGTTGGTGACAGGTTTAAAGAAGGAATGGTCTGGTTTAAGAATCTGTTCTGACTGGGCCCGTTTTCGCCTGGTTAGCGGGGCCTGTTGTGCTGCTGCTTTGGTGTGGTGGCTGGATTTTAGGTAAAGGTGAGAAACGTGAAGGGTGGCGTTGTTTATGGATTTTCCAGATGTTGAGATTAAGATTCCGGAGCATCCTGATGCGAAGTTCAGGTTGCCTATCCCGGAGGACTGGGAGGTCGATGACTCCGGTAGTGATAATGGGGTGTTCATCTATAAAGGACGGCCTTCTGAACTCTGGAGTGTTGAGGGGTTTCGTTCTAATTTCGTGATCATCCAGAGGGCTTATGATCAGCGGCACGCCACGGATGAGGGCTATTACAACGAGATCCTCGCCACGGATGCTGGGTTAGCAGACCAACTGGCGGAATACCGCAATATTCACCTGGGTTGGGACACTCTGGGTGGGGATGATACTGCGGCCGTGTTGCGTGTGGCTTCTTACCGCAATGAGGAAGGTACACCGGTGGTGTTGTATCAGTGGAATGCGATACGCGGCGGTATTGAGATGAATGTGGCGTTGACATTCCATGCGGCACTACTTTTCGCGTGGGCAGACGTTGCATATATGTGGGCGAAGGAATTCGAATGGGCAGTGTAGAGAACAATCACAAGGAACAAGAAACCAGAATCGTTCTAAGCTGGGAACAATACCAGTACATGGTTGGTGGTGAATACGAAGGATATGGTCCCACACTTCATGATGTAACCGGCACTTGTGTGTTGACTAATGGTGAAGCAGAACCGGGCTATGAGCAGTTCTGGAAGATCTTTCACGCCACGCTAGGTGCGGTGAAAGTAGGGCGTCGACGTGCCGACGGCACCGTTAATGCTGCTCACGTGTGGACAGGCCCGGAAGGCGTTATCTCTACGGTAGAGAATCACACTGATGGCATCGTGACGATGATGGCTGCAGATCGTGACAGCCGGTTCACGCTTTTGATTGACAGTATGGTTTTAGGGCGGCGTAACTTCCGGCGAGACTATGAGCCAGGGCATGGAGTGATTAAGAAGAAAGACTTCCTGACTGTTCTCATCCCTGATGATCTACCGGCTTCTGAGCTCGCCGACTCTGTGAAAGCCCTCGCTGATTCCGTGAACCACATTCAGCCTGAGATGGCCAAAGATCTGGTGGATGGCCAATACGAGATGATCGTGGTCGAAGGAACCTATCAAGCAGGTGATCGTGACGAGGCCGGTGTGGTGATCTATCTTGATACTCCACACGGATATCTGCTCTATGACACCGAGCGCCGCATGTTGCGTAAAGAGCACCAGCTACACCCTGCACCCGGCTGGTACATCCTTCAACGCGCTGTGGCTCTGCTTCCACCTCAATGGCTCATAGAAGTCTGGCAAGACGAATCCGAACCAGCGGCTAGCTGAGCTCGGGGAGGTAGGGGGGGACAGTGTCTACAGAGGACAATCTACTATGGGTTGCCATGCTTACTTGGGCGGTGTTGTATTGGATTTACTACGTCAAGGCTGTACGTCATCCGAAGAATTCCTGGCGGTATGAATATTCCGGCTGGTGCATGAGACATTTGCATTTATATCCATACGTTTCGCTCATGCTCGGATTTATTTCGGTGGCGGCACTGCTCGGTCAACTGGATATACCGAAGTTCGTGCTGTTCTGGTTCGTAGGGGTGCCAATGTACGCCAGCATAGCTCTTTCTTTTATTGGGCTTCTTGGGGCAGGCGGTGTTCCTCTTCCTTATCCGTTGGTGCCTAAGTGGTTTGTGAAGCAGCGTCGAGAGGAATGGGCGAGGAGCAGAGCCAGGCGAAAGGTACGGGCACGAATTAGGCGTGAACGTAGGCGTCTCCGCAAGAGGAAGTGGCCCCCTCGCTGATTCGAAAACCGGCTTGGCGGAGAGCTAAATGAGTCCGGGGAGGTAGGGGACAGTGTCTCTAGGGGACAATCTATTCTGGGTCGCCATGCTTACTTGGGCGATATTGTATTGGATTTACTATGTCAAGGTTGTACGTAACCCGAAAAATGAGTCGTGGTGGGAATCGCCCTGGAGTGTCTTTAGCTTTTACCTATATCCCTACCTTGCGCTCATGTTTGGTTCTCTCTCGGCTACATTCCTGCTTGTGCAGCTCGGTTTGCCTAAGGTTGTGGGATATTGGCTCCTGAAGTTGGTCCCGTGGGGTGTCATCCTTTGTGTGGCTATTGCTTTTCTCGGGTTAGCCGGTGTCCCACTTCCTTATCCGTTCTTACCCAAGTGGGCGGTGATGAAACAGAAAGAGGACTTGGTTAGAACCATAGGTTATATCAAAGAGTACATGCAGAAATTGCGGGACCGCCTGCGTTCCCGCAGAAGAAAGTAGGCCACTCAGTGATTCGAAAACCGGCTTGGCGGAGAGCTAAATGAGTCCGGGAAGGTAAGGGACAGTGTCTGCAGAAGACAATCTACTCTGGGGTGTCTTGCTGGTTTGTGCGGTGTTGTATTGGATTTACTATGTCAAGGTTGTGCGTAAACCGAAATCTGATGCGTGGTATGACTCAGTCTGGAGTCTTGGAAGCCTGTATATATTTCCGTATGGATGGCTCGCTGCAGGTTCTGTTTCGGCGGCGCTATTGCTCGCTCAGCTAGATATGCCGAAGTTCGTGCTGTTCTGGTTCGTAGGGGTGCCAATGTACGCTGGCATAGCTATTGGATTTATTGGTTTTCTCGGGGCGGGCGGTGTCCCTCTTCCTTATCCGTTCTTACCTAAGTGGGCGGTGAAGAAACAGAAAGAAGAATGGGCAACTGCTATCGCCTGGCTGAAAGGTCGCGTACGAAAGCGGCGTGAACGTAGACGTCGCCGCAAAAGAAAGTAATGCACAGTCCCTGTAGAGAACAACCCGCTTCTTCCCCTTGAACTCGCCGGAGTACCTCCCGGGCATAGTTCAATCCTTCGCGAGCCGAAGTGCGCACCATTCCCAGGGCGCTTCAGGGTTCTAGACTTGAGAGCATGCCAGACTCCGTGCTCACGCCTCAGAATCCCGAACCGCGATACTCCAGCGAACACGCCCCTGATGCCCGTACACGGGAATCCCTGGATCAAGAAGTAGTGAGGATCTGCCGAGACCTGATCCGCATCGACACCACCAACCTCGGCAGCTATCCAGACGCCGCCAATGAACGTCCTGCAGCCGAATACGTCATGGAGCTGCTCCAGGAAGTCGGCCTCGAACCCACAATGTACGAATCCGCGCCAGGACGCGCCAGCGTCGTGGCCCGTATCGAGGGCCGCGAACCCGACCTGCCCGCGCTCGTAGTGCACGGTCACCTCGACGTCGTACCAGCCCAACCCGAAGACTGGTCCGTCAACCCGTTCGAAGCAGTCATCAAAGACGACATGATCTGGGGCCGCGGAGCCGTAGACATGAAAAACATGAACGCGATGATCCTCACCACCGTGCGAGACATGGCACGCCGCGGACTCAAACCACGCAGAGACCTCATCGTCGCGTTCTTCGCAGACGAAGAAGCAGGAGGCGAATACGGTGCACTATGGATGGTCAAAAACCACCCAGAAGTATTCGCTGGCGCAACCGAAGCCATCAGCGAAGTCGGAGGCTACTCAACCACCATCAACGGCGAACGCCTCTACCTCGTCCAAACCGCCGAGAAAGGCCGCGCCTGGGGCGCACTCACCGCCCACGGGCGCGCCGGGCACGGATCCGCCGTAACACACGAAAACCCGATCGTGCACCTGGCCACCGCTATCGCCCGCATCGCAGGCGATGACTGGCCCCGCGAATACAACGAAGCCACCACCGCCCTACTTGAAGGCATCGCGCACATCACCGGCACAGAATTCGACCCCGCCAACCCCCAGCCGCAACTAGAAGCCCTCGGGCCCACCGTGAAGTTCATCGCGAACACACTACAGACCACAAGCAACCCGACCGTCCTGAAAGCCGGCTACAAAGACAACGTCATCCCACAAGAAGCCCAAGCGCGGCTCGATGTGCGCACGCTACCGGGCAAACACGAATCCACGCTTGAACGCATCGCTGAACTCGCAGGCGAACACGTCACCTACAGCATCGACCACCACAGGCCATCAGTCAGCGCCCCGATCGATGCCCCCATCTTCGATGCGATGCGGGAGGCCCTGAACCGCCACGACTCCGGCTGCCACGTACTGCCATACATGCTCGGCGCAGGAACCGATAACAACGCTCTAGCCGACCTCGGAATCAACGGATACGGTTTCGCCCCACTGCTACTTCCCGCTGAACTGGACTTCACCGGCATGTTCCACGGGATCGATGAACGAGTACCCATCGAATCGATCACTTTCGGCCGCGCCGTACTCTCCGAATTCCTCCTCGACTACTAGCGCCCACAACCCATAGAGCCCCTACCACGAACGGAAAGGACATCACCGTGTCTGATCGAGTCACAGCAATCCTGACTCCCGGCCTGCTAGAAACCCTGCGTGAGCGCGCACCTGAATACGACCAGAACAACGAGTTCGCGGCCCAGGATGTGCGCGACCTCGCAGAAGCCGGCTACTTCACCGCTACGTTGCCAGTTGAAGAAGGCGGGGCAGGGTGGAGCTTCGCAGACCTGGTGCGCGCCGAAAGGATGCTGGCAGCCGCGGCACCTGCCACCGCGCTGGCCGTGAACATGCACCAGGTGTGGTGCGGCGTCGACAAGATCCTGCGGTCCTGGGGCGATGATCGGCTCGCGTTCATGCGCCAGTGGGTTTCCGAAGGCGAACTATTGGCCTTTGGGGTCTCCGAACCAGGCAACGACGCCGTGCTGCTGGACTCCTACACTCAAGCGACCCCAGGGCAAGGCGGCTATACCCTCAACGGCCTGAAAGTCTTCACCTCCCTAGGTCCGGCGTGGACGCGGCTGGGCGTCATGGGTAAACATGACGGCCAGCTGCTCTACGGGTTCGTGGAACCACAGGAAGGCGTGCAGCGAGTCGGGGAATGGGACGCACTCGGCATGCGGGCTTCCGGATCATTTGCCACCAAACTCACCGACGCATGGATGAAAGAAGAGACCATCCACACCCGTTTTGAGCCGTGGGATGCCACCGAGCCGCTGGTTGCGGCGATCTTCGCCTCCTTCCTGACCCTCACCGGTTCGGTGTACGTCGGCATCGCAGACCGCGCGCTCGAGCTCGCACGCACGAGCGCGAATGAACGCACATCCCGCTCAACCGGGCTGGCGCTCTCACAACAACCGGCGCCACGTACGCTTATCGCGGAGGCCGGCATGAAACAGATCGCGCTCGATGCAGTGGTCGAATCAGTCGTCAACGAACTGGATGCTGGACTCAACCCGAGCCCGGCAACAGTCGCACGGTGGGTGACATTGCGCACGATGGCTACCGACACCGCCCAAGCCCACATCGAGACCGCCCGAGCACTCTCTGGTGGAGCCGGGTTCACGCGCACCTCAGAGATCTCGCGTCTTTACCGCGACGTTGCGGCAGGTATGCACCATCCGTCGCAACGCCCATCGGCGATGGAATCTGTGGCTAACTGGCTGGTTGGTCCGGTGGAACACACCACTAACAGCTAGGTTGTGTCCGCTCGGCACGATACCCTGCAGTGGTGGAATGGTTATACGCAGCGATCCTCGGCCTCGTTCAAGGGCTGACTGAGTTTCTTCCGATCTCTTCATCCGCGCACTTGCGCATCACGGGGTCTTTCCTGCCTGGCGGGTCTGACCCTGGCGCGGCATTCACCGCGATCACCCAGCTAGGCACCGAGACCGCGGTCTTGCTGTTCTTCTGGCGAGACATCGCGCGGATCATCAAGCACTGGTGCCTAGCGCTCGTGGGGAAGATGCCGCGCAATGACCCCGACGCGCGTATGGGTTGGCTGATCATCATCGGTTCGATCCCGATCGGCGTGCTCGGTCTGCTACTGGAAGAACAGATCGACACAACCTTCCGCAGTCTGTGGATCGTGGCGTTCATGCTCGTGTTCTTCGGCCTCTTGCTCGCGGCCGCGGACTCCTTGGGTAAACAACGCCGACAGCTACAAGACCTCACCGTCAAACACGGTATTCTCTATGGTTTCTTCCAAGCGCTCGCGTTGATCCCTGGCGTATCCCGTTCAGGCGGAACCATCACGGGTGGTTTGGCCCTCGGCTATTCGCGTGAAGCCGCTACCCGCTACTCATTCCTGCTAGCGATCCCCGCGGTCATGATCTCCGGCGGCTACAAACTCGCGAAAGCACTTAAAGACGGTTTCGACGGCCCATACGGTGCAGGCCCCACCGCGTTGGCGACCGTCATCGCGTTCATCGTCGGTTTCGTAGTGATCGGATGGCTGCTGCGCTACATCTCAACCCACTCGTTCCGCCTGTTCGTGTGGTACCGCATCGCGCTGGGCTTCATCCTGTTCGTCCTGCTCGGTCTTAACCTCATCGACCCAACGGTCTAAACGGGCGAGCCACACGGTAGCCTCGAATGATAAGTGTTATGCCCGCGTTCCACCCCGTAACGTAAGGAGAGCCCGTGCAGTCTTGGCCACGACCACACGTTCCTCAGGTCCCCGGACAACCACCAGCGATGCGGTTGTTCGATACCTCGACAGGAAAGATCGAAGAGGTCAAGACGAACGATCGTGCATCCATCTACGTGTGCGGTATCACCCCTTATGACGCCACACACTTAGGGCACGCCTCAACGTATGTGACCTTTGACCTGCTGATCCGGCAGTGGCTCGATGCTGGCCTTGAAGTGAACTACATTCAAAACGTGACCGACATCGACGACCCGCTCCTGGAGCGGGCCAACGATACCGGCGTGGATTGGGAATGGCTCGCTGAAGACCAGACCAACCTGTTCCGCGGCGACATGGAGGCGCTACGGGTCATCCCACCGCAGCACTACATGGGCGCGGTTGCCGCGATCCCGTGGGTTGTTGAAGGCGTTGAGAAGATGCTCGCCGACGGTGTCGCCTACCGTGTGCGCGGTGCGGCCGGTGAGCCAGACGGGGATGTCTACTTCGACTCCGCGGCTGCAGCAACGGATGCATGGCGGCTCGGGGATGTGTCTCACTACGACGCCGAAACCATGAACGAGTTCTTCGCTGAACGTGGCGGCGACCCGGACCGTCCAGGTAAACGCGACCCGTTGGATCCGCTGTTGTGGCGGGTGGCCCGCGAAGGGGAACCATCCTGGGACGGCGGGACCCTCGGTGACGGCCGGCCCGGCTGGCACATCGAATGTTCCGTCATGGCGGCCCGCCTCAACGACGGTCCGCTCACCGTCCAGGCCGGCGGTAACGACCTCATCTTCCCGCACCACGAGTTCTCTGCAGGCCATACGGCCGCTGTTTCCGGTCACCGTCTTGCCGAACACTACGCACACACCGGCATGGTTGGCCTTGACGGGGTCAAGATGTCGAAGTCGCTCGGCAACCTTGTGCTCGTCTCAAAGCTGACCTCCGAAGGGCGCGATCCACGAGCGATCCGCGCGGTTATCCTGGATCATCACTACCGTGACGACTGGTCTTTCGAACACGCAGACCTGGAACGCGCCGACCAGCGCATCGCAACGTGGGAGAGCGCCCTGGGCCGCAGCACCCAGCAGCAGGCCGAGGACGTGCTCGCTCGCGTGCGGGCCGCACTTGCCAACGACCTCGATGCGCCACTTGCCTTGGCCGCACTCGATGAATGGGCCGCGGCAACGCACGATGGGCCAGCTACTTCCGATGCGGCCGCTCGCTTGGTCGCAGACGCCGTCAACGCTCTACTGGGTATCGAACTGCAGCCTGCCGGGAACTAGGACTTTCTAGGACGTGAGGTCGTCGCGGCCAGAAAGGTAGCGGCGGAGCTCTTCCGCAATGGCCTCCCCATCGATGCGCTCCTGCGGAGTCTCCTGTTCGGTCTGTGCATGTTGTTGTTTAAGCTCCGAAAAGAGAGTTGCCAGCCGCGGGTCTTCAGCGGCCGCGGCATCGAGGGCCTCTTCCCACTCTTCGGCGTGCGCACGCAAACTATCGGTTGGCAGATCCAAACCGAAATGCTCATCGAGCGCCGCGATCAGAGCGATCTGGGCCTTCGGATCCTGTAGCGCGGCAACATAGCGCGGCACATCAACCCACACATCCAGAACAGGTAGACCCGCCGCCCACGCGGTATCCGAAAGCACCGAAACAATGCCGGCAGGGCCCACATCCACCGAACGATCCGCTGAGGTCAGCGAACGCAGAGCCCGAGAGTCAGAGGTCAAGCGCGCCTGGGCATTCGCTGAATGAGGTATCTGTTCAGCGGTGGCGTGCAAGGCCGTGACCATAACAACGTTCAGGGCTTCGGCATGCATCAAAACCTCACCAACAAACGAGATCCACCGCATGTTAGGTTCCGGGCCCAGAGCAACCACGACGTCCAAACCGGTAGGGGTGCGGAACCGATACAACCGCGTAGTAGGCCAAGCGAGTTTAAGGTTTCCGTTGACACCTGCAACACGTGAAGGTCGATTGACGAGGAAGTCGTAATATTCCTCAGGTTCTAACTTGGCCGCCAAGGTTGAATCGACATGTTCAAGGATCCATTCCGCGGCGCTGGTCGCGGCGTGGCCAGCGTTCTCAAAGCCACCGAAAGCCGCGATCAAAACAGCCGGACGCAACTTATCCGTACTCGAACCCGAGACTGGCTGGGCGCGCACCCACTCCTTGACCGAATCAAACGGCACCGACTCATACGGTAATGATTCGAGCGGTTGAGTGCTCTCACGGTCACTGCTCACGAGCTCAGTCTCCTCACCTTCAAGCATTTATTCGTTACCCTAGTCACCCTCTCGGCGAGTGAAAAGACCAACCGATTAATCGGTTCGCGTTTTAGGACCTAAGATATGAGTCATGCCTACCGAAGGTGCCACCCAGCCGTGGTACAACCGTCCGCTCCCGCTCGGGAGTATCGGTGGCGTACCCGTTTCACTATCCACATCCTGGTTCTTCGTAGCCTTAGTCCTTCCCATCGCAGTGGTTGTGGTGGTCCAAGACTGGCTGCCAGGGACCACTACCGCTGTAGCGATCATCTTGGGGCTTCTACAGACAGTCGCCCTCATGTTCTCGGTTCTCATCCACGAGGTCGCCCACGCGCTCGTCGCTAAGGCACTCGGTTGGAAAACCACGGGCATCGAAGTCACGCTGTGGGGCGGGCACACGAGCTTCGATACGACGAAACCAAAAGCGTCGCAATCGTTCTTCGTCTCGATCGTGGGGCCGCTCACCAACCTTGCCCTTGCCGCGATCATCTATTCTCCCATCTGGCTCGGAGCCCAACTTCCCGATGGGCCGCTGAAGTTCTTCATCATGATGACGGTCATCGCGAACCTCGCGATCGGCGTATTCAACCTCTTGCCAGGCCTACCCCTGGATGGCGGCAGGGTAGTTGAGTCAATCGTGTGGGGTATCGCCGGGCGTCAGCCGATCGGCACGATCGTTGCCGGATGGATCGGCGGGATCCTCGCTTTGGCCGGCGGGGTCAGCGTCATCGTCTTCTTGGTGCAAGCCCAGCACAACACCAAGTTCGTGACGCTTCTGATGCTGTTGGTCATGATCGTTCCGTTGCTTGATGGAGCGGTCAAGTCAGTTCGGTTGGGACACTTCCGTTTGCGGATCGAAGGAATGCAGGCCGGGCAGTTGATCAGCCCCGTCGTGCGCCTCGCACCTCACGCTTCAGTGGCCGATGCGGTTGAGGCAGGGGTCTTTGACGACACCGTTGTCCTGGTCCTAAGCCAAGACGGAACGCACTTGTACCGTGTGCGTCCGGAACCGCTTCAGAACATGCTTCCTGCTGTGTATGCAGGCACGCCAGTGATGCATGTTGTGATGGACGCGATGGACGCCCATGTAGTCTCCGCTGAATCAGATGGTGATATTTTGGCTCGTGCCGCACTTGATTCTGAGACGGGGACGGTGCTGGTAGTGGACTCGCAGCAGCAATGCATTGGTGCTGTGCGTCGCGAAAGCGTTGTCAAGGCGCTCGAAGGGCGCTGAGCGAAAGGACTTAAATAGTGGCTGTAGGTGCCCAGCACCGTCGCGGACCGTTCAAAGTGGGCGACAGGGTGCAAGTCACAGACGAGCGCCGCCGCGTACACACACTGACCCTCAAAGAGGGCGGGGAGTTCCACACCCACGTTGGTGTTTTGTTCCACGATCAGTTGCTCGGCCAACCAGAAGGCAGCGTCATCGAGAACTCCGAAGGTGTTCGGTATCAGGCGTTGCGTCCACTTTTGAAAGATTTCGTTTTGTCGATGCCGCGCGGCGCGACAGTGGTGTACCCGAAAGACGCCGGCCAGATCGTGACGATGGGGGACATCTACCCGGGCGCGCGCGTGGTGGAAGCCGGCATCGGTTCGGGCGCGTTGACGATTTCTTTGTTGCGTGCGGTTGGCGATACGGGCCTTGTGCATTCCTTTGAGCGCCGTGAAGAGTTCGCGGATATCGCTCGCGGCAACATCGCCGCGATGTTCGGTGAAGTTCCGCCCTCTTTCCGACTATCCTTGGGGGACTTCCAGGATCGTGTGGTCGAAGAGCACAAGCCAGGCAGTGTGGACCGCGTGGTGCTGGATATGCTCTCGCCTTGGGAATGCCTGGATGCGGTAGCCACCGTTCTGGCTCCAGGTGGGGTATGGGTTAACTATGTTGCGACCGTAACGCAGCTTTCCCGCGTGATCGAAGCGATCCGCTCCGACGGCCGTTTCACCGAACCTGAGGCTTTCGAATCGATGGTGCGCGGCTGGCACGTTGAAGGTTTGGCTGTCCGGCCTGATCACCGCATGGTTGCCCACACCGGTTTTCTGATGACTACCCGCCGGCTCGCTGACGGGGCCGTAGGCATTCCAGGGTCTCGGCGCGTCAAAGACGTGACCTTCCCGGCTGAAGATGTTTCCGCTTGGACCGCCGATCACGACCCAGAAGCCTGGACAGCCGAAGGGCTAGGGGAGCGGGGTCTTTCAGCCAAGAAATTGCGCCGCTCAGCGCGCGACGCGGTAGCGATGGGCCGAGCCGCCGGCGCTGATCTTCCAGATGCAGGCAGCGGAAGCGAAGTCAACGGAACCCACGCCACCCAGCCCGAAGACTAGGCTGCATCCTTTCACGGCACGGCGCATCGACTGCCGAAGCTACACTCACCATCGTGCTTGCTTTGCTGGGCAACACGTAGGGTGGATGCATGAGCGATCAAGCATCAACACCGCCACCTTCGCCGGAACCCAGGGAGAGTTCTTCCAACGAACTCGCCGACGTGCGTAGCCGCAACGTCGAGTTATCGCGCAGGGCAGAGGACCTGAGCCGACAAAACGCGCGGCTAGTAGATGCGTTGCGCCGCTCACGCGAAGCAATCGACGGTTTACGAGCTTCGCTGGAGCGGGACGGGGACTTCCCGCTGACTCACGCGGTAGTGCTGGCTCGCCACGAAGCGATCACGGACCGCACGCGTACAATCCCAGGGGCAGCAGCTGCCGGGGTGGACATCCTGCACGCCGGAAGAACCGTGCGCACCAGCATTTCACCCCTGCTGGAAGATGAGTATGTAGTTCCTGGTGCGGATGTTCTAGTCAACGAGTCCCTCATAGTCGTGGCTGTTCTTGGGCGGCGAGAAACCGGGACTGTCATGACCGTGGCCGATACTCTGGGCGCGGATAAGATTGTCGTTTCAACCCGCACAGGCGAACGGCTCGTAGTCCGCGCGGCTACCGAGCTGGCCCGCCGCGGAGTCCGGGCCGGTGAGCTCGTGGTCGTTGACCCGAAGACGGACATGGCCCTCTCCACGGTCACGGTGGACTCAGGCACGTCAGGCCTGCAATTGGCCGAGGTTCCACAAACGACCTACCAGATGATCGGCGGACTGGATCAGCAGATCACCCAGGTTCGCGATGCGATCGAGCTGCCGTTCATTCACCGCGAGAAATTCGCGGCCTACGGGCTTGAAGCCCCACGCGGGGTTTTGCTCTACGGGCCTCCGGGGACAGGCAAGACGATGATCGCCCAAGCGGTCGCCCATGCCTTGAGCGAACAAACCGGATCATCCGCTTACTTCCTCAATGTCAAAGGCCCCGAACTGCTCGACAAGTTCGTAGGTGAAACCGAACGCCACATCCGGTTGATTTTCGACCAAGCCCGCGATCAAGCGGCAGCCGGCCACCCCGTCGTGGTGTTCTTTGACGAGATGGACGCGCTCTTCCGCACCCGCGGCACCGGCGTGTCCTCAGACGTTGAAACCACGATCGTCCCGCAGTTGCTCGCGGAGATCGATGGGGTAGAGAAGCTATCGAATGTGCTCGTGATCGGCGCGACCAACCGCGCCGACATGCTTGACCCAGCGGTGTTGCGGCCTGGACGCCTGGACGTCAAAGTGCGTATCGAGAGGCCCGACCGCGCCGCGACACTCGATATTTTGCAGCGCTACCTGAACGAAGACACACCAATCGCACGGACTGAGCTCACCCAACACGTCGATGCAGCGGCGGCGGCAGCGCATCTGTGTGAGGTGGTGGCACACGAAATCTTCGATGCTGACGCTCCATTGTTCGAATGTCTCGATACCGACGGCCAACCCCACTACATCGGCCGAGCCCAGCTGATCTCCGGCGCAGTTGTCAAAGCAATCGTTGACCGCGCAAAGCGTGCCGCCATCAAACGCGAGATCAACGGCGGAGAGACCGGCCTCGACGCGGGCCCGCTGCGTTCAGCGGTCCAAGACGAGTTCACGCACTCCGGCCACATGCCAACGCAAGGCTCACCGGACGAATGGGCCCGCATCCTGGGGCTGAACACACCAACCCGAACCCGCATCGTGAGCGTGCGCCGCCTAGAGAACGGTGAAGAAAACGGCGAAGAAACGGAACCGGCAGGGGATCAGTGAGGAACCAAAAAGCAGAGACCACACGCGTGAGTACGATCCAACAACACGTCCCGGTTGGTTTAGTAGCCGCCGGACTAGTAGGGCGGGCACCCGGCGAACGGATTATGGGCACCGAGACCGAATACGGGGTCATCGCCCCCGGTTCCGGGCTGACACCAACACAGCTCTCCGCGGCGGTAGTGACCGCGATGGGGGAGGCACTCGAACAGCTCGGCTCAGCAAGCGCTGCCGCCCCGTGGGATTACCTGTATGAGCGGCCGCTTGATGACGCCCGCGGCTTTTCGATGAGGCGCGCAGACGCCCACGAATCCCAGCTGACCCATGAAGGGACCTCAGTTGCCGCAGGGGCTACGGCTAAGGGTGGTGCGGGCAGGATTCTGATGAACTCGGTTTTGGGTAACGGTGCCCGCTTCTATGTTGATCACGCTCACCCCGAATATTCCTCCCCGGAGACCACGAACTCCTACGATGCCGCGGTGTGGGATCAGGCAGGTGACCGCCTGGCGGGCGCGGCGGCGCGGATCGCTAGCGGGCGCATCGGGCACGAGATTCTTCTGCACAAGAACAATGTGGACGGTAAGGGTGCCTCGTATGGAACGCACGAGAATTATCTGACCCCGCGTGCGTTACCGTTCGATGCCCTCGTGTCAGGCCTGCTGCCGTTCTTCGCTACTCGGCATATCGTCTGCGGCTCCGGCCGGGTTGGGTTGGGGCAGTTCGGTGAGAAACCGGGTTTTCAGGTCTCCCAGCGTGCCGACTATTTTGAGCAGCGCGTAGGGTTGGAAACCACTCTGCGGCGCCCACTGGTGAACACGCGGGATGAGCCGCATGCTCAACATAGTCGTTTTCGCCGCTTGCACGTGATTGTGGGGGATGCGAATTGTTGGGGTGTTTCCGCTCGCCTCCGTATGGGTGCAACCAACTGGGTTTTGCGTCTCATCGAAGCAGGCCGATGCCCGCGCGTTGAGATTGTTGATCCGGTGGCCGCGGTGAAAATTTTCTCCCACGACCCTGCATTGCACGTTCAGGTGCCAACGATTGATGGCCAGCGAGTGAGTGCGCTTGATATCCAGGAGAGCTATCTCGAAGCGGCAGAAGCCTACGCCGCAAGCGACGCCGAGGCTACCGGAGCGGAGCGCGAGGTGTTGCCACTATGGCGGCGGGTGATCGATGCGTTGCGTGCTAACGACACTGTCGCTGACCGGTTAGTTGAATGGCGCGGCAAATACGCGCTACTGCGGGCCTACGCCGCTCGTGGCGGGCTCGACATTGAGGATCCGGACGCCTGGGAAGCAGACCAGCTCAAACTCATCGACCTGCAATGGTCTGACATGAGGGAAGGTAAAGGCCTAGCGTGGGCACTTGAGTGCGCCGGCAAAGCAGAAACCGTGCTTACGGAAGCCGATATCGTTACGGCAATGACCACACCACCTGCCAACACACGCGCGTGGGCCCGTGGCCAGGCCGTGACAACATTCGGCAGCCAACTGAACGCCGCATCGTGGGAGAGCCTGACCTTCGAAACCAACGGCCCCATCGAACGCATCGACATGCCCGTGCCGTGGGCGGGCACCTGCGAGGAAGTCAGCGCCACATCCCCGAACGAATTCCGCTTGAGCGAATTCTGTTCATCCATCAACGCATCAATGAACGCACACACGGCGAGCGCGAGCGACCCGCACGCCCTCTAACAGGCGGGTTTGTAGCATGGAGGCACACAGCAACCGGCATGCAAAGACCACCGGGAACTGAAACGGCATAGGGAAGTAGGGAGTAGAACATGGCCCAGGAACGCATCAACCAACAGAGCGAATCACCCGCGGAACAGAGCAACGAAACCGCGGACACCCCGCAGATCAACACGCAGGGTCAGGACGCAGGCGTGGATTCGATCCTCGATGAGATCGACGGATTATTGGAAAGCAACGCTTCCGAGTTCGTTTCCGGCTACGTGCAAAAGGGCGGGCAGTGAGCCAGCCGTACCCTGCCGCGAACCGGATTGTGGGCTTGGAAACCGAATACGGTCTTGCCTACAGCGCTCGTAGCGGGCGTGCCCCTGAGGTCGATGAGGTTGCCAAGCATTTATTTCAGCCGGTGATCGAATGGGGACGAGCGACCTCGGTGTTCCTACCGAACGGTTCGCGGCTCTATCTGGATGTCGGGTCCCACCCCGAGGTTGCTACCGCCGAATGCTCGATGCTGGGCGAGGTGCTCGAACAGGACCGTGCAGGGGCGCGGACCCTGGAACAGCTTGCACAGATAGCCGAGGACTCCTGGGAGGATTCACCCCATCCAGGGACCGTGCACCTGTTGCGTAATAACGTGGACTCCGCCGGTAACGCTTTCGGCTGCCACGAGAACTATATGATCCCGCGTAAGCTGGCTGCTGCCCGGCTGGCCCATACGCTCATCCCTTTTTTGGTAACACGCCCGTTGCTATGCGGCTCAGGCCATATCCGTTTGTTCGATGACAAACCCCGCTATGTGCTCTCTCCGCGCGCCCGGCACATGTGGGAGGCCGTTTCCTCAGGTTCGACCCGTTCCCGCCCGATGATCAACACCCGCGATGAACCACATGCGGATGCGGCTAAGCACCGGCGTCTGCACGTGATTGTGGGCGACACCAATGTGTCTGAGGCTTCCACCTTATTGAAGGTCGCTTCGACGTGGCTTGTTTTGGATTGGCTCGAGGCCGGTGGCGGGTCTGATCTTGGTGAGATAGCGCATCCGGTGGATGCGCTACGTGCCGTGTCTGATGACGCGGACGGGCACACGCTTGTGAACTTCGACAACGGCCGCCGGCTCAGCGCTGTAGATGTTCAGGAGTATTTCTATGAACAAGCCGCAGCTCACGCTCAACGAAGTGGGGCTGTGGAGCGTGACCCGCTGATGGCCACCGCACTGACGTTGTGGCGCCGAACCTTGGATGCGTGGCAGGCCGAAGACCTCAGCACTGTTGCCACAACTTTAGATTTTGAGGCTAAACGCAGACTCCTAGAACGCAATGCTGCCCGCCGCGGAGTGGACTGGAGCCATGCCTCCATGCGCCGCCTCGAACTCGCTTATCATGAGCTGGCCCAACCGGGTAGTTCCTCGTTGCAAGAAAAACTGGAAGCCGCTGGTCTCTTGGAGCGGATAACAGCACCCGATGCGGTTGAACACGCACGTACCAATCCACCGCGCACCACACGGGCATTCTCACGCGGTGCATTGATCGCTGCAGCTAAGACGTGCGGGGCGGGGTATAAAGCTGATTGGATGAGCTTCCGGCTCACAGATACTGCCGAAACGAAAGTGCTCATGCCAGACCCGCTTGAGGCGACATCGCAGGCAGCGGCGGAGCTGATCGGTGCACTTCCTCTGAACCGGGAATCGCTTGGCTCCGGCGAACACGTGCGTGGCGTAGAGAACACCGCCACCGACATCGACACAGTTTTCGCTTCACTTCCCGCGCGAAACATGGTCCCAGGTGGACTGTAGAGTTAACCCACGAATATCCACCCTCGTCTCTGCTCATACTGCGAAGGAAGGTTTTCAGTGCGCAAACTAGCGACTGCAACCCTAGTCGGCACCCTGGCCCTGTCTTTGGCCGCATGCTCGGGCTCCAAAGATGAACCCGCTAGCTCGGCGTCCGGAGATAGTCAACTTCAAACAACAGAACAAGACACGGACAAGGGAAACACTGGCGCACCTGCTGACTTGGACTCCGTGAAGATCACCCATGAGGGCAAAGACAAAGTCGCAGCGGACTTCAAGAACCCGCTCAAGGGCGAAAAAGCCACAGCCAAGCTCGTCAACAAGGGTGATGGCGCCAAGCTTAAGGACGGTCAGAGCGTCCAGTTGCGTCTGGCGACCTTCGATGCAGAAACGGGCAAGGAACTGCAGCCGGGTAGCTTCAAGCAGCCGCAAGCGCTCACACTCGACAAGGACGCACTCGTTGGTGTTGAAGGGCTCTACGACGGTCTCAAAGAAGCGACCGTAGGCTCCGACATCGCTTACTTCATCACCTCGCCTAGCGTTGACAGCCCGCAGTTGTGGGTCATCCATGTTGAGGATGCGAAAGACCCGTCAGTGAAGTGGAAGAAGTCTTCGGAAAAGGGCGATAAGCCAAGCTTAGACAAGGGTAAGAAAGACACCTACACGGTAACCATCCCTGAATCTGACGCACCTAAGAAACTCCAGGTCGACGTCATCGACGAAGGCACCAAGGGGCCTAAGGCCACCAAGGAATCCATGCTGACGGTGCGCTACTCCGGCGCTAAATGGTCCGATGCCAAACAGTTCGACGGTAACTTCGACGCACCTGAACCAAGCACGTTCGGGCTCAACCAGGTTATTCAAGGCTGGACGGAAGGCCTCGAAGGCCTCAAGGCCGGCACCACGGTATTGCTCACGATCCCGGGGGATAAAGCCTACGGCGAGGAATCCCCAGGGGACACCGGCAACCCACCAAAGGGCACGCTCGTGTTCCTCGTGACCATCGAGAAGGTTGAAACCCAGCGGGACGCAACCGACAACGACTAACCAGTCAAAACATCGACCTCACAGCCTAAACACCGACCTCCAAGACGCAGGAGAAAAGCAGTATGTCTTTTGGACAGCGGAACTTTGATATCGACCGCGAGAAACCAGAAATCGACTTCCCAGGTAGCGAGGTACCAACCGAGCTGAAAATCATCGATGAGATCGAAGGCACCGGCTCGGAAGTCGCACGCGGCTCGCACGTGACAACCCACTACGTCGGCGTTGCTTTCTCCACTGGAGAAGAGTTCGACGCGTCCTGGAACCGTGGCCAGCCACTCGAATTCACCGCAGGCATCGGTCAGGTTATTCAGGGTTGGGACGAAGGCCTGCTCGGCATGAAGGTTGGCGGGCGCCGCCGACTCGAAATCCCAGCCAACCTCGCATACGGCGAACACGGAGCACCTCCCGCGATCGGCCCTAACGAAGCCCTCATCTTCGTGGTTGATCTTCTGGCAGTGCGCTAGAAAAGGCGTGTTAGAAGCCCGGAGAGAATCTAGCGCACGAAGCTAAGAAGCAACAGTGAGCAGAAGCAACGTTAAGCCCGTGAGCCCTGCGGCGAAAGCCGTGGGGCTCATGCGCGTGCTTACCTCGACTCGCATAGGACTCACTGCAGCCATGCTCCGGGAACGTATCCCTGAGTATCGCGGCCTCAGCGACGCCGCTTTTGAACGTGCATTTGAACGCGATAAGAGCCGTCTGCGCGCGCTCGGGCTTGAACTCACTGTGGAAAGGCTCGAAGCTGACGGCTTAGGGGAGGTGCGCTACCGCATCGACCTGCCCGCGCACAGGCTACCTGAGCTTCATTTGAGCGAGACTGAACGGCTTGTGACCTCTCTTGCCGCGGCCGCTGTTGGGGGTAGCAGTTGGGGATCCCACGCGCGTCGAGCATCCGCTCGGCTCGTTGGTGGTGCATCCGATCGCCTCAGTGGTAGGGAAACCTCGGGGCTCGGAGCACGTGTCGAGCTGAGCAACCCGCCAGAGGCCGCTGAAGCGTTGATCCTGGCAGCCTTATGCGAATATCCGGTCGCGTTCGATTACCGTGCGGCCAACGGTGAACTGACCTCACGCAGAATCATGCCGTGGGGTGTGGGGCAGAAAGCGGGCCGTTGGTACATGTTCGGTGGGGACATCGAACGCGGGGGCGAACGGATGTTCAGGCTCGACCGCGTCCAAGGGCATGTCGCGCAAGCCAACGCACGCAAAACCGAAATGGTCCACGAGATCTATGGGCGCCCGGATAAGTTTTCGATGCGTCAAGAGCTCGGCAGGTTGAGCGAGCGTGAGCCTCGCCATACGGTGCTGATCGCTGTTGCTGAAGGTACGGGAGCTGAGATGAAGGCTCGCGGCCGCAGCGTGGCTCACGGTGGTGGGGTAGAGGTCATCGAGATCCAGGGCGTCTATCCCGATGTGGTGCGGGAATGCGCGGCTATCGGGGCTGCCGTGGTCGATGCGGAAGCTGACATCGGTGTCCCGGAACTTGATGTGACAGAAACCGATCAGCCCGAACGCGCAGCGCTCGAGGATGTTGAAGCGTTGGTCGAGGCAGCCATTGCCGCGAATGCTGACCCAACAGGCGCTGATGCCGCGGCTCCGAGAGTGCGTATATCAGCAGGCGGAAGGCCTTCAACAGATCACGTCCTGGCTGATGTTGTGAGCTTGGTTGCTGTGATCCAGGGCGAAGGGATCACCGGCCTGGAAGACCTGGCGCATCGCTTCGGTGTGAGCGTCAGCGAAATCCAGCGACGGGTTGCAACCCTTGAGTTAGGTGCGCAGCTGACCGAAGACGCAGCGGGATCTCAAGAGAACTTTGCGTTGAGCATCGAGAACGGAAACGTTCAACTCACCGGAGGTGATGCGTTGAGGTACCCGCTCAACGTGTCATTGCAAGAAGCCACTGCATTACTTTTGGGCTGTCAACTGTTGGTTTCGATCCCAGGCATTGCCCCCACTGTCCATGCAGCGGCGCAGACTGTGATGCACAAACTGATGCAAGCACGCGAACAGCTCGGCGCCTTCGATAAGGTCGTCGCCATCGAGGCAGGAGAACCCGGCCACGAAACGGCAGGTTTTGCCCAGAAACTAGGCCAAGTGATCGCAGACCGGCGAACCGTTGAGCTCGAATATGCGGGCCTTGACGCCACCACGGAACGCAGCATCGATCCGCTCACTCTGATCAGGGTTGATGACAAGCTCTATGTGCGGGCGTGGTGCCATCTTCGAAGCGACGAGCGTACCTTCCTGTTGGAGCGCATCGTGCATATGAACATCACTGAGCGCGAAGCGACCCACACTCCGGTACACCCGTACGGCGTTCAAGCGCGCGGTACCCAAGAGCAGGGCGAAGGGATCGACGCCCTGGTCGCGTTCGGACCGAATGCAGAGTGGATGGCGCCCGCGTTCCGTCCCAGTGCAACCAAGCGCACCGAGCATGAACTCATCGGCCGCATCGAGGTGATCAGTGCTGAACGGGTCGCGCGTTCGGTCGCTGCAGCAGGCGGGGACATGCGCATCATCGCGCCGACCCAATTGCGGCACGACGTCAGCTTAGCGCTCGAGGGGTTACTCGATCGCTCACGGAAGTGCCGTACAGTGGGCACTGAACTGATTCGTGGCGTGACGGGATGCGCGCATTGAAGCAGATCCCGGCACACGATCCAAACCCCAACCATCAGGAGCAGAAGTGAATTGGTTCATGTGGACCTTGTTATGGCTCGCACTTTCCCTGGGGCTGATCGCGATGCTCGCCTGGGGCGCCCTGCACTTATGGCGTAAAGTGCGTGCTTCGCTCGTTGATGTGTCTCAAGCAAGTGAGAAGATCGCCGATGCGTTACAGACTGACGCTGAACCGGTCGCCTCGCTGAGCGCGGAAGGCCGCCACGGAACGCCCGTCGGCTGGGACGCCACCTTTGCTGACCCCGCCGTGGTGCGCGCGGCTCGAGCCAACCAACGCGATCATCGCGTTGAAGCGCGCCGGAAGCGCCGCATCGACATGCTGTGGGCCACAGGACGGCCACGCCGTTGGGAAGACATCCACGACGTCGATGAGGACACCGCAGTCCGCTAACGCCAACGATGCCGGCTATGCCCAGGCACAACGGCGAAACCTCAAGCCACACTCCGCCAAGCCTGAGTGCCGACGTCTCGGAACCAGGGCGTCTCGCAATCACGGAGGTCTCGCAACCGCCGCCGTTGCTCACCTGCCTGGGTAGACCCCTGCACTAGAATAAGAGAAGTTAGATGACAACCCATGTTTGGCGGGTTGTCTCACCGAACGCTTGAAGGAGTAGCAACTATGCATCCGCCGTCACCCATGGCCTGGGCGATCATCATCGTCGTCATTCTTGTGCTGTTCGCGCTGCCCAAGTTGCCGACCATCGCACGCAGCCTGGGTGAATCGACCCGCATCTTCAAATCCGAGATGCGGCAGATGAAGAAGGACGAAGAAGCTGCCAAGGCTTCCGAGAAGGAAGGCAAGGCGGAATCCAGCTCGGCTGAGAACCAGCCCAAAGAGCCTCTTGAAGGCCGCATCGTAGACACCCCGCAGGCTCGGGAAGAGAACAAGTAAACCTTCAGTGGTGTCGAGCACTCGGCGGAAGAACACCGGCGGGCACATGCCCTTAAAGCGGCACTTTAAAGAGTTCCGCAACCGGCTCATTGTTTGCGTTATCACGCTACTGGTCACGTCCATCGTTGGCTTTTTCCTGTATAAGCCAGTCATGGCGTTCATGATCGAGCTCGTTTCCGATCTTGGTGGAACCATCAACTTCGGTTCGGCGATCGCCCCGCTCGATGTCATGATCAGGGTCGCCCTGTGGATCGGTATGGTCTTGGCGGCACCGATGTTCATCTGGCAGATCTGGGCGTTCATCGTCCCTGGCCTGTTACGGAAGGAAAAGCGCCTCACGGTTTCCTTCATGGCGGCGGCGATCCCGCTGTTTCTGATGGGTGTGGCGCTCGGCATCTATGTGATCCCGCATGCGCTCCGGTTCTTCCTCTCGCTAACCCCTGACCAGGCGGACAACATCATCCCGGTCATGGACTTCTTGCCGTTCGTGACCCGCCTGACTCTCGCGTTCGGGATTGCGATGGTTCTGCCGGTCGGGATGGTTGGGCTCAACTTGGTGGGGATTTTGCCTGCTAAGTCGATTCTGAAGCATTGGCGGATCACGGTGTTTCTGATCACCGTGTTCTCAGCTGTGGCCGCACCCGGTGGTGACGCGTTGAGCATGTTCTTCATCGCCGGTCCCATGCTGGTGCTGTTCATCGCGGCCACACTGTTCTGTTGGATCCTGGACCGGCGGCGGGCCAAACGCGAGGTCAAGAACCGCGAAGCGGCACCAACCGAGGTCGAGGCCGCTCGGGCTGTATCGGCGCCCAAAGGAAGTGATGAGCTTTAGACGACACCGCGGAAACCCGCCCACCGCGTCAACCGACCCCAGCAGGAGTCAAGAAAGCATCGAGGACAAGACGTGTCATCTGAAGTAGAGGGACTCAGCCCCGCCGAGCGCTTCCAAGCAGCAGCAGCCAGGCAACGCCGTAACCGGAACGAGGTCGGCCGGTTCACGTCGCAATTCTCGTTCGATTTGGATGAGTTCCAGCTCACGGCTTGTGACGCGCTTGAAGCCGGGCGCGATATCCTGGTTGCCGCTCCGACAGGCGCCGGTAAGACCATCGTAGGTGAGTTCGCGGTGCACTTGGCGCTGGCCCGCGGCACTAAGGCGTTCTATACGACCCCGATCAAGGCGTTGTCGAACCAGAAGTTCTCTGACTTCGCCCACACGTATGGCGCCCATAACGTCGGGTTGCTGACGGGGGACACGAGCATCAACTCTGAGGCCCCGGTAGTTGTGATGACCACCGAGGTTCTCAGGAACATGCTGTATGCGGGCTCCACAACCCTCGAGGGACTTGAATATGTGGTCATGGACGAGGTCCACTACCTGGCGGATAAAGACCGGGGCGCGGTGTGGGAAGAGGTTATTCTGCATTTGCCGCAACGGGTCCAGGTGGTTTCGCTTTCGGCTACGGTTTCCAACGCTGAAGAGTTCGGCGGGTGGCTGAACTCAGTGCGCGGGGCCACCGATGTGGTGGTGACCGAGCACAGGCCAGTCCCGCTCAGTCAGCATGTTCTGGTGGGCAAGCAGCTGGTGGATCTGTTCGCTGAAGATGTTTCCTTCGAGGAGACCGCCGGTGTTGACCAACTGGTGAATCCGCACCTGCTGCGGCTTGCTCAGCAGCAAAACTCCCGTGGCGGTTTGAGGGATTGGCGCGCGCCACGAGGTAGCCGTTCACATGGTCGAAATGAGCGCGAGCGGCGTGGCCGCAACCGTCGTGGCGGGCGTGGCCGTCAAGGCGGGCGCGCTAAGCGTTCTAAAGAGTTCAAGGAAGATGCGCAGCGTTATAGCCGTGGGGAAAGCTACTCGGCGCACCGTGCTGAGGGGAGCGCTCATGCTCGCATTGGGCATGAACAGCATGAAGAACATCACCTCGTTCCGGCAAAGGCCCAACGGCCTGACGTGGTGATGACGCTGAAGAAAGCGCACCTGTTGCCAGCGATCGTGTTCATTTTCTCGCGGAAGCAATGCGATCTCGCTGTCCAGCAGTGCATCAACGCGGGTCTGAGGCTTACGGACCAACACGAACAGAGGATCATCCGTGCCGAGCTGGATGAAGTAGCGCAGAATCTGCCTGCCGAAGACCTCGATGTGCTCGGCTATTGGCAGCTACGTGAGGGCTTGCTGCGAGGCATTGCCGCGCATCACGCCGGCATGGTTCCAGTGTTTAAGGAAGCCGTGGAGCGCCTGTTCGTGCGCGGGGTGGTTAAGGTCGTTTACGCGACGGAAACCCTTGCTCTGGGTATCAACATGCCCGCACGTTCAGTGGTGTTGGAGAAGCTCGATAAGTTCAACGGCGAAACACATGTCCCGATCACCCCGGGGGAATACACCCAGCTCACCGGACGGGCCGGGCGCCGCGGAATCGATGTTGAAGGGCACGCGGTAGTGACGTGGCATCGAGGGATGGAGCCGGGCGAGGTTGCCGGGCTTGCCTCGAAGCGCACGTATCCGCTGAATTCAAGTTTCCGCCCAACCTACAACATGAGCCTCAACCTGGTTCGCCGGTTGGGGGCTCCGAAAGCGCGTGAAGTCCTTGAACGGTCTTTCGCTCAATACCAGGCCGATGCTTCTGTTGTGGGGCTTGCCCGCCAGCTGGATTCGCGTGAAGAATCCCTCGATGGCTACGCGGAAGCCATGCAGTGTCACTTGGGTGATTTCAAGGAATACGCGCAACTTCGTGCCGAGCTTTCTGCCGCGGAGAAAGCGGCTTCCTCGGGACGTAACCGTGCCCGCAAGAGCGCTATCGAGATGTCGCTGGAATCGCTAGTTCGCGGCGACATCGTTGAGGTGGGTGGCCGGCGCGGGCTTGGCGTTGTTGTGGTGACCCAACCCAGCCCGTCCTTGCGCGACCCGCGTCCGTTCGTGGTCACGATGGAAGGGGCGAGCCGCCGCCTGAGCGTCAATGACCTCGACGCTCCGGTTGAGGTTGTGGCGCGGGTCAAGGTTCCTAAGTCTTTTAAGGGAGCTTCCCCTACGGAGCGCATCGAGTTGGCTCGCCGGGCACGTAACGCAGCGGCCAACAGGTCGCCCAAGCACCGCCCGCGGACTGTGGGCTTCACGTTCCCGGGTCAGCAGGATGCGAACGAACGCATCGAAGAACTGCGTGCCAAGCTCAAAGACCACCCGTGCCACCAGTGCCCTGACCGTGAACAGCATGCGCGTTGGGCCGAGCGCTATCAGCGCCTCAAAAGAGAAACAGACCGCCTCCACGGAGAGATTCAGGCACGCACCAACTCGATCGCGCGAACCTTCGACCGTGTTCTGCACGTCTTGGAGGAGGTCGGCTACGTCAAGGGACGCGGCCAAGATGCGCGGGTCACTGACGCGGGCACTGTGATGCTGCGGATGTACGGCGAGCGCGATCTGTTGACGTGCCTGGTAGCTAATACGGGGTTGTTCTCTGGTCTTTCCCCTGCGGCGATGGCCGCGGCTGCGACGATGTTCGTGTTCATGCCTAAACGGGATGCGGATGTGGTTCCGCACGTGTGGCCTACCGGTGTTCGCCCGATCTGGGATGAAGCCGTGAGCATCGCTGAGGAGCTTTCTCGCTTGGAGAAGAAGCACCACATCGAGCCGACGCCCGCCCCGGATTGTTCGCTTGTTCAGCCGATGCACAGTTGGGCGACGGGCGAGGACCTTGCTGATGCGCTTTTTGCGTCCCCGATTGAGGCCGGCGATTTTGTACGTTGGGCTAAGCAGACCATCGACTTTTTAGGTCAGGTTGCTAGCAACGAGGCGATTGCCCCGGATGTGTGTGCGAGTGCGGCGGCTGCGGCGGATCTGATCTCGCGAGGCATCGTGGAGGTCTCCTCGGTGGTCGAGGAAGCGTTAGAAGAAAAGGAGACGCATGACTAAGCCGGTCATGTATGTGGGCGCTGCGATTTATGCGCCGGAGGATCCGTTCGCCACTGCAATGTTGGTTGAGGACGGAACGATCGCGTGGATGGGTACCCACGCTGCTGCGAAGACGATCATCTCTGATGCCATGACGGTCGTTGATGTTGAAGGCGCACTCATCGCGCCGGCTTTCGTGGACTCTCACGCTCATATCACTGAGACCGGCAGGCATCTTTCGACTCTGCAGCTGGATCATGTGCGCTCCAAGACTGAGTTTCTGGATGAATTGTCCCGCTACGCGGCCGGCTTGGGCGAGAAACAGCGTGTTTTGGCGTCCGGTTGGGATGAGACGCTGTGGGATGAGGCGGCTTGTGAAGGTGACGCTGGAGTAGCGGACGGGGCAGCTTTGCCGACCGTAGCGGAACTGGACCGTGCGGTGGGGTCCCGCCCGGCCTATATTCTGCGTCGAGACTTGCACACGGCTCTGGCCTCGAGTGCGGCACTCACCGCGGCTGGCCTGGACGTTCCATCGGGTGAGCTTGATGGTGCGTGGATGAGTGAACAAGAGCATCATGCGTTGCGAGACTGGGCGCTCACAGCTAGCGATGATGAACTGCGTGATTGGCAACGGAGAGCTTTGAGCAGTTTCGCTCAGACGGGGCATGCGCTGGTGACGGAGATGGCGGCACCGCACGTTTCGGGCGGGCGTGACCTCGAGGTTCTTCTGGCAACGTGCGAACAAGAGGCTCGGGCTTTCCCTTCGGTGGATGCGTTCTGGGCGCAGCTTGTCGAGACTGAAGAGCAGGCGCGCGAGCTCGTGGCGTCTTTCAGCTCCAACAGCCGTTACAGGCGTTTAGCTGGCATCGGCGGGGATTTGTCGATGGATGGTTCGATTGGCGCCTATACCGCGGCGCTTCGCCAGGATTATGCGGACGCGCCGGGGGAGAAGGGGCAGTTGCTGCTAACCCCTCGGCAGGTAGCGGCGCACGTGATCGCGTGCGTTACCGCGGGCGTCTCGACAGGCTTCCACGCGATCGGCGATGCGGCGCTGGACGCGCTCCTGGAAGGGTATCGGCTCGCCGCTGATGTGGTGGGTGCCCGTGCGATCCGGCAGCAACGGCACCGCATCGAACATGCTGAAATGCTGGATGCTGCACACATTGAGACGATGCTGGACTACGGCCTCACCGCGAGTGTTCAGCCGCGCTTCGATGAGTTGTGGGGTCATACAGGCGACATGTATGAGGCCCGCCTAGGCGTCGAGCGGGCTGGCGGTATGAACCCGTTCGGCTCGCTCTCTGCGGCAGGGGTTCCGCTCGTGTTCGGCTCGGATGCCCCGGTGACCCAGGCTCATCCGTGGAAGGCGATTCGTGCGGCGATGCATCACCACGATGCGCAACAGACTCTGCCTGCACGCGCGGGATTCCTCGCTCATACGCGCGCCGGCTACCGCGCCTTGAATAGTCCTGACCCTACGGCGGGCGTCTTGCGTTGGGGAGCTTCAGCCACGTTTGCGATCTGGGAACCGAGCGAGCTCGTGGTCGGTTCTGCTGATCAGTCGCGAACCAGTTTCTCAACGGATGCGCGGGCACGGACCCCGATGCTTCCGGACCTTGACGGTGAGAAGCTGCCGGAGTGCTGGGCGACGCTGCGGCATGGCGAAATTCTATGGGACGCTCAAGGTTTGCACCCATAATGGTGTGGGCCGTTGCGCAGTCAGTGCTGTGCAACGGCCGCCTAAGCGTGGATGAGGATCGTGAAAGGTTAGACTAAACACTGTGCGTGTATTGACTATCATCCCTACATACAACGAGATTGAGACGCTCGAAAGCATCGTTAAGCGTGTTCGTGCCGCGGTTCCACACGTGGACGTTTTGATCGCCGATGACAACTCGCCTGACGGTACCGGCAAGCTCGCTGACGAGATCGCCGAGCACGATGAGCAGGTTTTCGTTCTGCACCGTCCGGGTAAGCAGGGCTTGGGTGCCGCATACCTCGCTGGTTTCGGGTGGGGTAAAGAGCGCGGCTATGACGTCTTGGTGGAGATGGACGCTGACGGCTCGCATCAGCCAGAGCAGTTGCCTCGCTTGCTGCGTGCGATCGAACGCGGCGCGGATGCCGCGATTGGTTCCCGTTGGGTTCCTGGGGGCGAGGTCAAGAACTGGCCGGCGTCCCGCAAGCTGCTTTCGAAGGCCGGATCGTTCGTCTCCCGCTTCTTCTTGGGCCTGAACTTGAAAGACATCACGGCTGGCTTGCGCGCATATAGGGTGGAGATTCTCACGGATGAGCTGCTCGGCTCGATTGAGTCTGTCGGCTACGGTTTCCAGATCGACATGACCTTCCAGATAGCACTGGCTGGACACAAGATCGTTGAGGTTCCCGTGACCTTCATCGACCGTGAGCTGGGCGAATCGAAGATGAGCGGCAACATCATCGTCGAAGCGTTGCTCAACGTTGTTCGATGGGGCCTGAAGGCTCGAGCGAAAAAGCTCGTTAGCTTGTTCAAGGGCTAAGCGTCAATCTGCTGAGCAGCCCAACATACACGTTGAGGGGCTGCACCGAGAACATCGGTGCAGCCCCTCAACGTGTACGTACTCGGCCTTCTAGCGTTCAGCCGGCCGGGTGAGCCCTATTTCTTCGGCTTCTCTCCGCGGGCCTCACGCAACTGGTTCAAGCGGTCTTTGAGGATAACTTCGAGTTCGTCGAAAGAGCGACGCTCCAGCAGCATGTCCCAGTGGGTTCGAACCGGTTTTTCCTTGGTTGGTTCCTCTTCGCCACCGTCAATCCGCTTAGCCTTCTTGCCGGTCTTGGTGTACCAAACGGTCGGGACGTCGGCTTCGATGGCGAAAACGACATCCATGCGTTCGCCGTCTTCAGTCTCGTAGGTTACGGTCTGACGAGCTGCAGGCTCGACACCTGCCTCAGACTCCATCGACTGAGATCCAAGACGCATACCGCGTAGGCTGCGATCGCTCACACGTTCTCCTCAGTGTTTGCTTGTCGTTGTTTAATTCCAATGAAAAATGATTCGCAGGGTGCAACAACGATGCCGGCGGAATTATTCCCGCACATCATGGTGCACCCTGCGAACCAGACAGGTTAGTTCTTCGCGTCCGTTCCAGCCGTGCCGCCGGCTTCGGAGGAATCGGAGGCGAAAGCGCTACCGAATGAAGCGCCAGGGCTGCCGAAGGCATTGCCGAGGCCCTTCATCGCATCAGTGACATCGGTCGGGATGAACCAGAGCTTATTCGATTCACCTTCGGCGATCTTTGGTAGCTGCTGCAGGTACTGGTACGCCAGCAGCTTAGGAGAGGCGTCAGCTGTGTGGACCGCTTCGAAGACGTTGCGGATCGCTTCAGCTTCACCTTGTGCACGCAAAACAGCGGCCTTCGCTTCACCCTCAGCCTTGAGGATCTGAGCCTGGCGTTCACCCTCAGCAGTCAGAATCTGGGACTGCTTGACGCCTTCTGCGGTGAGGATCGCGGCACGGCGGTCACGTTCAGCACGCATCTGCTTTTCCATCGAGTCCTGGATGGACATCGGCGGATCAATCGCCTTGAGCTCAACGCGGGATACGCGGATACCCCAGCGGCCGGTCGCCTCATCGAGAACACCGCGCAGCTGACCGTTGATGCGGTCACGCGAAGTCAGGGCTTCTTCAAGGTTCATGCCGCCGACCACGTTACGTAGCGTCGTGGTGGTCAGCTGCTCAACGGCGCGAATATAGTTCGCGATCTCGTAGGTGGCATCCTTCGCGTTAGTGACTTGGTAGTAGACAACGGTGTCAATGTTGACCACGAGGTTATCTTCGGTAATCACCGGCTGCGGCGGGAAGGTCTGAACCTGTTCACGCAAGTCGATGACCGGGCCGAGACGGTCGATGAACGGCACCACCAGGGTCAGGCCCGCTTTCGCGGTGCGGTGGTAACGGCCCAAACGTTCAACGATGCGTTCACGAGCCTGCGGGATGATGTGGATGGACTTGACTAAAACGATGAGCGCAATCACCACAACCACGAGCGCCACAACGAGCGCCGGGGAGAGGAACGGCTCCGAGGAGTCTACTGATGACATAGGTTAGCTTTCGTGTGTCCGGACAGGGGAGATGTAGGCGGTTGCACCCTGGATGCTGTCAATCGTGACGTATTCACCTGGTGCGATGCCTTGAGCAAGATTGGTGCGGGCGCTCCATTCGTCGCCTTCAACGCGGATGAGCCCGGTCTGCTTAGTGACTCGTTCGAGGACGAGGGCTTCACTGTTGATGAGCCGGGAAACGTTGGAGCGGGCGTCTGTGGTTCGTTTGCGCAACATCCGCATCGCGAAGGGCCGCAACGTTGTCATCAGGATCAAAGAAACCACACTGAACACGATGAGCTGCAACCAAAATTCAGCGTCGGCCAGCGATGTGAGGGTAGCGGCGAGGGCCCCACCTGCGAGCATCGCGAACCATAAATCGAGCGAGAGCATCTCGATTCCGAGCATGACGAGCATCACGATGAGCCAAAACGCCCAACCGTTTTCCATGATCCAATGCATCATGACCCTATCTTCGCATGAGTTAGGGAATTAGTGGATTTCACTGGTCTCATGGCTGCTGGTTCGCTGGGGACGCTCACTGTTTGAGCAGAATGATCAGTTTGAAAAGAATGTTCACTGTTTCTTGAAAGCGCTGATCATGACGTTGCATGTGACCTGCAAGGCTGAATGGGTCTGGGCCGTTTCGGGAACGTGCCCGTCCCATTCGCTTTCGACGCGCGCACGGATCTCATCGCGGCTGTGATGATGCCCGGCTGGACCCATGTGCGCTAGAGCCGATACCGCCTGAGGCTCTAGCAGCATCGTTTCTTTGAGGCTGTGTTCGCCCACAAGATGGAAACCGTGGCGAGCGGCATCAGCGAGCAGGTGTTCCTGTTTTCCTTCTTGGATCGCTAAGAGGCCTGCGAGATCGCGTATCTCAGCCAGATGCTCAGGTAGGGGAGTCACCACGATCAGCGCGCCGGATGGTTTGAGTGCTCGGTCGAATTCCTCCCAGTTGCGAGGAGCAAATACATTGAGGATTGCATCGGCTGAATGTGTGGGGATAGGCCAAGTGCGCCACACATCCCACACGAGGGCCAAAACATTGTCGATGTGCGCGGCACGCTGCGCTGCGGCGGGAGAAATGTCGAACCCGATGCCGCGTGCGCCAGCGCCCAGCCCGGCGATTGCGTGGGCGAGGTAATAGCCTGTGCCGCATCCGGCATCGAGCACAAGGGGAGCGGAGCAATGATCCGCTCTCTCTTTCGTATCGCTTGTGTGGTCAAGGCTGGTGTGCTTTGTTATGGCCTCCCGGATGGTGCGCGCGATCGGTTCGTAGTGCCCCGCTTCAAGGAACTGAATGCGTGAGGCCACCATGTCGCGGCTATCCGGTGTGAACGAGGTGCCGCGGCCGGTCAGTAGATTGATGTGTCCTTGGCGGGCGGCATCGAAGCGGTGGCCTGAAGCACACGATGCGGTAGCTGGCTTCCTATTGCCCTTGTACTCGATGGTCAATGGCGAGGGCTCGATGCCACATACAGGGCAGGTCAAGGTCCACGAAAATCCGTGTGAATCTTGAGGGGCGACCTCTTTTGTATCATGCATTGTTATGCTAGCGTTGTTGTCAGCAGGGGAGAGGTGCGGTGAAGGGCGACTCAAAACTGCAACGCCTCGCGGACTTCATGAGGTGTCGGCTCGGCCCACAGCCCCGCGTAGTTCTCATCGGTGCAGATGCTACGGATGTGGGCTTTGTCGATATAGATGATGCCGGCCAAGTGGTCGGTCTCATGCTGGAAGATGCGAGCCTGCCAACCTGAAAGATCGCGGATGTGTAGATTCCCGTCAAGGTCTTGCCATGTTGCGCGGATGTCAGCAGGGCGCTCGACTGCAGCCGTATAGCCTGGCATCGAAAGGCAACCCTCGTAATGCGTAGCCGTTCGATCACCGATCGGTTCATAGGACGGATTGAGTACGACCATGAGCTCGAGCTTTTCCCGTTCACGTGCCTCGGCGAAGCTAGCCGGTATTTCGTAGAGATCCTCGAGAACCGCCAAGCGAAGATTCACGCCGACCTGGGGTGCGGCAACGCCGACGCCCGGCGCGTCGTGCATTGTGGCGACCATGCGTTCAACGAGTTCGCGTAACTCAGGCGTATCAGATCCATCCCAGTCATCGCAGACCTGACGCAAGACAGGGTCGCCAACATGCACAAGCGGCAGAGGCTCTGAAGAAAACGGCGCGCGTTCTGGGGTGTCAGCTTGGGGCTCGTTGGAGTGGGTGCTGGAGTGATTGTTTGACTCAGAGGACATGTGTATCATTATCGCACTGGGAAATGGTTCACGATGGGCTGTATGGACTGGATGGACTGTATTGCGGCGTCGTCGCGGCACCTATATAAAAAGCGCCGATAATCTACATTATGTCAAGTAATGTTGTGGTGCCCACGCCCCACCGGGCTCTGCCCGGCATAGACTGATGTGTATGCAACGTTTCGTGTGGATCCTGTGGCTCATCGTCGATCTCGCCCTCATGCTTGTCTTCGCAACCACAGGGCGTAGCTCTCATAATGAAGAACTCAGCGCCGGCGGGATCTTCCAGGTCGCGTGGCCGTTCATGGTTGCGGTCCTGATCGCATTCGCAGTGACCCGCGGATGGCAAACCTACTGGAAGATCTGGCCGCACGGTTTCATCTATTGGGCGTTGGTCGTCGTGATTGGCGTTCTGCTACGGATCGTCGGCGGAGCCACTGCAGCACTGCCGTTCATTCTCGTGACAGCCGGTGTGCTGTTCCTGTTCTTGATTGGCCGCCGCATGATCAGCGGCCTCTTCATGCGCCACCGCGTCTGAACACCATAGGTGTGCCACTTCAGTGTTGATGTTTGTCTAAAAATGTATGGGCATATAGGTTGTGTGACTCCCCCGCGCGTACAGTGGTCTGCGAGTCCTATAGGTCCTGTCTAGGTTGCCCTGTCTAGATGCCCTGAATAAGTTGCCACGTATAAGGAGAGTCATGATTACCGCTTTTGTGATGATCGATGTTGAGGCCGAACGGATCCCGGAGACCGCCCAGGAGATTTCAGAGCTCGATGGAGTGGCTGAGGTGTACTCGGTTGCTGGCGGTGAATGGGACCTCATCGCTATCGTGCGTGTCATGAATCACGAAGACCTCGCTGAGGTTATCCCAAACCATCTCAATAAGGTCGAAGGTGTGGTCTCCACGACCACCAACATCGCGTTCCGAGCCTTCTCTCAACACGATCTTGAGGCAGCGTTCTCGCTGGGCCTCGAATAATAGATCCCTATATACGCGTGAGGCGTATCTAGCCGTTGGCCAGACTAGGTACGCCTCACGCGTTTAAGGATTTCCTCTTTATGCCTCTTGTGTCGCGGCAACCCAGGCTTCGAGAACCTTCTGAGCGGCACCCGAATCAATCGATTGCTCGGCTACTGCGTACTTCGCGGCAATTCGGTCCTTGAAAGAGCCTGAGGCTTCCTTGTCAAAGGCGACCAACGCAGCGGCTGCGTTGAGCAGGACCGCATCCCTGATAGGCCCCTTCTCCCCCGCCAAAACGTCGCGAACCACCTGTGCGTTGTGTTCGGCGTCAGCTCCGCGCAGATCATCCAAGGTAGCTCGTGGAACACCGATGTCTTGAGCATCGAATTCAAACGTTGCAACCTCGCAGTCACGGACCTCCCATACTTTGTTTGAAGTGGTGGTCGTGAACTCGTCAAGGCCATCCTCGCCACGGAAAACCAGGCCACGCTTGCCTCGCTTGGCAAGAACGCCAGCCATGATCGGAGCCATCGGGGCGATCGCGCAACCAATAACCGAAGCGCTCGGGTCAGACGGGTTTGTGAGAGGACCCATGAAGTTGAAAGCCGTAGGCACCCCTAGTTGTGCACGTGCTGGAGCCGCGAACCGCATCGAGGGGTGAAAAACTTGCGCGAAACAGAACGTGAGGCCAGCCTTTTCAAGAACCGGAAGCAAATGCTCAGGCTGAACATCCAGCCGAACGCCAAGCGCCCCGATCACGTCAGCTGAGCCCGACGAGCTGGACGCTGCACGGTTACCGTGCTTCACTACACGCGCGCCAGCACCCGCGCACACAAGCGAGGCCATCGTAGAAATGTTGACGGTGTTCTGGCGGTCACCGCCCGTACCTACGATGTCGAGGGTCTCCCCCTCCACGTTGAGCGGTCGGGCCGCGGCGACCATCGAATCCACAAGCCCAGTGAACTCATCGACAGTCTCCCCCTTGGTGCGCAACGCGATGAGGAAGCCGGCAACCTGCGCATCGGTTGCAGATCCCTGCATAATCTCACGCATCGCCCACGCTGCTTGACTTGTCGTGATGTCACGCCCCTCCATAAGAGGCGCGAGGATCTGGGGCCAGGTAAAAACTTCACTAGTCATCGTCACGTGGCCAGGTTACAAGGTCGAAGCGAAACAATCGGTGAACGTGACGCTAAGCACGTAACTCTTTTCCTCACACAGAACTCGGATTCTCTGAGACGGACACCGCCTTGCCTGGTTGTTTGTTTCGTAACCACGAGAACCCCGAGAGCAAGCGGTTAATAGGGGATGTACGACACCAGAGGCGGCGTGCCGTTGGGCAAAACGGGTCGAAATAGGGATAATGGGTCTGTGACCACTGCGACTTCATCACTCAGCAAGCAGGGGCAGGCCATTCCTCGCCGCCCCAACATGGTGGCCGTCGGAACCATCGTTTGGTTGTCGTCCGAACTGATGTTCTTCGCGGCTCTATTCGCCATGTATTTCTCCCTCAAGGCCACAAGGCCAGACGTCTGGGCAGCGGATACCCAGCATTTGGCCTTCCCTCTTGCCTTGATCAACTCGACGATCCTTGTGCTTTCGTCCTTCACCTGCCAGATCGGCGTGAACAAGGTCGAAGCGCACGGTAAGCCTGCGGTTCCGCGGCGTACCGGCGGCATCTTCGAGATCGGCAAGTGGGGGCTGGCGGAATGGTTCATCCTCTCGTTCCTGATGGGTGCCATCTTCGTTGCCGTCCAGGCCTTCGAATACACCGAATTGGTACAGGCAGGCGTGACGTTCTCGTCCTCGGCCTTCGGTTCCGCATTCTTCATCACCACAGGCTTCCACGGCCTGCATGTGATCGGCGGTCTGATTGCCTTCCTGATCGTCATTGGACGTACCTACATGGCACGCAACTTCGGTGCCCATGAAGCGTCCTCTGCCATGGTCGTCTCCTACTACTGGCACTTCGTCGACGTAGTGTGGGTGGCCCTGTTCATCATCATTTACATCCTGAAGTAGTCAACGGCTCCCACCGTCATCACTTCATTGCCCATAAACCCGAATTGAGGATCCGCACGTGAAGGCTTTGTCCCAGCGCCGGCGCTCCCCGCTAGCACTCCTCGCCCTGCTTGTGCTCGGCTTGGTTGTGACTGGTGGCGTATATACAGTTGCCGGTTCCGTAACTTCCGCCAATGCTGAAGCTCAGGCAACCGCCGAGGGCGACGTAGAAAACGGCAGCAAGCTTTTCTCCGCCAACTGCGCAACCTGCCACGGTGCTAACGCTGAAGGCTCCCCTGCTGGCCCAAGCCTGATTGGTGTTGGCGCTGCATCGGTTGACTTCCAGGTCGGTACCGGCCGCATGCCTATGCAGATGCAGGGCCCACAGGCTCAGATCAAACCGAAGCAGTTCTCCGAGCAGCAGACCGCTGACCTTGCGGCATATGTTGCATCCCTTGGTGCAGGACCAGCTGTCCCATCCAAGGAGACCCTGGATCACTCCAACCTGACTCCAGAAGAGATCGCTGACGGCGGCACGATCTTCCGCGTTAACTGCGCTATGTGCCACAACGCCGGTGCATCTGGTGGTGCTCTGACCCGTGGTAAGTTCGCGCCAACCATTCACGGTGTTTCTGAAAAGCACATCTATGAGGCCATGGTCACTGGTCCTCAGAACATGCCAGTCTTCAACGACACCAACCTGCCACCTGACCAGAAGCGCCAGGTTCTCGGCTACCTCAAGATGCTTGAGAACGAGGGCAACCCAGGCGGCTTCCCGCTCGGTGGTTTGGGTCCGGTGGCTGAAGGTCTGTTCATCTGGACTGCAGGTCTCGCCCTGATCATTTCGTTCACCATCTGGATCACGTCGCGTCGCGCCTAATGATCCACGTGCTCCCCAACTAATGTTGGGGACGCATCATGTCATCTCCACTTGCACATCTAAGAGAAGGTAGTAAGCCACTATGAGCGACGAACGTCACGGCAACCCGCACACGTCGGGTGCCGTCGATCCGGTCGGTCAGGGGGGAACTCCTAAGGAGTTCCAGAACCCCGGTCTACCGCCGCACACCCCGCGTATCACCGACGTAGATCCGAAGGCCGAGAAGCGCGCTTCTCGTCAAGTCTTCGTCTTGTTCCTGATCTCCATCTTGGGAACAATCCTGTTCTTCTTCGGTTACTTCGGAGTCGGCCACACCGGCATCGAAATCGGCACCAAGCTGCGCTTGCAGAACACGCTGATCGGTCTGGGTACCGCATTCGCGATGCTCGGTATCGGTCTTGGCGTCATCCACTGGGCTAAGTCCCTGATGCCAGACCATGAAGTTGTTGAAGAGCGCCACGAGATCGCTCCTGAGGCTGGCCGAGCTGAAGCTCAGCAGATGATCGAGGAGATCATCGAAGAGTCCGGCATGAGCCGCCGTAAGGTCCTCACCGGCACGCTCATCGGCGCAGCTGCTATCGCGCCGCTTCCAGCAATCTTCATGTTCCGCGACCTTGATCGCACCAAGAAGACCGCGAACCAGATGGTTGACTCTCTGCGTCACACTATGTGGCACGAAGGTGTCCGCCTCGTTCGTGACCCTTCAGGTCTGCCGATTAAGGCATCCGATATCCAGATCGGTTCTGCAGTGCACGTTATTCCTGAGGGCCTCAATGAGCTCAAGGAAGACAAGCTCAATGAGAAAGCCAAGGCTGTTGTGCTTGTCATGCGCCTGTCTGAAGACCGGATGCACATCTCCCCTGGTCGTGAAGACTGGCATGTCAACGGCATCGTTGCATACTCCAAGATTTGCACCCACGTTGGTTGCCCTATCGCACTGTACGAGCAGCACACGCACCACTTGCTGTGCCCATGCCACCAGTCGACGTTCGACCTCACGCAGGAGTGCAAGGTTGTCTTCGGCCCAGCGTCGCACGCTCTGCCGCAGCTTCCAATCACCGTTGACGACGAAGGCTTCCTTGTTGCGCGTAGCGACTTCCAGGAGCCTGTTGGCCCGAGCTACTGGGAGCGTGGTTGATCACTATGACTAATACGGTCACTGAATACGAGGCAAAGACCAAAACTGGTCGTATTGCCAACTTTGTGAACACCCGCACGGGCGCTCAGTCGCTCGTCAAGGAGTTCGGCCGCAAGGTCTTCCCTGACCACTGGTCGTTCATGTTCGGTGAGGTAGCCCTCTACTCGTTCGTGATCCTCCTTCTGTCCGGTACGTTCCTGACGTTCTTCTTCGATCCGTCGATGACGCACGTCACTTACGATGGCTCCTACCCTGGTCTCCAGGGAATCGGAATGTCCGCTGCCTACCACACCGCGTTGGACCTTTCCTTCGATGTGCGTGGCGGCCTGTTCATGCGTCAGCTACACCACTGGTCTGCGCTGCTGTTTGTAGCAGCGATGTCCGTGCACATGTTGCGCGTATTCTTCACCGGCGCTTTCCGTCGCCCACGTGAACTCAACTGGGTTGTCGGTTGCGTCCTGTTGATCCTTGGTCTCGCAGCTGGCTTCACCGGCTACTCGCTACCAGACGATCTGCTCTCCGGTAACGGTCTGCGCATTATCGATGGCGTTATCAAGGCCATCCCGATCGTCGGCACGTACATCTCGATGTTCCTGTTCGGTGGCGAGTTCCCAGGCGAGCACATTATTCCTCGCCTCTACGTGCTGCACATCCTCGTGGTTCCAGCGATGATCCTCGCGATGATTGTTGTCCACTTGATGATGGTCGTCGTTCACAAGCACACCCAGTACCCTGGCCCGGGCCGCACCAACAACAACGTGGTCGGCTACCCGGTTGGTCCTGTCTACGCAGCTAAGGCTGGCGGCTTCTTCTTCGTCGTCTTCGGTGCCTTGGCATTCATCTCGGGTGTCTTCCAGATCAACGCGATCTGGCACTACGGCCCATACGACCCATCGCCGGTCTCCGCGGGTACTCAGCCTGACTGGTACATCGGTTGGGTTGACGGCGCGTTGCGTCTCATGCCAGGTATGCTCGGCGACTTCTCGTTCGAGCGCGTCGTATCGCTCCCATGGGGTGACAACACCTTCGCATTCGCAGTGCTCTTGCCAGCGCTTGGCCCGGCTCTGTTCCTGTTCGCGCTGATGTTCGGCTGGCCATGGATCGAACGCTGGATCACCAAGGATAACCGCGAGCACCACATCCTCGACCGTCCACGTAACGCTCCGTTCCGTACGGCCGTTGGTGTTGCAGGTGTGATCTTCTACTGCGTCATGTGGGCTGCAGCGTCCTCTGACCTCGTAGCAACGCACTTCAAGGTTTCGCTCAACGACGTCACCTACTGGTTGCGTGTCCTGTTCTTCCTGGGCCCAATCCTCGGTTTCATCATTACCCGCCGAATCTGCATCGCGCTTCAGCGTAAGGACCGCGAGACCGTCCTGCACGGTAGCGAATCCGGCATCGTTCTGATGAGCCCAGACGGTGGTTTCCACGAGAAGCACAACGAGCTCAGCGAATACGACCGTTGGCGCTTGGTCTCCTACAACTCCCCTGCCTACATCCCGGCCCAGCCGGATGAAGACGGCAAGATCTCCAAGAAGGAGCGCCGCCGCGCCAAGTGGGCCAAGTTCTTCCTCGAGGACCGTGTTGCACCGGTCACCCCGGCAGAACTCGAAGCAGCTCACGAACACCACGATGAGATCGAAGGATCTGATCACCGTTCGGTAGAGAAGTAAGCTTCACTCCACACAACAGCTGAGGGTGGGCTCGAAACGAAAGTTTCGGACCCACCCTTTTGCGTTACCCGGGTTCTTTCGACAGCATCCTTGTAGCTGTACTGGCCGGGGACGTTGGTCAATCGTGAGAAGGGTGACTGGTTGCCGCAGGCCGTGTGGGGCCGGTGATGGTTGTAGTAGTGCAGCCAGCCGTCAAGCTCCCCTCGCCGCTCAGCTTCGGAGGTGTAACAGCGGGCGTAGGCCCAGCCGTCGGCCAGGGTGCGGTGGAAACGTTCGATCTTCCCGTTGGTCTGCGGCCGATACGGCCTGGTCCGCTTGTGCCGGACGCCCAACTCCGCGCAGGTGTCTCGCCACAGGTGTGAGCGGTAGGCGCCACCGTTGTCGGACAGGACGCGCTCGACGGTGACACCGCGCTGGTTGAACCACTCGACGGCCCGGACGAGGACGGCGGTGGCGGTAAGGGCGGTTTCGTCGTCATGGATCTCGGCATAGGCGACGCGGGAGTGGTCGTCGATGACGGTGTGGACGTAGGCCTTGCCCATGAGCGGATCCCGGTACTTGTTGCGGGGCTTGTCCGGGGTGGCGGCTCGGTTGCGGTCGCCTTGTTGCCGGCCGACGTAGCGCCAGCCGCCGCCGTCGGGGATGTTGCCGAGCTTCTTCACGTCGACGTGCAGCATCGCCCCGGGATGGTCGTGCTCGTAACGGCGCACTGGCTCCCTGGCGGCGCGGTCAACGTGGGTGAGCCGGTTCAGGTGCGCGTCGACCAGGATCCGGTGGACCGTCGACGGCGCGATCCCCAGCCGGCACGCGAGCTGGAGCGGGCCCTCGCGCAATCGGAGGCGGAGCTGGATGCAGCGCTTCGTCGTCTTCGGGTTGGTCCTGTTTGGCGAGTGGTGAGGCCGCGAGGAGCGGTCCTGCATGGACTGGCCCGCCAGGTAGCGGTCGGCCCAGCGCTTCACAGTGGGCCAAGAGACCTGAAACCTGGCGGCGACCTCGCTTATCGGCCAGCCCTGGTCGACCACGAGCTGGGCGACGATCAAGCGGTGGCGCGGCGTGAGAGCGGCGTTGGGATGAGACATGAAGCCTCCCTGAGTGGCAGATGCCGCCCAAGAAGGCCAAGTGCCCCCGCGGGGCGGCTCGAAGGTGTGTGAGTCAGGCAGTAGCGGAAACGTGCAGCACCTCGTAGGCGGCGACATCGGTGGAGCTCTCGTCGGCTTCACGGGTGCAGAGTTCGACGAGGATGACGGTCCAGGTCGTGACGTCGACGGCGGCGACGCGGGCCACGGTGGAGTCAGTGGTCGTGGCGAGGAAGTCCGCGGTGATGTCCTCGATGCAGTGGGAGGGCGCGGCACCAACCGGGAGGGGCACGGTCTTGACGGTCAGGCTTCGGGCTGCGGAGTAGTCGGCCGGGCCGGCAACAAACTGGTGGACAGTCCAGTCGTGGATCGGGTAGCGGCCGAAGTCGCGCACGATGGCCGAGTAGCCGGGTTCGCCCCAGCAAAACTGACGCATTCCGTCGATGTCGCGCCAGACGTAGAAGGGCGCGTAGGCATTCTGGGGTGCACCCTTGGCATTCTCCTGGATGAGGTAGGCCTTGAACTCCAGCCCGTGGTAACCGTCCATGAGATGTCCCGTGCGAGTGACGCGATCGCGGATAATCTGCATGTCGTAGTCGGTGGGCAACGTGATCTGGTACTGCATGGCGTACATCAGCGGTTCACCTTGGTGGCGTGCGAGTAAGTCGTGGGAGTGACGGCCTCCTGCCAGCAGATGGTCGACAGGTCATCGGCAGCTTGCTGGTAGGCGGCATGGGTCATGGCCCGTTCAGGTGTAGCGCCATGCCAGTGCCGCTGCCCGGCGTTGATCCAGATGGACTCGACCTCGGCCAGGTGCTGGGGCGCTTGCCCTTCAATGTGGACTAGGGCAACGCCGTCCGTGACATACAGCCCCTGCCCTTTGGGATGGGTGTGCCAGTGAGTGTGCGCTCCAGCTGCGGACGTGACGGCGTACACGGCCAGAGTCGACTCACGAGTAGGCGCCGCCAAGGTCGTGGCTTCGACAGCACCCGTGAAGTGCTCAGGAGTAAAGGTCATCGCCGACTCCAAGTACGCAGGAGCGTGGTTGCGCCGTGGACGGCAGCGTCGAACTCTGCAGGATCTTGCTGGGCGCGAGCCAAGACATAGCCGCCCTGCACTGTGGCCACGACCATCGAGGCCAACTGGTGGGCGTCAATCTCGGACGGGAACTCACCCGCGTCGATCCCCTGGCTGACGACTGCCCCGATCGTCTCGACCAGCCAGGCCAAGGTCGCAGAGACCGGCTGAAGCAGCTCAGGCGTAGAGAGCACGTCGGCGTCATAAGTCATGCGACCCATGCGGCAGCCCCGGAGGGAGTCGCGCTGACGCTCGAGATAGGCGACGAGACGCTCCGTGGCCGTTCCCTCGCCACGGAGCAACGCATCCGCATCATCCCGCATGGCCGCCGCGCTGGCCTCCAGAGCGGCCACTGCGAGGTCCTGCTTGCCTGAGAAGTGGTGGTACATGCTGCCTTGGCCCGCGGCGGCTCGGCTCAATATGTCCTTCGGGCTGGTTGCCGCGTAACCCCGCTCCCACAGCAGTTCCTGAGTGGCATCCAAGAGACGTGTCCTTGTATCCATGCCACCAGTGTACATACTAGTAGCAACAAACGTCACCTAGGCTGCTTCCAGCGCCCAGCTCAATCAATGTCTCCGGTTAGTACATCTAGCCAAGAGTCCCACTTAACTGGTGTGTATAATTCATAACCATGAACAAGTGATCTCCACCCCGCTTCTATTGGCAGCGGGCGGCACGCTATAGGTGCCCATTGTGTTGCTAAAGCCCTGCAATGTTACGGAGATCGCTGTGCCTTCTATCAATCTTCAGAGTATTTCTTTCGCCTATGCTTCACACCAGGTTCTGGATGATGTATCCCTCCACGTCAGTGATGGTGAACGAGCCTTCCTTGTGGGGCCCAATGGCTGTGGCAAATCCACTCTCCTGAACCTCGTCTTGGGGCGCCTCAAACCAGACAGCGGTCACATCGCTTCTGGAGTTGTCGAGCCACCGATTCACGAAGCAGAAGGCTTCAACGGTACTGTGGCGGAGTATTTCGCGGCAGCGCTGGCACCATTGCACGAACTGTCCCACCGCTTCGAAGAAACCACTGCATCGCTGGCTACTGGCGACTCTGGGACCGAGCGCGAATATGACCAGCTCTTGGCCGCGATGACGGCACACGATGTCTGGTCACTCGAAGCACGCCTAGATGAAACACTTGAAGGCCTAGGTCTAGGGGTGCTTTCCGGTTCCTCGGAACGTCTGCTCACGAGTCTCTCCCCCGGTCAGTGTGCACGCCTTCACTTAGCTGCGCTGCTCACGCTACAACCAGACGTGCTGATACTCGATGAACCGACAAACCACCTGGACCGTGAAGCGATCGACTTCCTCACCGCGATGGTCACCAAGTGGCCCGGCCCTGTGCTTGTAAGCAGTCACGACCGTCTGTTCATTGAGAACGTTGCGACTGTCATCTACGACATGGACATCACGGTTTGGCAAGAGCTCGCTAGAGCCGAAGGCCACGAACTTACTGGCGGGCTGTTCCGTAATGCTGGCAACTACTCGCAGTATCTCGACGCGAAAGAAAAAGCACGGCAATCACATCGTCAGATTCATGCCGAGCAACAAGCGCATAAACATCAGATACGCGAGCACCGCAACGAGAGCATGACGATCGCGCGCGGCGGGGTACGCCTCAAGACCGCGACGGGTAAGGCAAAGAAGTTCTTCGCCGACCGCGCAGCCGCGACATCCGTCAAACGCACACGCAACGATGACGTCAAGCTAGAACGACTAGAAGAGCGGGAAGTCCGTAAGCCGCGCGACTATCAACTCGAACTCAGCATCCCAACTCCAGAGCCATACGAAGGCCTAGCTCTCAGCATTCGGCACGCTGCTGTCGAGCACCGGCTGGCACCGTGCGACCTCGACCTAGCTGCCGGTGAACATCTACTTGTTACTGGCGATAACGGCGCCGGGAAGTCGACACTGCTGCAGTGGATCGCCACCGCTCAGCCGCCACAGGGCGTCATCTCGTCAGGGATCATAACCCGCGAGGAGCCTGTGACCATGGTTCCGCAACGACTTCCAATGGAAAACGACCCCGGATTCACCGTTGGTATTTGGCACAACGGTGTGGGTCAGCTCGGTAAGGGCGTCATCCACCCAGCAATGTGGTCTACACCAATCCCGGAGCTATCGGACGGAAACCAACGCAGAGCGCAAATAGCTGTTGCCATATCAGCCCACCCGTCAACACTGATCGTGGATGAGCCAACCAACTATCTGGATCTCGACACCATCGAGTCGTTGGAACGAGCCTTACGTGACTGGCCGGGAACACTGATCATAGCTAGCCACGATCGGTGGCTGATAGAGCATTGGCAGGGCCGCCATCTCCACCTGCAGTCATGCAGGTAAAAGCTCTACTGGCGCCTGAGATCAAGCCTGATCGGGAAAGCCTCAGGCCTATAGAACGTACCGCTAAAGACCACTACATCCTCACCTGAGAACTGGTGGCGCACAATCTGTAGAAGCGCTGCACCGGAACTCAGATTCAGCATCCGCTCCTGCATCAACGTTGCTGTGACAGCCTCAATCTGTTCGAGTGAACGATTCAACGACACGCCGCAACGCTCATCCAGATGCTTCTCTATCCGAGCGCTGGGAGGCCCTTCTAAGAGGCCCGGAGTGCGCCGCAACGCAACGTACATCTCTTCAACCGCGACAGGTGCGCTATCGGCGCTGTGCAGCCGCTGCAGGTACAGGATCTCCTCGCCCCGCTCAAGACGAAGCTCTCGCGCAAGAAGATTCGTCGCCTTCACAACCTCGTGACGGATCAAGCGAACGCTTGGGGTGCGGTGCCGTAAACGCATCTCCTCAGCGAAGGTGCGTAGCCCATACGTGGGCGGCGTGGAGGTAGGCCGGGCTGAACGTGTCCCCCTGCCCGGCTGAACGCGAACATAACCTTCCCTGGCTAGCGTTTCGACAGCATTCCTCAGCGTCGTACGGGATACCTCTAAAGCCTCAGCTAAGGGTCTCTCCCCCGGTAAGCGCGTTCCTGGCGGTATCTGCAGCAGAACGCCACGCAAAGCCTCTGTGAGGCCGTCTGAACGTTTATAGGATTCCCTGCTGCGTTGCCCCCGGGAGGCTGGCCCTTGCGCTCCCATCGGGTGATGTTTCCAAGCGTCTACGAGTGCTTGCAGGATGAGATCCGTGTTGGTGACGGCCTGCTCTGTGGGAGTTGCCAACGGTTTTGAGGATGCCGGTAGTTCCTGTGTTGGCGGTGGTTCTTGCGTTGCCGGATTGTCGTGAGTGCTCTCGGTGGTAACTGACGGATTCTTCATGGAACGTCCTGCCGCGGAAGGTCTGACACGTGAAGATGAGAAACGACGAGGGCTTACGTTTCAACTATATCGGCAACAAGATACTTTCGATCGTTAAATGTTTGAAGGGGCTTCCGCACCGTGGTGCGGAAGCCCCTTCAAACTATGTCAGCTGGTATTTAGTGGCGGTAGGAGCCTCGGTTGAGTTCGAACGCCCAACCGAGGACGCCGACTGCTACAGCACCTAGGCCGAGGTAGAAAACCCACCAGCCGATGGCCAGGCCTGCGAAGCCGATGGCTACGCCAGCCCCGAGCATCAGTGGCCACCAGGACCACGGAGTGAACTGACCGTAGATGCCAGCGCGCTCAGCGATCTCACCCTCAGTGTCATCCTCCGGCAGGTTGTCGGACAGCTTAGCATGCTTGTTGAAGTAGTAGCCGATCATGCCGGTCATCAGACCAAGCAATACCAGTGCTGGGAAACCTACCCATTCCTCGAAGCTCGTCATGAAACCGTAAACGATTCCAATCGGAATGAAGAACAGAACACCAGCTAAGAAAAAGTAACCACTAATTTTCATAACTTAATCACTTATCTCCCTGGTCAGCCGGACCGAAGACCGATGCCACTGGGCCAGTTGGCGTTACACGACCCGAAGCGAGTTCTGGGTGGTGCAGGTCCAGTGCCGGACGCTCGGAACGGATACGTGGCAGCGAGTAGAAGTTGTGACGTGGCAGTGGGCAAGGCGTTGCCCACTCGAGCGAGGCGCCAAAGCCCCACGGGTCATCAACCTGTACGCGGCGGCCGTTGCGGTGGGTGATGAATACGTTCAAGAAGAACGGAATCATCGAGATCGCGAGGATCATGGAACCAACCGTGGATACCTGGTTCATGGCGGTGAAGCCATCGGAATGCAGGTAGTCAGCGTAGCGACGTGGCATACCCATGACGCCGAGCCAGTGCTGAACCAGGAAGGTCAGGTGGAAACCGATGAACACGAGCCAGAAGTGGATCTTGCCGAGGCGCTCGTTGAGCATCTTGCCGGTCCACTTTGGCCACCAGAAGTAGAAGCCTGCGAACATCGCGAACACGACGGTACCGAAGATCACGTAGTGGAAGTGAGCCACAACGAAGTAGGTATCGGAAACGTGGAAGTCCAGCGGTGCCGAAGACAACGTAATACCGGTCAGACCACCGAAGAGGAAGGTCGTGAGGAAGCCGAGGCTCCAGATCATTGGAGTCTCAAACGTGATGGATCCTCGCCATAGAGTGCCGAGCCAGTTGAAGAACTTCACACCGGTTGGTACCGCGATCAGCATGGTCATGAAACCGAAGAACGGAAGCATGACGGAGCCAGTCACGTACATGTGGTGCGCCCAGACCGCAACCGAGAGGGCAGCAATCGCGATGGTTGCAAAGACGAGGCCCTTGTAACCGAAGATCGGCTTACGGGAGAAGACCGGGAAGATCTCAGACACAACACCGAAGAACGGCAGCGCGAGAATGTAGACCTCTGGGTGACCGAAGAACCAGAACAGGTGCTGCCAGAGAACCGGGCCACCATTGGAGGCATCGAAGATCTGGGCACCCAAGCGGCGGTCAGCGCCGAGGGCGAACAGTGCTGCTGCGAACGGTGGGAACGCCATGAGGATCAGCATCGAGGTAATCAGCGTGTTCCAGGAGAAGATGGACATACGCCACATGGTCATACCCGGTGCACGCAAGGTGATGATCGTGGTGATGAAGTTCACCGCACCGAAGATGGTACCGAAACCCTGAAGTGCCAGACCGAAGACCCAGAGGTCAGCGCCCAAACCAGGGCTGAAGGTCGAGGAAGCAAGTGGGGCGTAACCGAACCAACCGAAGGATGCTGCACCCTGAGGGGTGATGTAGCCAGACATCGCGATGAGCGAGCCGAACAGGAAGAACCAGAAAGCCAGCGCGTTCAGACGTGGGAAGGCCACATCCGGTGCACCAATCTGTACTGGCATGAGGACGTTGGCGAAGCCAGCGAACAGCGGCGTACCAAACATCAGCAGCATCAAGGTACCGTGCATCGTGAACAGCTGGTTGTACTGCTCCTTGGTGTGCAGGATCTGCATACCTGGCTCGAAGAGCTCTGCACGGATCAGCAACGCCATGACACCGGCGATGCAGAAGAAAATAAACGCGGAGATCAGGTAAAGGTAACCGATCTTCTTGTGGTCAGTCGTCGTAATCCAGTCGACGATGATGCGGCCCTTGGACTTAGGCACCACCGGCTGACTTACGGTGCGAGACTCGTTGGACGAGTATTCAAAAGTTGCCACGAGTCATCACTTCCCTTCTCGGCTTGGCTCTTCTTCGCCAGTCAGACGATGGTAGGAAGGATCGTTAGTCGGAGTAACCTCAAGACGGTTGTACTCCTCCTTCAAGCTACCCTTCTCCATCTTCGCGAGCTGGTTCTTGAATTCTTCCTCGGAGACAACCTTGACCTGGAAGATCATCTCGGAGTGGTATTCACCGCAAAGCTCAGCACACTTACCTGCGTAGGTGCCTTCCTTCTGCGGGGTGAGCCACATGTGGTTCTGCTTACCTGGGATCATGTCCATCTTCTGAAGGAATGCAGGAATCCAGAACGAGTGGATCACGTCACGCGAGTTCAACTTGAAGTGAACCGGAACGTTAACTGGGAGGTAGAGCGTCGGGAGCTTGGACTCGTCAACGACCTTGCCCGGCTCGTGCACCTGGGTCGTAACCTCGTAGCGCTGATCGCCTTCGTAGTCGTAGTTGAAGTCCCAAGCCCACTGCTTGCCGTAGACGTTAACGGTCAGCGGAGAGTCAACTGGGGTGTCAACCTTCTGCTGCGTGCGGTGGGTGAAAGTAAAGAAGGTCATGATAATGGCGATCGGGACCGCCGTGTAGAAGACCTCGAGTGGCAGCGAGTAGCTCAGCTGCTTTGGATAACCGGTATCGCCCTTGCGGCGGCGGTAGGCAACGATGCACCACAGAGCCAAGCCCCAGGTAATCAAACCGATTACCAACGAGGCGATCCAGGAGTGATTCCACAGCTCCGCGAGTGAGCGAGTGTGGTTGGTCGTGTCCAGATCTTCCAGGGGCAGGAAGCCATTCTTGGACACGGGGGTGCATCCCGCGAGGGCTAGTGCCCCAACGGCAAGGATCCCGCCGAAGACCTTAGTCTTGACGCGACCGCTGGTCCGAACTTGCGAACTCACAGACGGCCCTTCCTCTTGAGTGTATGCGGATGACGTGATGGTAAGCGGCGGCCGGTGGAGAAACTGGCACACCTACTCTCCTTAGAGAGTACCGTTCTTTGCGCTCTGACGCACAGTTGGCGCGCCGAATGCACTTAATGTTGGTCAGTGGAACGAGTCGCCGCAGGCGCATGAACCCGCAGCGTTCGGGTTATCAATCGTGAAGCCGACCTTCTCGATGGAATCCTCGAAATCTACGGTCGATCCCGCAAGATACGGAGCCGACATCTGATCCACGATCAGCTCGACACCATCGAAATCACGGATGGCGTCGCCGTCGAGGACACGCTCGTCGAAGTACAGCTGGTAGATCAGACCCGAACAACCACCGGGTTGTACAGCGACCCGTAGTCGAAGATCATCGCGGCCTTCCTGCTGAAGCAGTTCACGAACCTTAGTGGCAGCACCATCAGTCAAAGTGACTTCATGGCTTGCAGTCTCTGCAGCTGTTGTCATGAGAAACCTCCATACCCAGCACGCCGGATATCCAGCATGCTGTGTGCCTTGTTGCGGTCATCGAAGGCGATATTTCTATTGCCATCGAAAACCTTGTTTTGTCTCTAGTGTAGTCCGAGGCCCTTAGCTGTTGTCCGCTTCAGTGGCCAGATGCGTAAGCAATAGAGCTTCCGAAAGTGTTGCCTTGAAGAAGTCTTCAATATGTAGCGATTCGTTGGCCGAATGTGCTCGGGTATCCGGGTCTTCAATACCGGTGACGAGAATCTCGGCGTCTGGGAAGACCGCCTGGAGGTCGCCGATGAATGGGATCGAGCCTCCAAGCCCCATTTCCACTGGCTTGACGTTCCATGCTTGCTTAAGGGCCCACATCTTCGCCTGAGCAGCCGGCGAGGAGGTATCGGTCGCGAAGGACGGGCCAACCTCCGTGGTCTTATAGCTAATCTCGGCACCGAAGATGTCTTGATTCGCAAAGTGCTCTTCCATAGCTTTCGCCGCCAACGCCGGGTCCTGGCCCGGTGCTAGACGCACTGAAACTTTGCCCCGCACCATCGGGATGATCGTGTTGGAAGACAGCGACACGTTGGTGATGTCCATACCGATGAGCGAAATGGCTGGCTTGCGCCACAAACGATCCGCGATCGAACCGGTGCCTGCCAAACGTAAGCCCCCAACTACGTTGGCATCGGCTCGGAAATCAGCCTCGTCATAGTCGATCTCGGCAGTCGAGGCGACGGCCAGCCCCTCAACTGCCACGTCACCGTTCTCGTCGTGGAGGGTTGCGACCAAGCGTGCCGCGATCGTCGGGGCGTCCAGAACGGGGCCCCCAAAGACACCTGAGTGAACAGCGTGCTCAAGTACCCGAACCTCGAACTCTCCTGCCGTGAGGCCACGTAGCGACGTGGTCAAGGCAGGCTGGCCGACCTTCCAGTTGCTCGAATCAGCAACGATGATGACCTCAGCTGCCAGCGCATCGCGATTCTCTTGCAGGAAGTTAGCGAACGATGGCGAACCGACTTCCTCTTCACCTTCGATGAAATACGTCAAGCCAAGCCCGGTCGCGGCAGCTACCTGGTCGATAGCGCGTAGCGCTCCAACGTGGACCATGATGCCTGCTTTATCGTCGGCCGTGCCGCGGCCATACAGGCGCCCATTGACCTCAGTGGCTTTCCACGGGTCCGTGTTCCATAGCTCCACGTCCCCGGTGGGCTGCACGTCGTGGTGGGCATACATGAGCACGGTAGGCATACCGTCTGCTGCTTCGCGACGCGCGATGATAGCCGGGCGGCCCTGCGCCCCATCAGGGCGAGCAGCGGAGAGAACACGGACGTCTTCGAGACCAGCTGAGCGGAACAGCTCAGCCACCGCTTCCGCGGAATCGATCACCGGCTGCGGGTCAAGATCATCCCACGCGACCGAAGGGATCTCAACGAGTGCGCTCAGCTCTTTGATGAGCTGTTCACGTTGGCCATCAACTGCTGAACGCAGCTGATCGACCACATCAGGTGAGACAACGGAAAGGGGTTCGTTTGTTTCAGTCATAGACCCAACACTAATACGGTCACCAAGGCCAATAACACGTCGCGTGTTCGGTAATTGAGCCAAAGGCCGATAGGATTGGGGCCGTGTTTGGTCGTAAAAAGAATGAACGGGCGGGCAAAGCTCAAACGAATGCCCCCGAGCCTGTAGTGGAAGAAGACAAGGGCCGCTCCCCTAGCGCTAAGAAGGGCCCCACCCCTTCACGCCGTGAACAGGAAGCAAAGAACCGCCGCCCTTTGGTAGGTGGCTCCCCTGCTGTTGCGAAGCAGCGTCAGCGTGAGCGCCGCGCCGCTGAGGCCGCGCGTATCCGTGAAGGGATGCGTACCGGGGATGAACGCTACCTGCTCGCCCGCGACAAGGGGCCACAGCGCCGCTACGCCCGTGAATTCATCGACGCCCGAACATCCATCGGTGAGACCCTGCTCATCGTTGTGGTGCTCTTCCTGGTCACTTCGCTTCTAATGTCCTCGATCCTGCCTCCCGAGGCGCAGGCGAACATGGTCTTCATCATGTGGATCTACCTGTTCATCGTGATTGTGGATGGCATCTGGGCAAGCCGCCAGCTCAAGAAGCGTTTGTTGTTGAAATTCGGTGAGGTCGAGAAGGGAACGATGTGGTACGCATTCATGCGTGCGCTGCAGTTCCGCCCGATGCGCCAACCAAAACCACAGAATAAGCGCGGCGAATACCCTGAGTGATAATCCGCCGGTGCTAGCACCGCGGTCTAATGCTCAATACACAACGGTTCGGGACCCTGACAGGGTCCCGAACCGTGTTTAAGGGAAGCTACCGTGCAGTAAGTGTGGCGTTGGCAGCTAAGCAGCCTTGCGTTTATAGGCTTTCTTGAGTGCACGGTTGATGCGGTGGACCCAGAACGGACCTTCATACAAGAAAGCGGTATAGCCCTGGACTAGATCAGCGCCTGCTTCGATGCGTTCAATCACGTCCTCGCCGGTAGTGACACCGCCAACGGAGATGATCGCGATCTCTTCTGGGAGTGCCTCACGCAGTATCTCTAGCACCTCGATCGAGCGTTCTCGCAGAGGCTGGCCCGACAAACCGCCAGCACCCAGGGCAGCGACCTCATTCGTTGGTGTTGAAAGTGGCTCCCGCTTGATCGTGGTGTTGGTAGCAATCACCGCATCGAGCCCCACATCTTGAGCCAAACGGGCAACGTCGCGGACATCCTCATCAGCAAGATCCGGGGCGATCTTCACCGCCAACGGAACACGGCGGTCGGTAACCGCCGCATCGGCTTCCTCGCGAACGGCCGCTAGCAGCGGACGTAACGCCTCAATATCCTGCAGCATCCGCAAGCCCGGTGTGTTCGGCGAAGAAACGTTCACGACCATGTAATCCGCGTACGGCGCCAGAGTGCGGGCCGAAAGCCGGTAATCATCAACAGCGTTCTCAAGCTCAACCACTTTGGTTTTACCGATGTTCACGCCGATGATCGGGCGGATACCGGCGCGGCGGCTCAAAACCTCGCGTGTGTGGGCCAAACGTGGAGCGATCGCTGCAGCACCCTCGTTATTGAAACCCATCCGGTTGATAATCGCCTTGTCCTCAACCAGACGGAACAAGCGAGGCTGAGGGTTTCCATCCTGAGCCTGCCCTGTGACCGTACCCACCTCGATGTGGCCGAAACCCAGGTTAGTCAGCGCAGTGGTTCCCTCGCCGTGCTTATCGAAACCGGCCGCCAGCCCGAAAGCTGAAGGGAAGGTCAAGCCCATTGCCCGCACGGGAGTCGACGGGCGCGTCAAGCGACGCAAAACCGCGCCAAGGCCGCATTTTTCGACCAAGCGGATCATCGAAAAACCGAGGTGGTGAGCTTTCTCCGCATCCATGCGAGAAAACGCAAGCTTAAAAAACGTAGGGTAAAAACGCATCAAGCAACTTCCTGATCAGTACAACGTTCCAGACCAATACAGTGCCCATGGTGCATGGGCTAAACCTCGCCGTTTATAGCAGGGGACGAACCAGGCTGGGAACCTAACGACGCCGGCTTATTCACCGCGCCACCGAAACGGCGATCGCGCGAAACATACTGGCCCAACGCGTCCCAGAACACTTCACGGCTCATATCCGGCCACAACGTATCCAAGAAAACCAGTTCCGCATACGCCGACTGCCATAGAAGAAAATTCGAAATCCGGTGCTCGCCCGAGGTGCGCAAAAACAGATCCACATCAGGAAGATCCGGCTGATACATCCGTGCGTTCAACGCTTTCTCAGTGACACCCCGCTCAGACAGCGCACCGGAGGCAACATCGGAGGCGATCTCGCGCACGGCACGCATGATCTCCGAACGGCCGCCGTAATTGACGCACATCACCAGGTCCATGACGGTGTTATTCCGCGTCATCTGTTCGGCAGTCTCCAACTCAGAGATGACTGACTTCCACAACCGACCACGCTCACCAGACCAACGAACACGCACACCCCACTCGTTCAACGTGTCACGCTGGCGCCGCAAAACATCGCGTGAGAAACCCATCAAGAAGCGGACCTCGTCCGGGCTACGCTTCCAGTTCTCCGTGGAGAACGCATACACCGAAACATGCTTAATGCCAGCCTCGATGGCTCCTGCGACAACATCGAGTAGCGCCTGCTCCCCCGCCCGGTGCCCTTCGGTACGGGGAAGGCCCCGCTGATTCGCCCATCGCCCATTGCCATCCATCACGATGCCAACATGGTGAGGCAACAAAGACCTCTTATAGTCCGGCGTGAAGCGGACAGCCCCTTGGCCTGGTGCTGGAACTGAAGCGGAAACATCAGCCACTATGAGCGCAAACCTCCGATTCAAACATCCTGCGCGCGATCAAGCACACTCAACGACCTAACTGAGCGTTCGAGGTGCCACTGCACATATTGTGTCACGATCTCACCGGCCTGCCGCATCGTCACGTGATCAGCGCGCTGAACCCGTGCCCACTCCCCCGTGTTCAAAGCATCCAACAGATCCATAACTTCCGGCGTTGGGCTACGGGAACCCGCAGGCCGACAGTCGGGGCATACAGCGCCACCCAGCGGGACGTTGAGGCTACGATGCGGACCTGGCGCGCCGCATCGGACACATTCAGCGAACGAGGCCGCCCAGCCGGCAACCGCAAGAGAACGTAAAACGTACGAATCAAGCACAGCGAAAGGATGCTGCTGCCGCGTGGCTAAAGCATTCAAGGCCCCGTAGAGCAACGTGAACTGGACATGCGTGGAATCGGCGTCATCACGAGTGAGCTTCTCAGCAACTTCAACCATGACCGCGGCGCAACTATAGAGGACATAGTCCGCACTCAACGTAGCGCCATACGGCTCCACGATCTGCGCCTGGGTTACGGTATCCAGGTTCCTGCCTTGAGCGAGCTGCACATCGATCACCATGCCCGGCTCCAAAACCGCACCGAACCGGGACGCGGTCCGGCGTACACCCTTCGCGACCGCCCGCACCTGCCCGTGCGATTGCGTCAGCAACACCACGATCCGGTCCGCTTCAGCGAGCTTATAGTGGCGCAACACGATAGCGCGGTCCTTATAAGAACGCGCAGAGAAAGTTGAACCACGGGCCATGCTTACAGCCTATAGACCTATGCCGTAGACAGACGTGGGTGGGGCGTGCGTTGATGCGCTCGGCCCACCCACAACAATGCCTGCTACCGGAATCGGTGCGAGGGTTTAGGAAGCAGCGGTGCCTGCCGCTTGACGGTCACGGATCGCACGGTTGACTGCCGAGATCACAGCGTTCAAGCCAGCAAGCGTCGTGTTGGTGTGGATGCCAACGCCCCACAAGACGCGGTCATCGACTGCTGCCTCGATGTAGGCGGCAGCTCGCGCCGCACCGCCGGCCTCGAGGGCGTGCTCGGTGTAATCCAAGACTCGCACGTCAACACCCTCGGAGTTCAACAGGTTCACGAGCGCGTCGATCGGACCGTTACCGGAAGCGCTGCGTACACGCTCGACACCGTCGATCTTCATGGTCGCGGTGAGCTTGACTGAATCGTTTGGTTCGTGGGTGCTCTCAACATTGAGCAGACGGAAATAACCCCACTGCGAATCGTCCTGCTTGGCGGGCAGATACTCGTCGTTGAAGACCTGCCACAACTGCTCCGAGGTGACTTCGGTGCCGGAGGTTTCGGTGTGCTTCTGCACCACCTGGGAGAACTCAACCTGGTGACGGCGCGGCAGATTCAAACCGTAATCCGCCTTCAACAGGTAGGCGACCCCGCCCTTGCCGGACTGCGAATTCACACGGATCACAGCCTCGTAGGTTCGGCCAACATCGCGTGGATCGATCGGCAGGTAAGGGACAGCCCACACCATATCGTCCACGGTCTTGCCAGCTGCCGCGGCGTCGGCCTCCATCGCCTCGAAGCCCTTCTTGATCGCGTCCTGGTGCGATCCAGAGAACGCGGTGAAGACCAAATCGCCACCCCACGGGACACGCTCAGGGATCGGCATCTGGTTAGCGTATTCGACGGTGCGGCGGATCTTATCCATGTCAGAGAAATCGATCTCAGGGTCCACACCCTGGCTGAACATGTTCATACCCAGCGCAACCAGGTCCACGTTACCGGTGCGCTCACCGTTGCCGAACAAGCAACCTTCGATGCGGTCGGCACCAGCCATGTAGCCAAGCTCCGCGGCAGCAACACCGGTTCCGCGGTCATTGTGCGGGTGCAGCGAGAGGATGATGGACTCACGGTTCTTGAGGTTGCGGTGCATCCACTCGATCGAATCGGCATACACGTTCGGAGTCGCCATCTCTACCGTTGCAGGCAGATTGACGATGATCGGATTCTGCGGGGTTGCACCGAACTCCTCGACGACCTCATCGACGATCCGGCGAGCGAACTCCAGCTCGGTGCCCGTGTAGGACTCCGGCGAGTACTCGTAGACGATCTCCGTGTCACCGGACATCTGCTCTTCGTATTTCTTGCACAGACGGGCACCGGTCAACGCGATATCGACGATGCCGTCCTCGTCTTGACGGAACACCACGCGGCGCTGCAAGATCGATGTCGAGTTATATAGGTGCACGATCGCACGGTGTACGCCGTCGAGGGCTTCGAACGTGCGCTCGATGAGGTGCTCACGCGACTGGGTCAGAACCTGGATCGTGACGTCTTCGGGGATCAGATCGTTATCGATGAGGTGGCGTACGAAGTCGAAATCGGTTTGGGACGCGGCCGGGAACCCCACCTCGATCTCCTTGAAACCCATCTCAACCAACAGCTGAAACAGTTTCAGCTTGCGGTCGGTGTCCATCGGGTCAACGAGTGCTTGGTTACCGTCACGCAGATCAACCGCGCACCAGCGCGGCGCCTTCGTGATCTTCTGATCCGGCCACGTACGGTCAGGCAGATCAACGGTGATCTGTTCATGAAAAGGGACGTACTTGTGTACTGGCATGCCAGATGGCTGCTGGAAATTCTTCACGGTTTAGCTCCTGTAGACGACGAATGTGCGACGGCCGAGCGCGAAAAACTCCGCAACAAAAGACTCCGCGACGAGACTCGGCCGAAACGTTTACCTTCAACCTGCCGTTGGCGCGGGGGTAAGTAAGGCTTTAGAACTGTGGCATCTCGTCGCGGCAAGCAAGAAGAAGCATGCGCACCGTGATCATGGTTAAAAGCTAACACCCGGGCCGGGGTGCTTGTGCATTCATGACGCAACTGTGGACTTACGCCTCAGCCGAGCGTTAGAAACCGAAACGGTCGAGGTGGCGGGCATTGCGCTGCCAATCTTTAGCGACCTTGACGCGGATATCGAGGTAGACCTTAGTTCCGAGCATCGCCTCGATGGATCGTCGGGCACGCTGCCCAACATCCCGTAGCCGCGAACCGCGCTTACCGATCACGATCGCCTTCTGCGAATCACGCTCAACATATAAGGTTGCGTAGATATCGGTGAGTGGATTGTCTTCCAGGCGGTCCTCACGCGGCGCCATCTCTTCGATGGTGACCGTGAGCGAATGCGGAAGCTCTTCCCGGACACCCTCGAGTGCGGCTTCGCGGATGAACTCGGAGACGAGTTTGAGTTCAGGCTGATCAGTCACGTCCCCATCGGGATACAGCGGCGGCGAGACAGGCATGTGTTCAGCCATAACGTCTTCGAGGGTTGCCAGTTGTTCACCCTTGAGTGCAGAAACCGGAACGATCGCTCTAAACCCGCCAGGCAAGAGTTCATCCCCCATCGCCTGGACTTCTAGAAGGTGGTTAGCCATGCGGGCTTTATCCACTGTGTCAGTCTTGGTGACGATCGCGATCACCGGTGTGCGTTTAACTTTGGCGAGCTGTTCAACGATGAAACGGTCCCCCGGCCCTACCGCCTGATTTGCGGGTGTGCAGAAACCTATGACATCGACTTCCCGCAACGTGTTCTCAACCAAGTCATTGAGCCGATGCCCCAGCAAAGTCCGTGGGCGGTGAATACCAGGGGTATCGACCAAGATGAGCTGATAGTTCTCGCGGTGAACAACCCCACGGATCGTGTGCCGGGTTGTTTGCGGCTTATTCGAGGTGATCGCGATCTTTTGGCCCACCAGAGCGTTCGTCAGAGTGGACTTCCCTGCGTTAGGGCGCCCGACAAGGGAAATGAAACCAGCTCGGAAATCATGTGCTGGAGGCATTAGTCCTGCTCACTTTCACGTCTCATCGAAGCCCGCTGAGCATTACCAGCGGACCCATCTTCTTCACTTAGTGTGTCACGGTCCGATACGCGCCTATCTGTTGAGCCAGCGTCCGCGCCATCCGCGCGAGTGCCGTCCTCGCCCGATTGATCGCCTCGCAACCGCTCATAGCGTTGCATGGTCGTGGCGCCAGCATTAGATTCACTTTCGCCATCATCTTCTGCTTCATTGTCAACAGGTGGATCAAGTTCCGTGACGATAATCTTGCCCGGACGGTTGCGGCGACCCTCGAGGGTTCTGACCTCCATGCGTAGCCCATCGATCTCAGCGACGGAACCGACGATCGGGACCTTGCCGATGAGCTTACCCATCAACCCGGCAACCGTATCGACGTCTTCATCGCGAAGTTCGCGGTCGAAAAGTTCGCCTAGGTGTTCGATCTGGAAGCCGGCATCGACCTCATAGCTTCCGTCTTCGCGCTGCGTGTAGTCAGGTGTATCCGAATCGTATTCGTCATCGATCTCGCCCACGAGCTCTTCAAGAAGATCCTCAAGCGTGATCAGCCCCGCGGTGCCACCGTATTCATCCACAACAATCGCGAAGTGCGTGGATTCGCGCTGGAACTCTTGCAACAGCTCATTGACGTGCTTGGAATCAGGTACAAAACGGGCACGCCGAGCGACCTCGAGCACGTTGGTTGCATTCAGCTCATCCGAATAGAGGTTCCCGATCACGTCTTTGAGGTGAACGACGCCGCGAACATCGTCGCTGTCTTCACCGATCACCGGAACACGGGAGCAACCGGAACGCATGAACAGCCTGATCGCGTCTTCTGCCGAGGAATCAGCCGAAATCGTGACCATGTCTGTGCGCGGAACCATGAGGCTACGGACTAGCGTGTCATCGAGTTCAAAAACAGAGTGAATCAGTTCGGCTTCTGCATCATCGATCTGTTGGGTTTCCGATGCGCGCTCCAGCATGTCACGGAAATGTTCCTCCGTGAGGAAAGTCGCGCCAGGGCGGGCACCCTTAGGGGTAGCCATCGCAACCAGCCACGAAGAAGCCGGGCCAAGCAGCCAGGTCAAGAACCGAACGATCCACGCCGTATAAAGCACTGTCTTTGCGGCATGGCGCTGCCCATACTGACGCGATGCGAAACCAACCACAAGAATGGACAGAACCGCAGTCACTAATGCAGCAAGCCCAGCAGCCACCAGCGGGTGTGCGAACACGAAGAAGAACGCGCATGCCAACGCGATGCCGGCCAAAGATTCGGTCCAGACTCTCCAGAACCGGATCGCATACGTGTGTTGGGTCGGTTTCGCGAGGATCTTGGGTAGAAGTTTGCGGCGTGGATGTTCCGTGAGCTCTTCAGCTGCTTGGCGGGACAACGCAAGGAAAGCGGCCTCCGCGGTGCTCAAGAGCCACGCCAGAGCGAAGAAAACACCGGCCGCGAGAAATAAGACAACGGTAGTCATGAGTTAGTTAGTTTCAGTTTCTTGAGGTGCTTCGCGGTTCAAAAACTTCGCAAGCAATTCCCGCTGCAGACCGAACATTTCAGCTTTAGCCTCAGGCTCATCGTGATCGAAACCGAGCAGATGCAGGAATCCGTGGGTCAGCAACAGACAGATCTCATCTTGGGTCGAGTGCCCTTGGGCTTCCGCTTGTTTAGCTGCTACGGTCGGGCTGATTACGATATCGCCCATGACACCCGGTGGGCTCGGATGCTGAACGGTACCTGGCCGCAACTCGTCCATGGGAAAGCTCATAACATCGGTTGTATCGGCCAGATCCAGCCAATCGATGTGCAGCTGTTCCATCGCTTCGTCATCGATGAGGGTCACGCCCAGCTCGGCATCCGGGTGGATATAGAGCTCATCCATGAGGAAAGTGGCCAGGGTTCCGAGCTGTTCGAGATCGCACTCGTGTTCGGTCTCGTTGTGGATCTCGACGCTCATGCTGACTCAGAGTCTCCTGCGGATGCAGATGCGGATGCGGACTGTGCTGCTGGTGCTTTACGGCGCTCGGCACCACTGCTTCGAGGCTCTCGTGCACGCTTGAGCTTGCCGGTGCTGATGCGCTGGTGGTCTTCGTCCCAACGCTGATATGCATCCACAATTTTGCCCACGAGGCGGTGGCGCACAACGTCTTCGGCTGAAAGCTCACAGATAGCGATGTCATCGATCCCATCGAGGATGTCCAACACAATCCCGAGCCCGGATGTTTTGCCACCCGGAAGGTCGATCTGTGTGATGTCGCCGGTGACGACCATGTGCGAACGGAAACCGAGCCGAGTCAGAAACATCTTCATTTGCTCAGCGGTCGTGTTCTGCGCTTCATCGAGGATCACGAACGCGTTGTTCAACGTGCGCCCACGCATATAAGCCAACGGGGCGACCTCGATGGTTCCGGCAGCGATCAACCTCGGTATCGATTCGTGCTCAACCATGTCATGCAACGCGTCATAGAGCGGCCTGAGGTACGGATCGATCTTGTCAGAGAGCGTGCCGGGCAGAAAGCCGAGGCTCTCGCCGGCTTCGACTGCGGGGCGGGTCAGAATAATGCGGTCAACCTCGCCCGACTGCAAGGCAGCAACCGCCCGCGCCATCGCCAAATACGTTTTACCTGTACCGGCTGGCCCCACACCAAACGTAATCGTGTGGGCGTCCATGGCCTCGACGTAGGCCGCCTGATTATTCGTCTTAGGTCGGATGCTCTTGCCTCGGTGGCGCAGAATCTCGCCAGTCACCGCAGGGTCGGGGTTGGCTGCCGCGAGCTGACGTTCTGCCATGATCCAGCGCTCAACCAATGTGGCTGTGACGGCGTTGCCACCGGCTGCCGCGGCGCGAGCCTGCTCCACGACGCGCCGAACAGCCTTAACATCAGCGAGCGGTCCACTCAATTCGAGTGAATCGCCGCGGGGAGCCAACGTGACTTCTGGCCACACCCCGCTGACAATCCGTAAAAGCGTATCGGCAGGGCCAAGACTGGCGACCATTGCCTGATCGGATTCGAAATCGATGCGGGCGTGTGCGATGCCAGGGTCCCCAGCAACACCATGATGAGAGGGTTTGGCTGAGCTGTTCTTTGCTGTGAAGGGCACGTGCGTGCTCATCCTCGCTTCGGTAGATATGAAGTTCGGCAGAATTCCGGTCAACCGGGATCTATCTTCAGTCTAAGACGCGCTGCCTGCGTTCTCTAGGAACACATCACCTAGGTCCTATCGCCAAGAATATGGCGGGTCAGCACCGCGCCCACCGCGCCCGCTGTGGAAGCACGCAGAATATTACTTCCCAATGAAACCAAAACCGCGCCGGCATGAGTGAGCGCCTCGACTTCCGCTGGAGAGATTCCGCCTTCAGGACCCACCGCGAGCATCACATCCACATCCCATTCCGGTGGCGGAGTGGATGTTGAAGGTTGATGAGGAAGACTGCTGGCCCTGGTGGCCAGAACGTCGACAAGATGCTGTGGGGCCTCCTCGTGACACACGGCAACGAGGACGCCGCGCTCGCTGGCCTGAGCAACCGCGTCGACGAGCTGTTTACTGGTGACCACCGGACCCACTGCTGGCTGATCAGCTCGGCGTGACTGCTTAGTGGCACGCACTGCCGTATCGACCCACTTCTGGTGGGCCTTCTGAGCACGCTCCCCACGCCAACGGACAATCGAGCGGTCCGCCTGCCAGGGGATGAAGGACGCCGCACCAATTTCGACACAGGTTTCAACGGCCTGTAAGTCACGATCGTTTTTCGATAGCGCCTGAATCAGGCCAACCCTCACCTCGGGTGCCGCCTGGTGGACCTCGTCGACAAGAACGCTCGCGCCTGCAGGATCCACGCGGGTCAGCGTCACGATCGCCGCCCGGCCGCAACCATCCACAACCTGGATGGACTCCCCCGGCTCAAACCGCATGACACGCACGTGGTGAGCCTCAGAGGCGCACAGCTGATACGTACCGCCTGGCTGCCAGTGCGTGGATGCGGGATCCATAAACGACTTCAGCGACACCGGTCAACCCCGGAACTTCTCGCGTAGACGACTCATGAAACCACGCTGGGCGAGCTTGCCGCGTGTGAACTGCTCGTCTCGGGCTTGGGCAAGTTGTTCGAGAAGTTCACGCTGCTGCTCATCAAGATTCTTAGGGGTCTCAACGTTGACGGTGACTCGCAGATCCCCGCGGCGCCCGCCACGCAAAGACGGCACACCTAAGCCAGTCAAGGTCAATGTCTCGCCCGACTGAGTCCCAGGTTGAATATCGAGTTCTTGGTCACCATCGAACGTCTCCAGCGTGACCTCGGTGCCAAGTGCTGCCTGAGTCATCGGGACCGACAAGACCGCGTGAAGGTCGTTGCCGACGCGTTCGAAGGTCGCGTGGTTACGGACGCTGATTTCAAGGTATAGGTCACCGTTCGGGCCTCCACCCGGACCAGCTTCGCCCTCGCCTTGCAGCTGAATCCGCGTACCCGAGTCGACACCCGCAGGGATCTTAATCGTCTTCTCGGTCTTCTCACGAACGCGACCTTCACCGTTGCATTCGGGGCACGGCTTGACCAGACGGCTACCGAAACCAGAACATGCCGGGCACTCGGAGAGAGTCATGACGTCTCCGAGCATCGAGCGGACCGGACGCTGAATATGCCCGGAGCCGTGGCATGTTTCACACGTGACTGGCTCGGTGTTGCCTTCGGTGCAGGAGCCGTGGCACAACGAACACACCACAGCCGTGGAAACCGTGATGGTCACCTCTTTACCTTGAACCGCATCGACAAGATCGATCGGAACCCGCACTAGACCGTCACGGCCCGGCTGAGTCCGTGACTTTGGTTGAGGGCGGCCACCCCCACCGCCGCCTCCGAAGAACGCATCGAAAATATCCCCGAAGCCACCGAATCCGCCGCCACCGAAACCACCGGATGCGCCGTTCTCATCGCCTGTGCGATCGTAATTGCGGCGCTTATCAGGATCAGAGAGCACCTCATAAGCGTGAGTGACCGCTTTGAACTTCTCGTGCGTGTCCTCACCCGGGTTCAAGTCAGGGTGGAGCTGACGGGCAAGCTTGCGGTAGGCGCGCTTGATTTCCTCTTCCGAAGCGTCCTGGGATACCCCCAGGGTTTCGTAGTGGTTAGCCATGACGTAAATAAGTCGCTTTCCTTGGCTGGTCTAGTTGTCTAGTCGATTGAGTGGGATAGCTGAATGAGTCGTATATGGATCTTTGTGCCTCTAGCTGGACAGGATGCGGCTGAGGTAACGCGCGATCGCTCGTACTGCGCCCATCGAACCTGAATAGTCCATCCGGGTAGGGCCGAGTACCCCGAGCATCGCAGAACCGTTAGTTCCATAACTGCTGGCCACAACTGAGGTGTCCGTGAGTTCCGCGTGGGTGTTCTCGCTTCCGATGCGGACCACAACCTGGTCGTCGTCGGCTTCCATCTCTGAAAGCAGACGCAACAAGACAACTTGCTCTTCAAGGGTTTCCAATAAACCTGTCAGATCTTTACGGAAGTCCTGTTGTGAACGGGCAAGATTCGCCGTGCCGGAAAGCACTACCCTATCGACCTGGTGCGCTGTCAACGCGGACGCGATCGCTCGGGCCACGGTGTGGGCGAAGTCCAGAAGCTGCCGCGGCAGGTTGAACCCAGTTGGGTCACCAGGTGGCGGTGAAGACACCGAAGTCAACACGCCGGTTACAGCGTGTAATGGTTTCCCGACGATGTGCTCGGCAATCTGATCGCGCACTAAAGCGACGTCCACATCAGAGACCTCGTGCGGTGCTGGCACCATGCGTTGGGTCACATCGCCGTTGCTAGCGATCACAACGACCAGAACCTGGCCTGGCCCCATCGTGAGGATCTCAACGTGCCGGATCCGCGTGTTAGAAACCTTCGGGATCTGGATGACCGCAACTTGCTGGGTCAATGCGGACAGCGCGCGTGCCGTGCGCGCAAGAACGTCGTCGAGTTCCTCCGCGCCTTCAAGTAGCTGGTGGATCGCGCGACGTTCGGCCGCCGAAAGCGGCTTGATGTCCTCGATACGGTCAACGAAATAGCGGTAGCCCTGCTCAGTCGGGATACGGCCGGCCGAGGTATGGGGTGCTTCGATGAGTCCCTGCTCCTCCAAGACCGCCATGTCGTTACGAATCGTGGCTGCCGAGACTCCAAGGTTATGCCGTTCAACGAGTGCGGCAGAACCGACCGGTTCGCGTGAGTTCACGTAATCGTCAACCACTGCGCGCAGCACATGCACGCGGCGCGCGGTTGCACGGCTCACCGGCTTATCGCTGTCTGGGCGGACCACCTGAACTCCTCCTGCCTCATCCGGAAACTACGTGCCAACTACCTGCCAGAGCCTCAGGAACCTTACAACTCTTCAGGAAACCCCTTCACGTTCCACTCTGGCACTCTAATAGCCTGAGTGCCAATTATATCGGTTGCCGTCCCGCTGTGGGCCCTACCGGATCGGGTTGCCACCCCGCCGCATCGCCACCCCGCCGCACCGTGCAGGCAAAGGTCCCCTGCGGACGCGCTAGGGCATCGTAGGCTGTAAAAGACTAGAACCGGCAGAGCCGCCCACCTCGGAATGTACCTAAAGGAGCCCAGCTATGGATTGGAGCCAATGGGGCCCCGGCTCGATCTCTCACCCTGCCCGCAAAGCACCGCGCAAGGTCGCAGCCCAAGTAGGGCTCGTGCTCGAAGACGTTCAAAGCGGTTTCGTTGGCGAGGTGATCCGGACCGAACGCTCCGGTGGCGTCCGGGTCCTCGAGTTGGAAGACGGGCGTGGGGCTCGCCGTTCGTTCCCTGCCGGTTTCGGGTTCTGGATCGACGGTGAACCCGTCGAAATCGTCGAGCCTGCCTCGATAGCGGAAACTGAACCGGTCACGAAAATCTCGGCATCTGGCTCGGTGTATGTCGAAGGTGCCCGGGCCAAGACAGCCCGCGCGGCACGTATCTGGGTCGAAGGCATCCACGATGCCGCACTCATTGAAAAAGTGTGGGGCCACGATCTGCGTGTCGAAGGCATCGTCGTGGAACCGATGCACGGCGCCGATGACCTCGCAAGCCTCGTCGAAGAGTTCGCCCCCACACAGCAGCGCAGACTCGCGATACTACTGGACCACCTCGTCGAAGGCTCAAAAGAAACCCGTATCGCCGCCGAAGCGATGCGTGTTCCGGGAGCCCGCGAACACGTCCTGATCGTCGGGCATCCATTCGTGGACGTGTGGGAAGCAGTCAAACCTGAGAAAGTGGGGCTCAGAACGTGGCCGCAGATCCCCCGCGGCCAAGACTGGAAACGCGGAATGCTGCGGCATCTAGGGTGGCCTGCTGAAACTGATGCCGACGTGGGGGCAGGTTTCTCCCGCATCCTCGAATCCGTCTCCAGCTACGCTGACCTGCGGCCTGAGCTGCTGGGCAAAGTTGAACACATGATCGACTTCGTCTCAGTTGAGGACTAAGAGGTTCCGGCTGATAGGACTGTTCAAGAAGAACTGAGGACAGACAACTTCACAGTCAGCGAACGTGAAAAGCGACACAGCTGAGTGTTGTCCAGAAGTAGTAGCCCATGTACTACTACAGTCTGATGAGGCTGTAGTAGCTGATGAGTAATATAGTCGACAACTGTTTTCTAGAGAGGAACAAAGCGTGACGAACCCGACACCTGGGCGCCCTCAGCAGCCTCGGGATAAAGAGACGTCGACTGACTCGCTGCCCCTTGCCCCGAGCGAGGACAGGCGCTGGGCCACAGTCTCACATTTCGGGGCGATCGCTGGGTTCATTCCCGCGATGATAATCCACTACCTGTTCAAGGATCGCGGGCCGTTCACCGCCCAAGAATCACGTGAAGCCGTGAACTTCACGCTCCCGCTCACAGCCTTGATGTTCGTCCTGATGCTACTGGCGATATTCATTCCAGGTATCGGTTCGATCTTCTCCGTAGCACTTGTTGTGGTGTGGCTGTATATGACGTTCTCCGGAATCGTCGCCGGCATCGAAGTCAACAAAGGCCGCCCTTACCTGTACCGCTTCAATATGCGCTTGTTCTAATTCTCGCCGCTAATTCTCGATCAGTTCGAGCACTAGACCGTCAGCGAGCAAACGCCCTTTCAACGTCAAGATAAACCGATCACCATCTTCGGGTGTGGGCTTTTCGTTGCCAGCACCATCAACGATGTGACCTAAGCCGCGCGCCACGAACCCGGGTAGGCGCCCGCGCTCACTGAGCGAAAGCATCGAAACAGGAAGCCCGCTGGCCAAGCGAATCGAGAGCATAATGTTCTCAAGATGGCGAGCATCAGCCGAAGGAACTTCCCGCGCCAACGCCGGCGAGACGCCCGCGTCGATGCGTTGCTGATACGCCGAAGGATGCTTCACATTCCACCAACGGATACCCCCGATGTGCGAATGTGCGCCCGGCCCAATCCCCCACCAATCCTGATTACGCCAATACGCAACGTTATGGCGAGCCTGATGTTGCTCAGAGCGCGCCCAGTTGGAGACTTCATACCAACTGAAACCAGCATCGGCGAGTACCGCATCAGCCAGCTCATACTTCTCGGCGTGATCGTCCTCATCGACCATCGGGACCTCGCCACGGCGCATCTGTGCAGCCAGCTTGGTGCCAGGCTCAACAATGAGCGAATACGCCGAAACATGATCCGGCTCCAACGCTAAAGCCGCATCCATGGAAGCCTGCCAATCAGCGATGGACTCCCCCGGCGTCCCATAGATCAAGTCAACAGATACATCCAAGCCAGCATCGCGCGCCCACTGCACCGCCTGCGGTACACGCTCCGGGCTGTGAGTTCGATCCAGGGTAGACAGAACGTGCGGCACCGCCGACTGCATCCCGAACGAAACCCGGGTAAAACCACCGGCCCTCAGTTCAGCGAGCGATTCAGGCGTGACCGAGTCCGGGTTCGCCTCCGTGGTGACCTCCGCATCGGGTGCGACACCATACAGTGAACGCGCACGCTCAAGGATCATGACCAGGTCCCCTGCTGGCAACAAGGTCGGAGTGCCGCCGCCGAAAAAGACCGTTGACAGCTCGCGAGGCACAGCACCAGCGCGACGTAAAACCTCGGCAGAAAAATCCACCTCACGCGCCGCAGCGAGCGCGTACGTGTCTTGGCTTGCGCCATGACCTAACTCAGTAGCCGTATAGGTATTGAAATCGCAGTAGCCGCAACGGACCGCGCAAAACGGGATATGGACGTAGAGGCTCAAAGAACGCTCATGCGCATCCGCGACCGACTCGCGCGTGAGAGCTCCATCGGCTGGGGCGGGATCCCCCTCCGGCAGCTGCGCCATTACTTCTTCTTGCCCCCGTTATCGTCCGAGGACAACGCGGCAATGAAGGCCTCTTGCGGGACCTCAACGCGCCCCACCATCTTCATGCGCTTCTTACCTTCCTTCTGCTTCTCAAGCAGCTTGCGCTTACGGCTAATGTCACCGCCGTAACACTTGGCAAGAACGTCCTTACGGATAGCGCGAATATTCTCACGCGCAATAATGCGGGAACCGATCGCTGCCTGGATCGGTACCTCGAACTGCTGACGAGGAATCAACTCACGCAAACGAGAAGTCATCATCACGCCATACGAGTACGCGTTGTCCTTGTGGGTGATCGCGGAGAAAGCGTCCACACGCTCACCCTGCAACAGGATATCGACCTTTACCAGATCCGCTTCCTGCGCGCCATCAGCCTGCCAGTTCAGTGACGCATAACCGCGGGTGCGGGACTTGAGGTGGTCGAAGAAATCGAACACGATCTCAGCCAGCGGCAAGCGGTAACGCATCTCCACGCGTTCCTCGGACAAATAGTCCATGCCCATCATGTTGCCGCGGCGGCTCTGACACAGCTCCATGACCGCGCCGATGAACTCAGCCGGGGTAATCACGGTCGCTGAAACCATCGGCTCGGTGATCGATTTCAGCTTCCCATCCGGGAACTCAGACGGGTTTGTCACGTGAACATGCGAGCCATCCTCAGTCACGACGTCGTACTCAACGTTGGGGGCTGTGGAAATGAGGTCAAGGTTGAACTCGCGTTCAAGTCGCTCGCGAATGATCTCAAGGTGCAACAGGCCGAGGAAACCAACGCGGAAACCGAAGCCCAACGCAGCGGAGGTCTCCGGTTCGTACACGAGCGCGGCGTCGTTGAGACGCAACTTATCCAACGCATCACGCAACACCGGGAAATCCGAGCCATCGATCGGGAACAATCCTGAGAAAACCATCGGCTGAGGCTCGTCATAGCCCGCCAAATGCTCGGATGCGGGGTTCGCGAAGTTCGTGACCGTGTCACCAACCTTCGACTGGCGGACATCCTTAACACCCGTGATGAGGTAGCCCACCTCACCAGCTGCCAGGCCATCAGTCGGAATAGGGCCTGGCGAAGAAACACCGATCTCCAACAGCTCATAGCTCACGCCAGAAGACATCATCTTGACCTTCTCGCGCGGCTTGAGCCGGCCATCGACAACACGGACGTAGGTGACCACACCACGGTAGACGTCATACACAGAGTCAAAAATCATGGCGCGGGCCGGCGCGTCAAGCGTGCCTTCAGGAGCCGGAACATCGCGGACGATCTTCTCCAACAATGCCTCGACACCCTCACCGGTTTTACCCGAAACCCGCAAGACATCATCCGGTTCACAACCGATCAGGTTCGCAAGCTCTACAGCAAAGAAATCAGGTTGGGCATTCGGAAGGTCGATCTTGTTCAGAACCGGGATGATCGTGAGCTCATGCTCCATCGCCAGATACAGGTTCGCTAGCGTCTGCGCCTCGATGCCTTGGGCAGCATCAACCAAAAGAATGGCGCCCTCGCACGCCGCCAATGAACGCGAAACCTCATACGTGAAGTCCACGTGACCCGGCGTGTCGATCATGTTCAGAGCGAATGTCTTACCATCCAGTTCCCACGGCATACGCACTGCCTGCGACTTGATGGTGATGCCGCGCTCACGCTCAATATCCATGTTGTCCAGGTACTGGGCGCGCATTTCGCGAGGTTCAACAACACCAGTCGCCTGCAACATACGGTCAGCCAGCGTCGACTTACCGTGGTCGATATGGGCGATGATGCAAAAATTCCGAATGACCTCCATAGGAGTCTTCGAAGGGACCTGCGGCGTAACGGCCTGAGGGGACACGGAGAGGGCCTCACTTCACACTGCGAAACTCGAACTCCCTTAGTATCTCATGAGCTTCAGTAGCATCTCATAAGGCCTAGAGCCTGAGACGAAGCTAGCTCACGATGCACGCCTCGGCTGCAAGGGGCTACCGGAGCCGTTGAGTATCAGTTGAGTATCAAGAGGGCGGCTGTGGACATAAAATAGTGGGCATGTCTTCCCAAGGCCGATTCTTCACCCAGCTTCTACGCGTGGCGCGCCCGCTCATCAAACGTTTCCTCTCATCCCAAAGCGGTGACCAAACATCAACGCGTGGTCCGCGTCCGTCATCCTCCCCGCGTCCTTCCCGTTCGCACCAGCAGCAGAGTTCGCAACAGCAGCAGAGTTCGAAACAGCCTCAGCGCCAGTCGAGCTCGAGCCGCAACGCCTCTGCTCATAAGGCACCCGTTACTGCAGGGGCGTATCCGGGCGACTATACGGGCCGTCTCACCGCGGTCTATGATCCGCATCCCGATGGCAATCCTGACCCGGGCGAGGTCGTGTGGGCCTGGGTCCCGTATGAAGAGGACCACAGTCAAGGCAAGGACCGGCCCGTTCTGCTTGCCGGTTGGGATGGTCCGTGGATGCTCGGTTTCATGCTGACCTCGAAAGACCACGATGACCGCCGCGATCACGCCGAGTTCGTCGACATCGGCTCAGGCGCGTGGGATAAAGAACGCAGACCAAGCGAAGCGCGGATCTCACGGGTGATCCGCATCAACCCTGACTCGGTCCGTCGTGTTGGCGCGATTCTCGATAAAAGCCGCTTTGACCTGGTGATCAGCGAGTACAACCGCCACCATTAAAAGGGCGCGTCACTGGAGAGTCACTGGAGAGGGGTAGGCCCGATCCCCAAGCCACGGTTCAAGCGCAAGCGAACGTGGGCCACTGTGGTGCGGCTCATGCGGCATGAACACTCAATGAATGTTAGGATGGTCGCTAGTGTGTCCGCGCGTGGTCGACGGGCACTCGTAGCTACCGGACCCAGTTCCCCACTCTCTCAGTCGTGGTAGCTACGGAACCCTCAGACCCAATTCATCTTCAACACGAAGGAACAACGTGGCGAACATCAAGTCGCAGAAGAAGCGCATCATTACCAACGAGAAGGCGCGCCAGCGCAATCAGGCGGTCAAGTCTGAACTGCGCACTTTCGAGAAGAAGGTCCGCGCTGCAGTTGAGGCCGGCGATAAGGACGCCGCCATCCCAGCTCTTCAGGCTGCAAGCCGCAAGCTCGACAAGGCAGCAACCAAGAAGGTTATTCACAAGAACCAGGCTGCAAACCGTAAGTCGAAGCTCGCTCAGGCCGTCAACGGTCTCTAAACGATCAACCTTGAGTAACCGGTGAGAACACCGGATACGTGACCAGGGGCCCATCCACTCGGATGGGCCCCTGGTTTGTGTTGCGGGCGAAAATGCTCGGTATTCACTAGCCCGGCCGCACTCCCTTCACCTGGGTGGCGAGGTTTAGGAAGCGCGCGGCCCGGCCGCCGCCATCCGAGAGATAGCAATAACGCAGCGTTCCAACGCATACTCGGGGTTGCGTGAAGCGCCTTTGAGCATGTGGTCTGTTGCAGCGATCAACTGAACGGCTTTGGCGATATTGAAAGCAGAGAACCGCCTCGCCGAAGCCTGCGCTTGCTTGACCATCCACGGCGCCATCTTAAGTTCGGATGCCAACTGTCCTGCGGGTGCGGAGCTGCCGGCTACCTTCGCGATCTGCCGGACCTTACCGCCAATCGCGCCAAGCAGCGGAACAGGGTCAAGTCCGCTAGCTAACGCATAACGCAAGAGACTGACTGCTTCGGCTCCCCTACCTGCCACAGCGGCATCGGCCACCGCAAAGCCTGTGGTCTCTAACCGGCCACCAAAATACGTGGTGACCGCATCCACGGTAATGGGTCCGTCGATATCGGAAGCCAACTGGGACACGGCGGCTCCCAGTTCGGCTACATCGCTACCTACCGAATCCACTAAAGCCCTCACCGCTTCAGGATCCACCTTACGGCGCAGACTCTTGAACTCCCCCAGCACGAAGTCTTGACGTTCTTGGTCCTTCTTGAGAGGGGAAACATCGATCACACTAGCGCGTTTCTTCAACACGTTGACTAGCGTTTTTCCGCGTTGCCCACCACTATGATGCAACACAAGGACAGCGTCCTCCTGCGGCGCTTCAATATAGCTGAGCAAATCCTTCTGGAGGGCCTCGTTCATCTTCTCCAAGCCGTGGATTTCAATCAGCGGAGAACCGCCAAACAGTGACGGACTCGAAGCGAGAATGAGCTGGGAAGGTTCGTAGGACTCACCGTCGATCCGGGTCACCTCGATGGACGGGTCCGCAGCCCGGGCCTTGGAACGGACGACTTCAAAAGCGCGTGCGGCTTGATAATCATCGGCACCGTCAAGAAACACCAGCGGGGCCGGTTCAGCTGACCGGAAGTTAGGACCACGCTGCCCACCAGCGGACCTGGTGGCTCGTTTCGAGCGGGCAGGTGGTGTCATCGTGTCTCCTCAACGGAATAGAGCAACGCTAAAGCGCGGATTCTACCTATCGAATGCTACCTGCTGGGGAGCGCTCGTGAAGCACCTGCGCGCCCACACGGTTATCAGCTTCTTCCGTTCCTGAGACAGGCCTGACGATAATGGTGCCTTCCTGATCAGTTCTATGAACGCTCACATTCGCCCGATACAGCGCCTCAAGAATGACTTGGCGGGGATGGCCGTAATCGTTATCAGCGCCTACACCGATCAGCGCGAGGTCAGGCTGAAACTCTTCAATGAGCTCAGTTCCACCCGTAGCCGAACCATGGTGGGCCACCTTCAGAACACGCAGGTCACCGGTAGATCGTTCCAACTTATGCGATCGCAACATCAGCTGAGCTTGCTCGGACTCCAGATCACCCGTGTTGATCAATTCGACCCCCAAACCATCACCGTGAATCATGCGGGCACGCGTCACGACAGATGCACCATTCTCACTGCTGGCCTGCTGCGGTGCCCACAGCACATCGACGCTCCACGGACCGCACGTCATCTGCTCCCCTTCCAGCGCTCGCCGGGCCTGCTCGACGGGAGGACGCCTCTTAGCTGTCCCATAGATGACCTCCCCACTGAGTTCTCGCGTGTTGAGAGCGCCGTCAAGCCCACCCACGTGGTCAAGGTCCAGGTGGGTTATCACCACGCCGCAGAGTTTGGTGATGCCGGCTCGGCTCAAGCAGGCATCGATGTGTGTTGGGTCTGGCCCTGCATCGATCAGTAGCGCGTTGTTCTCATCCCCTATCACCGCGAGCGCATCCCCTTGCCCGACATCGCAAAACAGGATGTCCCCAGCCTGAGCGCGGCTCAGGGCTGGGTCAGGTGCTCGGATGAAGCTCGCCAGAACAAACACGAAAGAAACGATGACCGAAGCCGAGAGAAGGATCGCAGCAGGGCGCCGCCCAAACTTGGGTGGGCCTTGTTTAAACCCTCGCTGGCTGTGGCCAACCCCGGGTTGACGGTGCCCTGTATATGGTGATGGGGCCGCTGCGATCGTGGACGCTGAGCGGCGGGCCTGGAGGTCAAGACGCACGTGCGAAAGCCACGCCCGAAGAACATCGGGCCGCGCGCGTTGCGCAAGAACCAGCAGTGTTGCGGGCAGAACCCAACACGTTATGGCCGCAAGCAAGAAACCCCACGGCATTTCCGGCCAGTGATGCATGGGTGCGTGTTCGGCTGAGAACCCTGCCAGCATTGTGATGACGTGTGCCGGCAGCCCCACACATGCAGCTAATGGCCAGCCCCACGGCCAGGGAATCCAGCCGAGCAACATGACACTTGGAGCCGCGAGCCCAACGAGTGCGGCAGCGGGACTCGCTAGAACGTTGATAGGGACCACCCACAAGGATTGAGCAGGGTCCATCGCCACGAGGACCGGTGTGCATGCGATGGTTGCGGCAGCTGAGACGGCTGTGACTTCGGCGAAGAGCCGTGGAAACTTGAGGCCTTGCAACAGTTGCGCAAGTGGATGGGATCCGATCAAGATACCGAATGTCGCTAGGACGGAGAGCTGGAACGCGGGTGCAACCAGCATCCAGGGGTCTAGTAGTAGAAGCACTGTTGCTGCCAGAGCTAGCAGAGCGATTGCGGCGGCTGGTCTGCCAACAGTGACTGCGAAGGCGCCCACCGCGCCCATGATGCATGCTCGAAGGACCGATGGATCAGGACCCACGATGTGCGCGAAGGTGATGATCACCGCAAGGATCACCGCATAGCGGGCTATACCTCGTAGCCGCACAAGCCGACACAGTGAGGTCACGACGAGGACCATCGCCGCAACGTTCGCCCCGGATACCGCGGTGAGATGACTCAGCCCAGATACGACCATGGACGCAGACAGCTCTACAGACTGGCTGGAACGATCCCCCACAATCAGACCTGGGATGAGTGCGCCGGTTTCGCCTCCCCACCGTTGCCCTAGCTTCTGCAGATTCGCTCTGACCCACGCGCTAAACCCCGCGGGAGCGGACGCCTCATCCACCGGAGGCGAGAGTACAGCCACGGACACGGGTTCGGATGCACGTTCACGGTGAGCCTTCACACGTATCCACGCCGTCCACTGTGTACCCACCGCTGCGTTCTCGGGAATCTGCGAGCTCGGCGTAAAGATCACGGCCTCGAATCTCGGCGTATTGTGGCGGGGCTTGCTTTCCTCTCTGAGGCTCGGGCCAGCCTGAACTAACGGCGTTACAGAAACATGCGTCAGCATTGATGGCCCAATATCCCGCGGGGCCTCCGTGACTTCGAGCCGGGCTTGTAACGGGGCATCCGATATGAACGCTTGCGCGTTCAGCCGGCCTTGAGCATCGAGTGCGCAGGATGAGAAAGTTGCGCTCAGCATAATCAACGCCAGGATCGCATGAGAAAGTGCATGTGAGCCCCGAAAGCTAGGGTGCCGCGGGCGCTGTTGCCTGCGATGGCTATGCGCCGAATGTGTTCTCATGCGCAGCACAAAGAACAGGACACCGGCCAGCACCGCACACGTTAGGGCTGCTCCCCAAGCGAATCCGGGTGGGAAGCCGTGCACCGTATAGACCCAGCACACCGCAACGCATGCGGCAGTACCGGATAAAAGCGCTGGCGCTAACGGTTGGAGGGATCGTTGAGGGTATGGCTTTAGAGGATGGAGAGAGGTTGAGGATACGGCGGCGCGTTCGGCATAGCCGCCTAATCGGGCAGGTGGTTCGCTAGTCATAGGAGACCATCGGCTCGATCTTGCTCAAGATCGCTGGCCCGATACCGGAGACCGCATCAAGATCTGCTGGTCCACGGAACGGTCCGTGTTGAGCCTTGAAGTCGAGGATTCTTTGGGCGAGCGCTGGCCCAACGCCTGGCAGTTGTTGAAGCTCTTCAGAGCTGGCCGAGTTGATGCGCACAATGATTTTCCCGCCGGCGCCTGGTCCGGAGGAGCCCCCGCCGGTGTTGAGCCGGCCGGTCTTGCCGCTACCGTCACTCCCGCCACCGCCGCTAACAGGCCCGTTGCTGGCGTGTTCACCTTTGCGTGGTACCCGAATTTGTTCGCCATCGTTGACCGGTGCCGCCAAGTTGATGCCGGCTTGATCGGCCGCCCGGGTCATCCCACCCGCCTGCTTGATTGCGTCTGCAGTGATTGCACCTTGATCCAGTTCATAGAGGCCAGGCTTCTTCACTGCACCCACAACATGGACCCGCAGAAGCCCGCCAGCGGCCTGTTGAGCTGGCCCCTGTTTGGGGGCGTGGTCAGGACTATCTGTACTACCCGGCCCGGAACTGGCGTCTCTAGGTGTCGAGCGAGAATCAGCTTCAGGCTGTGCAGGTGCTTGCCCGTTAGCTGCGACCACGCCGGCTGATGTGAGCGCACCGTTGTTGGCAATGAAGAAGCGGTAGCCAAGCACAGCCAGCAGAACACACAGAGCGAGTGCGAGCGCGCCGATCCCCCACCGTCCAAGGAGTGGGCGGCGAGGTGGTTCGTCTAGCCATGCGTAATCGTCATAGGAATCTGTCTCATTCGGTTGGCGTAGATGTTGCGGGCTCATGCCCTCAGGCTAAGAAGAATCACAAGCCCGATGCGGCGGCTGTGGATGAGGCCCCGGTGCCACTAGCGCTGGGGATAGTGGATCGGCCGCCTACGGAGCGAGCCTCAACGGCAAATCTCAAGCGCAGGTCTTCAGCCCAGGGCTCCAGGCCAGGACTTGTAAGCAAGGTCTTGACCCCTGAACTCCAGGTGAGGCGTTCAGCGCAGTGCCTCAGTTGTCCAGATTCTGGTTCCCTGGGTTGGATTCGTGCACAACTCGGTGCACTACTAAGCCGATTGCGCCTGGCCCACAGTGGGCGGCCAGAACCGATGGCAGTGGCGAAATTGTCACGGGCCATGACGTATGGGGCTCAAGCGCATCGGCGACTTCGATGGCGGCTTCTTCGGCTGCGAAATGCTGAACCGCCACCTGGACATCCCCAGGTGCCGCTCCGGTGGCGTGTTCGATCCCGAGCTCAGAGATACGGGTTAACGCGCGATCCGTGTGGCGTATCCGGTCTAAAACACTGATGCTTCCGGCCGCGTCGAATCGCAGAATCGGCCGGATGCTCAAGAGATTACCCAAAACGGAAGCCGCGAGGGTGACTCGGCCACCTTTACGCAACGCATCCAGTGACGGGACGGTGAGCCAGATATGTGAACCCATGGCGCGTTCCGCGGCCTCAATGGGGTCGCGGGATGTCATTGCCGCATCGGCGGCCGAGACTACCGCGAGTGCCTGACCGAAGCCGGCGCTGCAGGAATCGATCACATCGACCTCAACCGTGCATTGTTCTGCCGCAAGGCGCGCCGAATCGGCTGTATTAGAGAGCCTGCCGGCCATCGTGATCACGATGATCCGCTCCGCACCGTTCTCTACCGCATGATCGTAAGCCTCGCGGAATTTCCCTGGTGCGGGCCTGGACGTTGAAACCGACTGGCCAAGCGCAAAACCCATCGCAAGAGCACGCTGCAAGTCCGGATCACCATCGTTATACACCTGACCGCCAACGGTCACATGCATCGGCACGACCGAGAGATAACCGCGGTAGCTAGCAACAACCTCTTCGCTCAAACCTGCCGCGGAATCGGTGATGACCCACGTGCGGGGTCTACGCCCGGAATATGCGCGAGCCAACGCGGCGATGCGGTGGCCCAAACGAGGCTGTCCTCGCGAAGGTTGCCGCTCGGAAGAAAGCGGCAACCTTCGCGTAAAGGATGGCAAACGGTCAGACATTAAACGACAATCGAAACCAATTTAGGGGCGCGGACAATGATCTTGCGGATCTGCTGGTCCCCCAAGAACCGCTGAACGTCCGGGTTCGCCAACGCCCGGGCCTGTAGATCCTCTTCAGAGATGTCCACCGGAACCTCGAGTTTGCCGCGGACTTTACCCTTGACCTGAACCACGGCGGTGATGGTCTCTTCCTTGAGCAGGGACTCATCCACCGCTGGGTACGGTACGCGGGCAATCGGCTGGCTATGGCCGAGCATGTGCCACATGTCCTCAGCGGTGTATGGGGAGACGAGGCTCAGAAGCAATGCGATGACCTCAGCTGCCTCGCGCACAGCCGGATCCGCTGGGCCAGCACCGGAATCGATGGCCTTACGGGTTGCGTTGGTGAGCTCCATCGCGTGAGCCACAACAACATTGAACTTCCCGTTCTCAAGATTCTCGAGCGATTCGGCGAGGATCTTGTGCGTTACCGAACGCAGGTCTTGATCTCCACCAGCCGGGTCCGTTCCTGCCGCGCTGCTCACGTCTTGGGCAATACGCCAGGCACGTGCCAGGAACTTGGTAGCACCCGATGGCGAAACATTCGCCCAGTCGACATCGTCTTCGGGAGGGGATGCGAAAACCATGGTCAAACGGACGGCATCCACACCGAACTGATCGAGCTGTTCGCCGAGGTTTACGCCGTTGCCGAGCGACTTGGACATCGCCTTGCCCTGGTTCAAAACCTGGCCCTGGTTCAGCAACGCTGTGAACGGCTCGCTGAAATCGAGGTAGCCGAAGCTCTGTAGCGCCTTGGTGATGAAGCGTGAATACAGCAAGTGCAGGATCGCATGCTCAACACCGCCGACGTATTGATCAACCGGCAACCAGCGTTTGACGGCCTCGGCGTCGAAAGCAGCCTGGTCATTCTGTGGTGAGGCAAAACGCAAGTAGTACCACGAGGAGTCCACGAACGTATCCATTGTGTCGGTATCGCGCAGAGCCGGACCACCGCATTCAGGACAGGTCACGTTGACCCAGTCTTCGGCCCCAGCAAGCGGCGAACGGCCCTTGAGCGCAAGCTGTTCACCGCGAAGATCCTCTGGCAGGCGCACCGGCAGTTCGTCTTCGGGGACCGGGACCTCACCGCATGATGCGCAGTGGATGATCGGGATCGGTGCACCCCAGAAACGTTGGCGGGAAACGAGCCAGTCACGCAAACGGTAGGTGATGGCCGCATGCCCGGTACCGGCCTTCTCGACGATGTCGATGGCTTGAGCTATCGCATCTTGCTTGCTCAGCCCATCGAGCGGGCCGGAGTTGATGAGGGTGCCGTCGCCAACGGTGGCGACACCGCTGACGGCTGGGTCTTCCTCCCCCGTATCGACAACGGTGCGCACTGGCAAATCGAAGGCGAGCGCGAACTCGAGGTCGCGTTGATCGTGGGCCGGCACGGCCATGATCGCCCCGGTTCCGTAGTCAGCCAGCACGTAATCGGAGGCCCACACCGGTACAGACGCGCCGGATACCGGGTTGGTTGCGTAGCGGCCCAGGAACACGCCGGTCTTTTTGCGCTCTGTTGATTGGCGTTCGATGTCGGAGGCGGCTTTGACTGATTCCCGATACTCTTCGAACGCTGCACGGTGTTCGTCTGTGACCAGTTGGTCTGCGAGGTCGGCGTCCACGGCAACGACCATGAACGTTGAGCCGTAGAGGGTGTCGGGGCGGGTTGTGAACACTTCGATGGTGTGTTCGTCTTTACCGGCGTTGGCTTCGATCACGAAGTTCACGTTGGCGCCGTGGGACCGGCCGATCCAGTTGCGCTGCATCGCAAGCACACGCTCGGGCCACTTCCCTTCCAGCGCAGGCATCTCGTCGAGCAAACGGTCAGCGAAATCGGTGATCTTGAAGTACCACTGGTTCAGCGACTTCTTAGTGACTGGGGTTTTGCATCGCTCGCATGCGCCATCGACTACCTGCTCGTTGGCGAGCACTGTCTGGTCTTTAGGGCACCAGTTGACTGGCGAGTTCTTCCGGTAGGCCAACCCGTGCTTGAACAGCTCGAGGAATAGCCACTGGGTCCAGCGGTAATACTCCGGGTCGGAGGTGTGAAGGCGTGAGTTCCAGTCTGCGGAAATCGCATACCGTTTGAACGATTCCGCCTGGGTGTCGATGTTCTTATATGTCCATTCGGCCGGATGCTGATCGTTTTTGATCGCGGCGTTCTCAGCTGGCAGGCCGAAAGAGTCCCAACCGATCGGGTGGAAGACGTCGTAGCCTTGGTGTAGCCAGTGGCGTGCTACGACGTCACCGATGGCGAAGGCCTCAGCATGACCCATGTGAAGGTCCCCCGACGGGTAAGGGAACATGTCGAGGACGTATTTACGTTCGCGGGAGCCGTCATCCGCTGGTGTGAAAACGTTGTTTTCTTCCCAATAACCCGCCCAGCGCTTCTCGATGGCGTGCGCATCGTAGGTGGCGTTCTCTTGTGGCGTAGGGGCCTGAGCCAACTGGTATTCCTCTTCTGTGTGGGTCAGCTTGTGCGTAGACAACTCGTGCGCGTGTGGCAGGAGTCAAAGCAGTTCCCTATTCTACGTGTGAAACGGGTTTCTGCATGTTTAGTGCATGTCACATAACGGCTGTATCAGGTTCCTGAATCGGCTTGGACGTCTTCATCAACCCAGTCGAAGCTGCGGTGGACGGCTTTGCGCCAGATGCGTTTCTTCCGCTCGACTCTTTGTTGGTCCATGGAACGGCTGAAGGTGCGCTCCAATTGCCAGTTCTCCTCGATTTCGTCCAGTGAATTCCAGACGCCAACGGCGAGCCCGGCGGCGTAAGCGGCACCGAGTGCCGTGGTTTCGGTGACGGCCGGCCGTAGAACATCGACACCGAGCAGGTCGGCTTGGAACTGCATCAGGACGTTATTGGTGACCATGCCGCCGTCCACTCGCAGTTCGGTGAGTTTGCCGTCAACGTCTTCTTCGGCGGCGTCGAAAACGTCAGCGGTTTGGAAGGCTGTCGCTTCCAGTACGGCGCGTGCGATGTGTTCGCGGGTCACGTACCGGGTGAGCCCAGTCATGACACCGCGGGCTTCGGGCTGCCACCACGGAGCGTAGAGTCCGGAGAAGGCCGGGACGATGTAGCAGCCGCCGGAGTCTTCAACTTCGCTCGCTAGCTCTTCGATCTGTGGGGCGTGTTCGAACATCTTGAGGTTGTCGCGTAGCCATTGAACCAGCGAGCCTGCTACTGCGATGGAACCTTCCAAGGCGTAGACGGGTTCTTGACCGTCGAGCTGATAGGCGATCGTTGTCAAGAGGCCTTTGGTGCTGCGTGCCGGTGTGGTTCCGGTGTTGTACATAACGAAGCAGCCGGTTCCGTAAGTGTTTTTGGCTTGGCCTGGTTTGAACGCTGCTTGTCCGAAGAGGGCTGCTTGTTGGTCACCGAGGATTCCTGCGATGGGAAGGCCTGCCCCGGGGTTACCGCTACTGATGTGCCCGATGTGCCCGGATGATGTCACGATGCGGGGCAGCATCGCTTCAGGGATGTTGAAGTCGTTGAGGATGCTGGGTTCCCATGCTTGTTTGCGCAGGTTCATGAGCATGGTTCGAGACGCGTTGGTCACGTCGGTCACGTGCAGGCCTCCGTCTGGGCCGCCTGTGAGATTCCAGATGACCCAGGTGTCCATGGTTCCTGCAAGGAGTTCCCCGGCTTCTGCGCGTTTCTGCAGTTGCGGGTCTGTATCGAGGATCCAGCGCAGCTTGGTTGCGGAGAAGTATGTTGCTAGCGGCAAGCCTGTGACCTCGCGGTAGCGGTCGAGCCCACCGTCTTCTTCCATCTCATCGACGATGCGTTGGGTGCGGGCATCTTGCCACACGATGGCTGGGGTTACGGGCTCGCCGGTTGCGGCGTCCCATACAAGGATGGTTTCGCGTTGATTCGTGATGCCGATTCCCTGGACGGCGCTGGCCCTCTCCCCGAGGGTATTCAACAGTTCGGCTAATACGGCTGTGACATTGTCCCGAATTTCGGTCGCATCATGTTCGACCCAGCCTGGCAGGGGGAAGTGCTGTTGATGTTCACGTTGCGCCACTGCTTGCTGCTGACCGCGTTCATCGAAGGCGATAGCCCGGGAGGATGTGGTGCCTTGATCGATCGCCACAATAAGTTTTTGTGTCATGAAGCCCTCGATGATGTGCGTGGGTTGTTAAGAGTCTCAAAGCATCGTAGCGAGCGCGCGAGGTGAGCGCGACGTCAGGCATGCTTCGAGGCAAAGTAAAACCTGCTTATTGCGGCAGTGACAATAAGTAATTGTCCGGGTGACATTCGCTTACTGTCGCCGCGACAACAACTTATTGTGCATCTGACCGGAACTAATTGTATAGGTGGCAATAACTAATTGCGCGAGTGACACTAAGTACCTGCCGTGGCGGCAATATGTAATTGTTTGCATGACAATATATAGGTAGAGTTGCTTGCATGCACACCTGGGCTAATGTCACTGAACGCCGTAACCTCCAGCCCGAACTGGCGGTTTCGGTGATCATTTTCGCTTTCTCCAAGAAGCCGGCAGACTCCAACAACACCGATAGTTCTCAGCTCAAAAACCACTCTGAAGCACTGCCCTATCGCATTCAGATTCCGCTCATAGAACGGGTACGTGAGCCCTTCCGCGGCCGCCACGCGATCCCCGGGGCACCGGTTCAAGCTGCGCTTTCCCTCGATGATTCTGCAGCGGAGATCTTCACCCGCGTCACCGGTTTGAACGGTTATCAGCCGCAACAGCTACACACGTTCGGCGGCCTCTATCGCGCCGCTTGCCAGCGCCGCACCCCTGGGCAAGATGGGCTCCCTCCCGACATCTCAGAGGATTCCCTGCACGTGGGCAGCTTGCGGGTGGTCACGGTTGCATACTGGTCCATGGTGCGCCTGGATGACGTTGATGCCGCGTATCAAGTCGCTGAAGCGGACCCACGGCTAAGCTGGTGGGACATCGATGACTTGCCGCCTCTGGCCTTCGATCACAGCCACATCATCGCTCAAGCCCGGCAAGCCTTGCGCGAAATCGAATTGGACGAGCTCGCTCACGCGAGCCTGCCATCGAAGTTCATCCTCGCTGACTTACGTGAACTCGTCGAAACCATCCAGGGGCAACAGCTGGACCCTGGGAACTTTCAACGCAGCATCAAAAACCAGCCTCGGATCAAAGCCACCTCAGAATTCCTGGAGGGCACCAAACACAGGCCGCCGAGGCTTTACACGCTTGAGTCACCCTAAGTGGGGACCCTGCCGGTCACGCTCGTGCCAGTTCGGCGGTGAAGCCAAAGGGGCCTCACGCCCGCGCCGTACTGGCCTCCAAGATCTCCTCGATCTCACGCACGAGTGCATCTTCCCCCACATCGCCTTGAGCCGCAGTATCTTTACCGGCTTCAACGCTGAGGGCTGTGTCCTGTCTCACGATCCCATTGAAACGCAGGTTTGTGCGGCGCCTGAGGATGTCTTCGGCGTTCGTGGCGTGTTCGCGCTCCGCCATCCACGCGACCTCGCCTCTCAGCAACTCCCGCGTGTGCGCAAGAGGGTGTGCAGCGTCGGGATCTGTTCCTGAGTCGATGAGGTGTGCGATGAAGTCTGCGACCTCGTTCGCATACGAACCGTAGCGCTTAACGAGAGCGCGGGCGTAGGTGGAACCAACCACTGCTTCGCAGTCCTTCGTGGGGTCATCACCACGGATCATCCCTTTGATGTCCCGACCGCGCGTGGTTCTGATGCGGTCACGGTCAAGCTGATCCAGAGCCTGATCGGTGAGCTGCTCCCCGACCGCACGGAACGTAGTGAGCTTTCCACCCACAAGGCACAACAGCGGGATCTCGATGCTCTTTACCCGACCGTTGCGGGTCCCTCGCATGCTGTGGCTCAGGTGCACGATGTGGTGGTCACGCGTGATGGCGCCTGTCGCGTCAGCGTTTGATCGCGGTAGCGGCCGCACCCCAGCGAAAGTGTGGACCACGTGCTCCTCACTGATCGGGATCGTCGGGAACATGTCCTGGACGAGCTCAAGCAGATATTCGTATTCCTCATCGGAGCATTCGGGTACTTCCCCGGGGTCCGCGGGTAAGTCGGTTGTTCCGACGAGTACGCGTTCGCCCAGGGGGCAGATCAACACGATGCGGCCGTCTTGATGTTCAAAGAAAATCTCGCCGCCGCGGCATGCTTCAAGTAGTTGAGGGTGATCCAGAACCAAGTGTGCACCTTTGGTTCCACCCATGAACGAGGTTTCATGCCCCAAATCACGGTTAGTGAGGTCAACCCAGCTACCGGTGGCGTTGATGATGACGCGGGGCCGAACCTGGATGTGTTGGCCAGTGAGCTGGTCAGTCAACGTGATCCCATCGGATGCATCGATAGTGCTTGCTGTGGTGCCGGTCAACGCCAGCTGATTTGCGATGCGGGCCCCGTGATCTTCGGCCTCACTCAGCAGATCGATAATGAGACGCTCAGGGCTTTCGACCTGAGCGTCTTGATACTGCGCGACAAAGCGAGTATCTGGGCGCAGGTCAGGGAACGCGCGCCGTACAGCTTGACGCCCCAGCAAGAAGGAATGCCGTTTAAGGCCTGCCGCTTTCCTACTCGCACGGGAGTATGTGTCATAGAGCACAAGCCCGGCCTTGATCATCAACGCCCCGCGTTCAGCCGGGACGCCGCGATAGTCCTTGAAGAGAAAACGTAGCGGAGCATTCAAAAGACCCGTGAGGGTTGTACGCAAAGGAATGAACGTGGGCAACGGGCGCACCCGATGCCCGGCATGACGCAAAAGACGGTTACGTTCCTGGACCGACTCCTTCACTAGCCGGAACTCGCCATACTCCAAGTAACGGATACCGCCGTGAATCATATGGCTGGATGCGCCACTTGCCCCGTATGCGAAGTCATGAGCTTCCGCTAGCACAACGTCGATGCCCTGCAACGCCAACTCACGCGCCGCTGCCGCGCCGTTGATACCGCCACCAAGGATCAAAACATCGGTTTCCGGACGCTGCGCGATCCGCTGGACCGAGGCCCGCACCGGCGCTGTCCCCGCCGCATGCCTACCCCTTGCTAGATTCAATGGTGGAGCAAGCGAGGATGATGGATCTACCGGAGCAGAGCCGAGCCCAGATGAAGTAAGTGGAGCGGAGCAGGCTGGAGCAGAGCCGGCTGGATCAGTATCGGCGTGGTGGTCCTTGGAATGCATACCGACCATCTTGCCCGGATGAACTTCAGGCAACAAGCGCAACCTCAGACGAAAACCGCAATAACACCTACTGGACACATAAGGTTAAAACGTGAGTAAACCCAGCATCACCAAACACCCGTACCCCGACTCTCTCGCGCTCGCCGCAAGCCCTTTAGACGATGACCGGGACTCGCTGTATTTCGACCTCACGGTATGCGGTTCACGCATGCGCACGTGGGTGTATCCAGCGCAGCAGAATGCATCAGGTGAACAAGGCGCTGCGGGATCTCGTGTGGTGCTTGCGATCCATGGTTTCCGCGGGGACCATCACGGCCTACGCCGCCTCATCAACGCAATGCCTGAGCACACCTGGATTGTCCCGGATCTACCCGGCTACGGGGTCTCTAGCGCGTTTGATACCCAACAGGCACGCCACAGCGCTATAGGCTTTCACGAAGTCATCGACGCCCTCATCGATGCCCTCGAGCTGGATGCTGAGACGGTCCTGCTCGGCCACTCGTTCGGCTCGGTCGTCGCCTCAACCTATATGGCCGCCAATCCGGGGCGTTTCGGGCAGCTCATCCTGATCAACCCGATCTCCGAGCCGCCGCTGGCAGGCCGCCACATCGTGTTGACCCAGGCAACCCGCTTGCTTTATGAGCTCGGGACCCGGGTTCCAGCGCGCTGGCGCACCGCGGTATTGAGCTCCACTGCACTCGTTGACGGGGCGAGCCTCACCATGACCACAAGCCGTGATCAGGCCACGAGGGAGTATGTCAGGCATCAGCATCGGGCATATATGAGCGGCTTCGCAAGCCCCGAAGTGCTACTGGAAACCTATGAATCCTCGGTGCACACCACGGTGCTCGATGCCGCCGCCGAGGTCGATGCGCCGACACTGCTGATCGCAGGGGCCGGGGATCCGCTCGGCACGGTGGCAAGCCAGACAGCGCTCGAAGCACTGTTTCCCAACGCGCGGCTCGTGATGATTCCGCAGGTGGGTCACCTGATTCACTATGAAACCCCACGTGCCGCGGCAAGAGCGATACGCGCGTGGCTCGGCAGGCCCGAATAGGTGAGGCTAGAGCTCGGTTGGGTCGTCGACCCGGACCGTGACTTTGGGGTCGCGCCGCAGCGACCCTAGTGCCTTACGTCGCCGTAGCGCGTGCGTTACGGTGGGTCCGGCCGCGTAGTCGAAGAACAACAGCCACCGTTGCTCGGCAGTATCCGTAACGCCGTCTTCGGAGCTGCCCTGTACCGGCGTTGGCCCTACAGCGCGCACTCCATCCACGGCCTGGATGTCGAGGCAGAACTGCTGCGCGGCCTCACGCGGCCCAGACAACGACGCCGTGCGCACCGCTGGAGGCAAACCCACCTCAGCCCGCTCCGCGAGCTCCTGGGCGGCCAGCCCAGCCGGATCCCACCGGACTAAAGCCCTACCCTGAGGCGAAGGGTGGCCCGTTAGAACAACCTGGCCGCCTGCCTCGCGCCCACGCACCAAAGCTGCAGCAGCAAACCACCGATGCGCCACGTCCTCCCCCGAACGCAACCCACCGGAGGCAAGCATCGCATCGGCATCCAAGAGCAACGCGGCCGCATAGCCACCATCCACGAGAGGCTCAGCACCCGGTGTTGCGATCACCAACTGAGGCTTAGCATCCACGTGATGGAGTGCATCCGCACCAGTCGCACGCACCACAGGTACTCCCGGGAATGCCCGACCGAACTCCTCAACCGTTCGCTGTGCCCCAACATGGCCTGCACGCAAACTCCGGCCACCACACTCCTCACACGCGAAAGCGCGCTCGATCAAGCCGCACCAGCCACACGTCGGCGCAGGATCATTCGCTCCCAAAAACTGCAGCGGGCCCTGACACTGCCGGCAGCGGGCAGGCATTCTGCAGCGCTGACACCGCAACAAGGGAATGAACCCGGTGCGTGCCACCTGAACCAGAACAGGCCCGGACTCAAGCCCGGCACGGGCAACCTCAAAAGCTAAACGAGGGAGCCTGACCGAATGGAAAATAGGGTCCCGTTCCGACTCATAACTATCCGAGGTCGCCCTGACCCACGGGGTACGGTCCCGCAACACAGGACGAGCGGCACCTAATGGTTTGGCCCAACCGGTCTCAACAAGCCGCTGCGCTTCAGAGCTACGAGCAAAGGACGCGAAGACAGCCGCACAACCGCTGTGTTGAGCACGCAACAAAAGGACCTCGCGGGCATGATGATACGGGGCGCGCTGCTCAACATGGGATTGATCATGGTCATCCCACATAGCAACCAAACCCAGGTTCCACACCGGAGCGAAAGCCGCAGACCGCGTACCCACAGCAATCCTCCTCTGCCCCGTCACCACCTCAAGAAAGGACCGGTAGCGAGCGCTCGGGCCGTCCTCAGCCGATAGCCGCGCATAAGCATCCGCACCCACCACAGCATCCAGCGCACGCGTCACAGCATCAAGATCTCGGGCATCCGGGACCACCAGAACACTGCCTCGACCCGAAGCCAGCGTTGCCGCCGCAGCTGTTGCCAAGCGCACCGCCCAGCCCTCGATGTGATGCGGTGTATCACTCGACTGGTTGTGCAGGGCAGCATCCGCCGTGGTCTGCGCCGTGGCTTCCGCCGTTGCTTCCCCTGGGGTGACCGCTACAACAGCCCGGGGAGCCTCACCTGCCAACAACTCAGTGAGCAACCACGCCTCAGGGTCCTCTGCCTCCCACGCCTTAGCCCACCGAGCAGTATCAGGGCAAGCGAGCGGAAGCTCAACCGGGCCATCCCAAGGCTCCTTCTCTATCCTGGCAATACGAGGAACCACAGCAGACTTCGCAACATCGGCCACCGTACCGGCATACCGGTCAGCGACCGCCTCACACAGCGAACGCACCTCAGAAGAGAAAACAGGTAGCGGTGAGAAAACCGTCGTGAGCGGCCTAGGGGTGACCTCAGGATCACACTGGGCAACCCGCTCCACGATATAACCGTTAACCCTGCGCCCACCGAAAACCACCCGCACACGCGCACCGGCAACCGCATCGGAATCCTGCTCCTTCAGCACCGCATAATCGAATAAGCGGTCAAGATGCGGAACCGGGGTATCCACCAGAACCCGAGCATACGGGAGATGCTCAGCGTACTGATCAGCGCCAATACGAGGCTTCTTCTGAGAGGGCTTCTTCGGCTTCGCGTCTGTGACACCAGCCGGAGTACGGAACTGGGAGGCGTCGAATAAAACGCCGTCTGGCGATTCAGTCAACAGGCCTCCCAGCTCAACACGATCTAGATGGGGGAATCAGAGGTTGAAATACGACTTGAGCGCATCAACCCGGTCCAGGTTCTCCCACGTGAAATCAGGGTCCGGGCGACCGAAATGGCCGTGCGCGGCCGTCTTCCGATAGATCGGACGCTTCAAGTTGAGGTCCTCGATGATACCGAGTGGACGCAGATCGAAAACCTCACGGATCGCGCTAGCGATCTTGACCGGATCCTCCTGGGAGGTACCGAACGTTTCAACATAGAGACCAACCGGGGCGGCCTGCCCAATCGCATACGCAACCTGAATCTCAGCTCGATCAGCCAAGCCAGCCGCAACAACATTCTTAGCTACCCAACGTGCAGCATAAGCCGCCGAACGGTCAACCTTCGATGGGTCCTTACCAGAGAACGCGCCACCACCATGGCGAGCGAAACCGCCATAGGTGTCAACGATGATCTTGCGGCCAGTCAGACCCGCATCGCCCACCGGGCCACCGATGATGAACTTACCCGAAGGGTTCAACAGAACCTCGGCATTGGATGAATCCAACGATTCGGTCGCAAGAACCGGCTTGACCACAAAATCATGCAGATCAGACTGAACCGAAACCAAGTCATAGTCCTCGGCATGCTGGCTTGAGACCACCACAGACTCAATAGAGACAGGCTTGTTCCCGTCATAGCCGATCGTGACCTGCGTTTTACCGTCTGGGCGAAGGCCCGGCAACACCCCGTCGCGGCGCACACGCGTCAACTGCTGCGAGAGCCGATGCGCCAAATGGATCGGGGTCGGCATGAAAGAATCATTCTCGTTGGTCGCATAACCGAACATGATGCCCTGATCACCAGCGCCCTGAGCATCACGCGGATCCTTGGCTTTCCCAAGCCGTTCTTCAAGAGACGAGAACACACCAGAGGCGATCTCTTGGGACTGCTGCCCAATAGAGATATTCACCCCGCAGCGGGCACCATCAAAACCGTTCGCGGAGGAGTCATAGCCCAAATCAAGGATCGTATCGCGCACAAGTTGGGGGATCTCAACGTAGGCGTCAGTCGTAACCTCACCGGCAACTTGAACCAACCCCGTGGTCGTCAAAGTCTCAACAGCAACACGAGACTCAGGGTCTTTATCCAAGAGCGCATCCAGGATCGCGTCGGAAATCTGGTCACAGATCTTGTCCGGGTGACCTTCCGTCACGGATTCCGAGGTGAAAAGCCGCAAACTATCAGAAGTAAACATAACAATTATCGATTCTTTAGTGCTTCAGCGATCTACCCAGGACTTTAGCGCGCCAAGCGCTTTACAATCGCATCCACGATAAATTCAGAAACATAACGTTTCGAGCCTGAAACCTCACCGGCGTCCTCGCCGTCGGCGGCAAGCACGGCGACCGTATTGTCTGGTGTGCCGAACCCACGCGTTTCCGACACCTCGTTCACGACGAGAAGATCCGCACCCTTGCGTTTAAGTTTGGCTCTGCCGTATTCCAGAACGCTTGCGTTCTCATCGCCGGTCTCCGCGGCGAAACCAACGATGAGGCGGGGCAGGAGGTCCGCATCCTGTGAAGCGCTGGCCTGCTGACCACCCTGCTCCGGCGCGCGCCGATCCTTAGCCCGTGAGCGCCGGTCCTCCACCAGCCCTTTCAGGATGTCCGGATTGCGGACCAGCTCGATCACGGGCGCGGAATCGTCTTCCGGGTTCTTCTTGATCTTGCTGCCCACATATTCTTTAGGCCTGAAGTCAGCTACTGCAGCAGCCATGACAACGATGTGAACCTCGCTAGCAGATGCACGCATCGCTTGTTCCAGCTCGGCTGCCGTGGTCACAGAGGTGACCTCTACCCCATCGGGTGCCGGAACTTCGATGTTAGCTGCGACGAGCTCGACCTCGGCGCCGGCATCGCGCAAAGCCTCCGCCACGGCGACCCCTTGACGGCCGGTAGAACGGTTGCCGAGGAAACGCACCGGATCCAACGGTTCACGCGTGCCACCTGCGCTCACAAGCGCCCGGACGCCCGCAAGAGGTGCCTCGCCGGCGTGTGGGGTGGCGCTATCGAGCAACGCGAGTGCCTCTTGCGCGATGACCGGGATTTCTTCGAGACGGCCCGGCCCGGAGTCTTTGCCCGTGAGCCGGCCTACCGCTGGGTCAGGCACGGCAATTCCGCGGCTACGCAGAGTCGATACGTTCGCTTGCGTTGCGGGGTTAAGCCACATTTCCGTGTGCATGGCCGGGGCCATGTACACCGGTGATGTTGTGGTTAGGATGGTGGCAGTCAGCAGGTCATCGGCGCGACCTGCAGCCACACGGGCTAGAAGGTCTGCGGTGGCAGGCGCTACCACCACGAGGTCAGCTTCTTGGCCTAGGCGTACGTGGTTGACCGCATCGACGGCTTCAAACACTGAGGTCCTCACCGGATTGTGAGACAACGCTTCCCAGGTTGCGGCACCAACAAAGTTCAGGGCGGACTCGGTTGGGATCACATCAACGTGATGACCGGCCTCGGTGAACTCACGCACCAAGCCCGGGACTTTATATGCGGCGATACCCCCGCCAACGCCTACGACAATCCGAGCCATACCAATCCCCTATCTCGCTCAACCGGTACGCTATCTACGCCACTGAGCGCAGGGCTTTATTCAGCGGCTTGCTGCGTCTCGTTGAGAGGCTTCACATCCAGGAGGCCGTCGTTGTATTCGCGCAACGCGATCGAAAGCGGTTTCTCGTTCGGCTGGGTATCAACCAGCGGGCCAACGTATTCGAACAGTCCCTCGTGCAACTGCGAGTAGTATGCGTTGATCTGGCGGGCACGCTTGGCGGCATTGATCACCAGCGCGTACTTGGAATCAACGTGGGTCAGCAGTTCATCGATCGAAGGGTCGGTGATACCTGGCAGTTCTTCAGACACAAAGTCTCCTTGAATTGATATTGACAGGCCTTGTCAACAGCGCCGTCTCTTCTCGAGAGCACCGTGAGGTGCAAACTATAATTCTACAACCTTGCGGCCGCGGCTTCAGACTTCGCGGCAACGCAAACGTCAATGAGTGGGCTCGATCCCCATGATCTGCACGAGTTCGGCTGCCGCGCGCTCGACCTCGTCGTTGATGATCGTGTGGTCGAACTCGGCTTCAGCCGCAAGTTCCTTCTTGGCGGTCTCAAGCCGACGGTTCTGTTCTTCTTCGCTTTCTGTACCGCGGCCAATCAGCCGTGCGACCAGCTCATCCCAGGATGGAGGGGCCAGGAACACGAAACGCGCTTGAGGCAGGGTTTCGCGGATCTGCCGGGCACCCTGTAGATCGATTTCCAGAAGAACGTGCTTACCCTTGGCAACAGCAGCATCAACCGATGCCCGCGGGGTACCGTAGGTGTTCTGCCCGTGCACGATCGCGTATTCGAGCATCTCGCCGGCATCGATCATGCGGCGGAACTCTTCAGGGGATACAAACTGATAGTGCACCCCATCGATTTCGCCTGGGCGCGGTTGCCGAGTTGTCGCAGACACCGAAAGCCACACGTCAGGATAGTTTTCCCGGATGAAGGTCGAGACGGTTCCCTTCCCTACTGCGGTCGGTCCAGCCAGCACCGTGACCCGCGTAGGGTTCGTTTGGGTTTCAGCCTGTGCCATAGACATTCCTCCGTTGCAAGGGAATCGTAGGGCCTTAGCCCCACTGATTTTAGTTGATTGCTGTAGCGAGGTCCTCTTGTGCGGATTCGATCGCGGCTTCCATCGCATATGGTTTGGCCAATGATCGTGACGCCGGAACGACCACTTGGTCCCACACATCCCCGAAGGCTGCTGCGAGGTCCGATGCGGTGGCACCTTGCGCCCCATAGCCTGGGGTCAGAAGTGGCGGCTTACCGGTAGCGAGGTCGATGCCGAGGTTGCGTGCCGCATCGCCTGTCGTTGCGCCAACAACGAGGCCAACGTCACCAAGCGCTGGTGCTACTGTCTCGGCCTGCGTCCGAGTCTGAGCCTTGCGCATCCGTTCGTTGATGTCCGCGACATCGGTAATGACGCGGCGTGCCGCGGAGTCGCTTCCGCCGGCGTGTTGAACGCGTGCGCCTTCCGGATTGGACGTCAACCCAAGCACGAATACACCGCCGCCGAATTCGGCGGCCACATCGAAGACCGGGCCGAGCGCCCCCACACCGAGATATGGGGAGACCGTTACGGCATCGGCAACCAATGGTGAGGAAGGATCCAGCCAGGCTTGGGCATAGCCGGCCATCGTGGAGCCTATGTCGCCACGTTTGGCATCCGCTAGAACAAGGATTCCCTGTTCCTTCGCCTCGGCCTGGACTCGTTCAAGAGCCGCGAAGCCCGCAGAACCGAACCGCTCAAACAGGGCGACCTGCGGTTTGATGATCCCGGCTCGGCCGGCTGCGGCTTTCACTGCGGCCAAACCGAATTCGAGCGCGCCGTCAGCGGAATCGGCGAGCCCCCAGTCCTTGAGTGTGGAAGGATGTGGGTCGATCCCCACACACAGCTTGCCGTAGCGCTCAAGGGCGTGAGCTAGCCGGCAACCGAACGGCTCGGTGCTACCCGTTGTCATGGCTTAGCCTTCTTCGCCTGCGCGGATCGCGGCGAGACGTACGGCATGCTCTTGCAGGCTTGCAACCTCCCACGGATAGGTCCGTAGCGCCTCGATCGCCATGACAGCTGAGCTGAATTCCGCAACGGTTGTGATGATCGGGGTACCTACAGAGGTAGCCGCGGCGCGGATCTCGTAGCCATCGGAGCGGGAATCCCCACCACCGGATGGGGTGTTCATGATCATCGCGATCTCACCGTCAGTGACGAGGTCGACAATCGAACGCTCATTCCCAGCCTCGTGAACCTTGTTCACAACGGTCGCCTTGATGTCGTTGCGGCGCAACACATCGGCAGTGCCACCCGTGGAGACGATCTCGAATCCGAGGTCCGCCAAGAGCTTGACCGGCATCACTACAGATCGCTTATCGCGGTTAGCTACCGAGACAAAGACCTTACCTTCGGTTGGCAACGGATTGTTGGCGGCGGCTTGGGACTTCGCGAAAGCGGTATCGAAGTGCTTGTCGATACCCATGACCTCGCCTGTGGACCTCATCTCCGGGCCGAGCAGAGAGTCGACCGCGCGGCCATCCTCGGTCCGGAAGCGGGCGAACGGCAGGACTGCCTCCTTGACGGCGATCGCTGAGCCCATCGGTAAGGACGCGCCGTCGCCTTCAGCTGGCAGGATCCCGCCACGCATCGAGGCGATGGTGGCGCCCACACCGATGAGTGCGGCGGCTTTAGCGAGCTCAACACCGGTTGCCTTCGAGACGAACGGGACCGTGCGGGATGCGCGTGGGTTCGCTTCGATGACGTAGAGGACATCGGAGGCGAGAGCGAACTGGATGTTGATCAGGCCGCGCACGCCAACGCCTTCGGCGATAGCTCGGGTTGCTGCCGAGACCCGATCGAGGGTCTCTTGCGAAAGCGTGGTTGGCGGCAGGGTGCACGCCGAGTCACCGGAGTGGATACCGGCTTCTTCGATGTGCTCCATGACGCCACCGATGAACAGATCGCTACCATCGAAGAGTGCGTCAACGTCGATCTCGATCGCGTCCTCAAGGAAGCGGTCCACGAGCATTGGATGATCAGCGGTGATCTCGGTCGCGTTCTCAACGTAGGTTGCCAGCTGGGCTTCGTCATAGACGATCTCCATGCCGCGGCCACCCAGAACGTAGGACGGGCGGACCAGAACCGGGTAACCGATTTCGTCCGCGATTCTCTTGGCCTGATCGAAGGATACGGCGGTTCCGTTCTTCGGCGCGGTCAGCCCCGCGCGATCAAGCACGCGCTGGAACTCACCGCGGTGCTCGGCAAGATCAATCGCGGTTGGGCTCGTGCCCAGGATCGGAACTCCTGCGGCTTCGAGTTCTGCGGCGAGCTTGAGCGGGGTCTGCCCGCCGAGCTGAACGTAGACACCCAGAACGCCGCCGGTAGCCTGCTCCGCCTGAATGATTTCCAAGACGTCTTCAAGCGTGAGCGGTTCGAAGTACAGACGGTTGGAGACGTCGTAGTCGGTTGAGACGGTCTCCGGGTTGCAGTTGATCATGACCGTCTCATAGCCGGCATCGCGCAGCGCCATGGTCGCATGGACGCACGAGTAGTCAAACTCGATGCCCTGCCCGATGCGGTTAGGCCCGGAGCCGAGGATGATCACGGATGGCTTATCGTGCTGTTCGAGTTCGCATTCCTCATCATATGAGGAGTACAGGTATGGCGTGAACGCCTCGAACTCAGCGGCGCACGTGTCCACGGTTTTATACACCGGACGGATGCCGAGTGCTTGCCGGATGCCGCGCACAACGTCTTCACGGCGGTGTGAGAGTTTAGCGATCTGGGCATCGGAGAAACCGTGACGTTTAGCCAAACGCAGGGTCTCTGGCGCGAGGTCCTGATCAGCTGCGATCTCTTGTGCAACCTCGTTGATCAGTTGCAACTGATCGAGGAACCACGGGTCGATCGCGGTAGAGGCGTAGACGCGTTCGATGCTCGCACCACCTAGCAGGGCGCGCTGAACGTTATAGATGCGTTCGGTTGAGCCGCGCTCGGAGCTGGCCAGCAGCTGAGCGATCTCGGCTTCGTCCGGCTTCTCAAAGCTGAACTCGGCATCTTTCTGCTCAAGCGAACGCATCGCTTTCTGCAGCGCTTCGGTGAAGTTGCGGCCCAGAGCCATCGCTTCACCGACCGACTTCATGGTAGTGGTCAGTGTGGCATCAGCTGCCGGGAACTTCTCGAACGCGAAGCGCGGAACCTTCACAACCACATAGTCAAGAGCCGGTTCGAAGGACGCCGGGGTTTTCTGCGTGATGTCGTTCGGGATCTCATCGAGGGTATAGCCCAGCGAGAGCTTCGCGGCGATCTTTGCGATCGGGAAGCCGGTGGCTTTGGACGCCAGGGCCGAGGAACGCGAGACGCGTGGGTTCATTTCGATCACGACCACGCGGCCGGTTGCTGGGTCTACTGCGAACTGGATGTTGCAACCGCCCGTGTCGACACCGACTTCACGGATCACGTTGATCGAGATGTCACGCAGCTTCTGATACTCGACGTCGGTCAGCGTCATAGCTGGTGCCACGGTGATCGAGTCACCCGTGTGGACACCCACCGGATCGAAGTTTTCGATGGTGCACACAACAACCACGTTGTCGTTCTTATCGCGCATCATCTCGAACTCGTATTCCTTCCAGCCGAGGATGGACTCCTCGAGGAGCACCTCACTGGTTGGTGAATACTGAAGCCCGGCACCGCAGATGCGGCGTAGGTCTTCTTCGTTATAGGCCATTCCGGAGCCAAGCCCACCCATCGTGAAGGACGGGCGGACCACGACCGGATAGCCGAGTTCCTCGACGGCCTCGAAGGCCTGTTCCATGGTGTGAACGATCGCTGAGCGGGCTGATTCGCCGCCGGAGCGTTCCACAACTCCTTTGAACTTCTCGCGGTCTTCACCGAGTTCGATGGCTTCGATATTCGCGCCGATCAGCTCAACGTTATATTCAGCGAGCACGCCGGATTTATCGAGCTCGATCGCGGTGTTGAGTGCGGTCTGGCCACCCAGGGTTGGCAGAAGCGCGTCCGGGCGTTCTTTCTCGATGATCTTGGCGACTACGTTCGGGGTGATCGGTTCGACGTAGGTCGCATCCGCCATCGCAGGGTCGGTCATGATGGTCGCCGGGTTCGAGTTCACCAGGATCACACGCACGCCCTCTTCCTTGAGGACGCGTAGCGCTTGGGTTCCTGAGTAGTCGAATTCGGCGGCCTGGCCGATCACGATCGGGCCTGATCCGATGACAAGGACGGATGAAATGTCAGTGCGCTTTGGCATGGAGGTTTCAGCCTTCCTTCTGCGAGGTGTGCGCTTGCATGAGTTCGATGAAACGGTCGAAAAGGTACGAGGAATCGTGCGGGCCCGCACCGGATTCCGGGTGGTATTGGACGGAGAACGCCGGGATATCGAGGCAACGGAGACCTTCGACGACCTGGTCGTTGAGACCGATGTGAGAGACCTCGACGCGCCCGAAGCGTGACTCTGGGGCTTCAACAGTGCCCTCGATCGGCACATCGATCGCGAAGCCGTGGTTTTGGGAGGTGATCTCGACGCGGCCGGTCGCCTTGTCAAGCACTGGCTGGTTCATGCCGCGGTGGCCAAACGGCAGTTTATAGGTCGAGAAGCCTAGCGCCCGGCCGAGGATCTGGTTGCCGAAGCAGATCCCGAACAGTGGGATGTTGGCATCGAGCACGTCGCGTACGAACTTCACTTCCGGGTCAGCCTGGGACGGGTCGCCCGGGCCGTTGGAGATGAAGACACCGTCGAAGTTCTCTGCCTTGATGTCGGCAAAAGTCGATGCGGCAGGCAGAACGCGCACGCGTACGCCGCGTTCTGCTAGGCGGCGCGGGGTCATGCCTTTGATACCGAGGTCGAGTGCGGCAACGGTCGCTAGCGGTTCGCCTTCCCATCCGTGTTCAGCAGGATCAACCCAGTAGCTTTCCTTGGTGGTCACGGTCTCGGAGAAGCGTTGGCCTTGCATGCTCGGCTGGTCTTTGACGGTCTTGATGAGTTCCTCGACCGGTTTGTCTGCGGCCTCGCCGGAGAAGATGCCGGCCTTCATTGCACCTGCAGAGCGGATGTGGCGGGTTACCGCCCGGGTGTCGATCCCGGCGATCCCGACGATGCCGTCGCGTTCAAGCTCGTCATCCAGCGTTGTTTCGGAACGCCAGTTGGATGCGATGCGTGACGGTTCGCGGACTGCATAGCCGGCGACCCAGATGCGTGCCGATTCGTTATCGGTTGGGTTCGCGCCGGTGTTGCCGATGTGGGGGAAGGTCTGGACGACGATCTGGCCTGCATAGGACGGGTCGGTCAAGGTTTCCTGATAACCGGTCATGCCTGTGGTGAACACGAGCTCACCGAGGGTTTGGCCACGTTTGCCGTAGGCGTGCCCGCGGAATACGCGGCCGTCTTCGGTGACAAGTAGTGCCTTGTCGTGATCGGTGTGTGCCACCTATGCCGTCCTTTCTGGGTGGTGCCCGGAAGCGTTGCCCGCGTGCTCTGCCGCGGTGGTGTCAGTTTCCGGATGCGTCTGAATTTCTGGGGCGAGCTTGTATAAAGCCGCCAAGAGTGTGCTGTGTACGGTGCGGGTTTCGGCGCGGAATCCGGTGTCGACGCTGGTTTCGCCAAGTTTATGGCGGATCACGATGATCCCGCCGTCTTCAACGAACTTACCCACCATTCCGCGCACCGTGGTGATGCCTGCGATATTGGCGGCCGGGATGAAGAAGTTCTCTGCTTCCGTACGGTAGACGGACACGCCGTCATCCCCTATAGAGAGTGCTGCCGCGCATCGCACGCCAAGCTCGTGTGCCGCGATCCTTTCGAGATGCTGGCCCGCGAAGGTCGTGACAACGTAGGTGCCTTCGCCTTCGGCGCGGGGCTCGGTCAAGCTCGCGGGCAATTGTTCGGGCGCCTGGATCCCGGACTGGCGTTTCTTTCGGTGTGACCAACCAAGCAACATCAATACGATCGCGATCACACAGATCGCGACGGTCACGATCAGGCCAATGAACTCTCCCTGTGTCATGCGATCACCTTGCGTGGGCTAGCGAGTTCGCCATCAACGACTGTGGCGTGGCCTGCATAGAACGTGTGCATGACCTTGCCTGGCAACTCTAGGCCTTTATACGGGGAGTTACGGCCCTTGGTGTGGTGTTCCTCAGGGTTCACGACGCGTACCGCGCTCGGATCATACAGCGTCACATTCGCTACTGACCCGACTTCCAGGGGCTGGCCGTGGTTAGTGGCCTTGATGAGCTTGGCTGGTGCGGTGGACATGATGCGTGCGACGTCTTCCCACGTGATCATGCCCGTATCCACGAGCGTCTTCTGCACCACTGGTAGAGCGGTCTCCAAACCGGTCATGCCCATCGCGGCTTCGTTCCAAGCGCACTGCTTGGTCTCCGAGGTGTGAGGTGCGTGGTCGGTTCCGATCATGTCGATCGTGCCGTCAGCAACAGCCTCACGTAGCGCGAGGGTGTCTTCCTTAGTACGCAGCGGTGGGTTGACCTTGAACACCGGGTCGTAGCCGCGAACCATCTCTTCAGTGAGCAGTAGGTGGTGCGGGGTTACCTCGGCGGTCACATCGATCCCCTGGGACTTTGCCCAACGGATGATTTCCACGCTACCTTTAGTTGAGACGTGGCATACGTGCAAACGCGAGTTGACGTGCTGGGTCAGCAACACATCGCGGGCGATGATCGATTCCTCTGCAACGGCAGGCCAGCCGGTCAGTCCAAGCTCTGAGGAGACGATGCCTTCGTTCATCTGTGCGCCCTCTGTCAGGCGCGGCTCCTGGGCGTGCTGGGCCACCACACCGTCGAAAGAGCGGACATATTCAAGAGCCCTGCGCATCAGGACCGGATCAAACACGCACATGCCGTCATCGGAGAACATACGGACCTGGGCGTGGGAATCAGCCATAGCGCCGAGTTCGGCGAGCCGCTCCCCTGCCAGCCTCTGGGTCACAGCACCGATCGGGCGTACTTCCGCCCACCCGGCTTCTTCACCCAGCTGGCGTACCGACTCAACAACACCGGCGGTGTCTGCAACCGGCATCGAATTCGCCATCGCATACACCGCAACGAAACCCCCGGCCGCCGCGGCCTGGGTTCCGGTCTCAACGGTTTCGGCGTCCTCGCGGCCTGGCTCACGCAGGTGGGTGTGAGGGTCAACCAAACCTGGAAGCGCGATGAGCCCTTCAGCATTGATGACTTCTGCGTCGGAAGGTGCGGTGATGCTGCCGGCCTCGGCAATATCGCGAATATCCCCTTCGGCCAGCAGGATGTCTGCGGTGTTCCCGTTAGGGAGCGTGACGGATTGAATCAACGTGGTCGTCATGATCAGGCCTTCTGAGTGTCGGTCGAATCTCCAGCCAAAACCAGGTAAAGCACAGCCATTCGGACGGCTACACCTGCGGAGACTTGGTTGAGTACACGGGAATTGGGGGCATCCGCTGCTGTGGAGCTGATTTCTAGGCCTCGGTTCATGGGGCCCGGATGCATCACGATGGCTCCTTGCTTCATGGATGCGTGACGCGCGGGTGTCAATCCCCAGCGGCGTGAATACTCAGATGCCGATGGGAAGAAGGCCCCGTGCATCCGTTCAGCCTGAACACGCAACATCATCACGGCATCAGGTTCGCTCGCGAGTGCTTCATCAAAGTCGTGGGTCACTCTCACCGGCCAATCACCGACGCTGTGCGGCATCAGTGTTGGAGGGGCAACCAGTGTGACCTCGGCACCCAAGGTGTTCAGCAGCCACACGTTGGAGCGGGCCACACGCGAGTGCAGAATATCGCCGACGATCACAACGCGCGCGCCATCGAGGCCCTGCCCGAGCGAGGGTTCACCCTTCAGGGCTGCACGTTCGCGGCGTAACGTGAATGCGTCCAGAAGCGCCTGTGTTGGGTGTGCGTGGGTTCCATCGCCTGCGTTGACGATTGCGGCGTCGATCCAGTCGGTTTCAGCGAGGCGGTAAGCCGCACCTGAGGAGCTGTGGCGGATGACGATCGCGTCAGCACCGATCGCTTCGAGTGTCTGGGCGGTGTCTTTGAGGGATTCCCCCTTGGAGACGGACGAGCCTTTCGCGCTGAACGTGATCACGTCGGCTGAAAGCCTTTTCGCGGCAGCTTCGAACGAGATGCGCGTGCGGGTTGAGTCTTCAAAGAAGAGGTTTGCAACAGTCAGGCCGCGCAGGGTTGGGAACTTCTTGATTTCCTTACCTGTGGAATCCGTCATGGATTCAGCGATATCTAAGATCCGGATCGCTTCTTCACGGCTGAGGTCTTTAGTGTCCAGGAGGTGGCGCATCAGTTATCGGCCTTCCCCGTTGCAGACTCAGCTTGCGCGGTGTCGTCTGTGTCAGGTTGGGACGCGGCAGGACGTTCGATGATCACACGGTCAGCGCTATCGATCTCTGTGAGTTCTACACGCACAGATTCGGTGCGTGAGGTGGGGATGTTTTTGCCTACGTGGTCGGCACGGATCGGAAGTTCACGGTGCCCGCGGTCCACTAAGACTGCAAGACGCACCGCTTGCGGGCGGCCACAGTCAACGAGCGCATCAAGGGCCGCGCGGATCGTGCGGCCTGAAAAGAGGACGTCATCGACCAAGACCACGGTTTGGTCATCGACCCCGGTGTCCGGCAAGCGTGTTGGCGCGGGTACGCGCGGAGCGCGGCGGCGGACGTCATCGCGGTGCATCGTGATGTCAAGCGAGCCGCAGAAAGAAGCGGCTGGACGGTTGATGATGCGCTCAAGTTTCTCAGCGAGCCGTTGCGCCAAAGGGACTCCACGAGAAGGGATCCCCAGGACCACAAGATCATCTCCGCCGCGGTTTTTCTCAACGATCTCGTGAGCGATCCGCGTGAGGGCGCGATCAATGTCGGATGCATTCATCACTTCAGCGATTTCAGCTGAGGTGTTACCCATGCGCCGACCTCCTTCCCCGCCTCACTGGACGGTTGTTAAAGGCTGTCTTCTGCGGTTCTCTAATCTACCAGTCGCATCGGCTAGCGCCGGGCTTCGTTACCCACGCGCACGTGTGATCTCAGTTGCAGTGCCGCTAGAGGATCAGTGTGGGCTTGATGCGTTGCAGGCGGCCAAGTAATCCGTTGACGAAGTCCGGTGACTCCGAGGTGGACATCTCACGCACGAGCCGTACAGCCTCATCGACTGCAACCGCGTCGGGGATCTCGTCGTTATATAGCAACTCCCAGAGACCAATCCGTAATGCGGCACGGTCTACTGCGGGCATACGATCCAGCGTCCACCCTTGTGCGTAGGTCGTGAGGACCTCATCGAGTTGGGTCGTGTGCGTGCTCACTCCACCGACGAGCTCACGAGTGTACGGGTTGACGGCAGCGCCGTCTTCGTCGCGGCGCTGCAACACGTCTGCCGCCTCGATCCCACGCTGCTCGGCTTCGAAGAGGATTTCGAGTGCGCGGCGGCGTGCTTTCGAGCGGGTGCTCTCCCCTTGCCTGGTCACTCTGTAACGCGGCCCAAGTATTCGCCGGTGCGGGTGTCAACCTTGACCTTGGTGTTCTGCTCGACAAAGAGCGGAACCTGGATCTCGTGGCCGGTTTCCAGGGTTGCTGGCTTGGTGCCGGCGTTGGAACGATCCCCCTGCAGACCTGGCTCGGTGTAGGTGATCTCAAGGATCACCGACGGCGGCATTTCGATGTAGAGGACCTGGCCGTCATTCAGCGCGATCTGAACGTTCTGATTCTCCAGCAAGAAGTTGGCGGCGTCCCCCACAGTTTCGCCGGGTACGGTCAGCTGATCGTAGTCTTCCAAATCCATGAAGACGTAGTCAGCGCCGTCTTGGTAGAGGTACTGGTAGTCGCGGCGGTCAACGGTAGCCATCTCAACTTTGGCGCCAGCGTTGTAGGTCTTATCGACAGTCTTACCGGAGACGACGTTACGCAACTTGGTGCGCACGAACGCGCCACCTTTACCCGGCTTGACGTGCTGGAACTCGACCACGCTCCACAGTTGGCCGTCAATCCGAAGAACGCTACCGTTCTTGATGTCATTGCTGGTTGCCACGTTGGCTCCTTCAAAATTAGTTACAGCAGTACATGGTGAATTCGTTGCGCAACACTGATCTGGTCGCGAAACACTCAGGCCTAGTTTACGCTTTCGCCAGCCTATGCGTTGGAGGTGTCCGGCAATACCGAAACTTGGACGGCCTCGTCCGGGGCGTTCACTTCGTTCAGCAGCGACTCATAGGCGGCACGGGAAGCGTTGCGCAGAACTTCGGATGCGTTGAACTGCTCCCGGCCTTCTAACGCTGACTTATACCGTGAAGTCGCTGCGAGCATGTCACCGATGCTGTAGAAGCACGCGCCGAGGTTCTGGACGATATCGACTTCGTCAACCGTGCCGTCGAACTCCTTGCGTAGCTGCTGCAGCCGGTAGATCGCTCGCTCCGGGTCTCCGCTCCAGCGGGTCACTTCCGTGTCCAGCAGTCGTAAGCGGATATTGCGTGGGTCCATGAGGCGGGCATCGGCAACAAGTTCGGATGCAGCTGCCAATCGGCCTTGAGCGATCAAAGCCACAACGCGGTCTCCGGCTTCCCCGTTCTGCGCGGTCTCTTGAGCCAGCTGCTCGTCCACGACGATGGGCCGCAAGTCGGGTAGGCGGAACTCAACACCCGGGATGCCCGTGCTAATGCTTTCCGTCTTCCTCACGCAGCAACCTCCTGGAATGCTGTAAACAATAGGTGATCCTCCGGGCCTTCAAGGATGCCCGGTCGCGCAAGACCGTCCAGCACGACGAAGCGCAGCAAGCGACCGCGCGCTTTTTTATCACGTCGCATGGTTTCTAACAAGCTTTGCCAGCGGTCTCCCCGGTAGTTTACAGGTAACCCCAACGAAGTGAGGATTTCGCGGTGGCGGTCCGCTGTCGCATCATCGAGCCGGCCGACGAGCCGGCCCAGTTCCGCTGCGAAGACAAGCCCCACGGACACCGCCGCTCCGTGGCGCCACTGATAACGCTCGGCATGCTCGATCGAGTGCCCGAGCGTATGGCCGTAGTTGAGGAACTCACGACGGCCCGCTTCCTTGAGGTCCTGAGACACGATGTCCGCTTTGACCTTGATGGTGCGCTCAATCAGTTCGAAGAGGCGTTCACTTGCCGGATCGGTGGCTTCGACAACGTCTTCTTCGATGAGCTCCAGAATCCGAGGGTCGGCAATGAAACCAGATTTCACGGTTTCAGCCATTCCGGTCACGAGCTCGTTTCCCGGCAAGGTCTGCAACGCATCGAGGTCCGCAAGAACGCCTGCCGGCGGGTGGAAAGCACCCACGAGGTTCTTGCCTTCAGAGGTGTTGATACCGGTTTTGCCGCCCACCGCAGCATCCACCATGCCCAAGTATGTGGTTGGGATATGTACAATACGGACACCACGCAACCAGGTTGCGGCAACGAAACCAGCCAGGTCAGTCACCGCGCCTCCACCGACCGATACCACCGCGTCGGTGCGTGTGAAATCCGCCTGCCCCATGACCTGCCAGCAGAAAGACGCAACCTCGACCCGTTTGCCTTCTTCCGCATCGGGGATCTCAGCCGAAAGGGCTTCGACGTTGTCTTGAAGCAAGAACTCACGTACGGCTTCGCCTGTGGCGCGCAAAGCACGCGGATGGATGATGAGGACCTTCTGGACCTTCTCACCCAACATGGGACGCAAACGGTTTAAGAGGCCACGGCCAATCACCACGTCGTAACCAGTTCCATCCGAATGGTCGACGCGGACGGTGCTCACGCGCTCAGTCATAGCGGTGTACTCCTCTAAGGATTGCGGGTGGATACGGAATGAGTGCTTGATGCGGCATCGAGCATACCTTGCAGGGTTTGTGCGACTTCTCCCGGACGCATTGTGGAAGTGTCGATCGGGCCGATGCCGCATTCGCGATACAGCGGTTCGCGTTCGGTTCTAATCGCTTGCCAGCGCGCGAACGGGTCATCCCCTGCCAGAAGGGGTCTTCCGGTTCCCCCGCGCATACGGCTGCGGGCGACGTGCGGGGAAACATCGAGCCAGAAAGTCACCTGATCTTGCAGGAGTTCACGGTTCTTCGCGGCGAGCACCACACCGCCGCCGGTCGCGATAATCTGTGGCTTCTGGCGTGCCAAAGCACGCGCGAAAATCACTGATTCCGCTACACGAAACGCTTCCATCCCGTGTTGTTCAATGTATGCCGGGATCGGGCCGTGCTCTGTGACGAACTCATCATCCAGATCCGTCCAAGCGCAGCCCAGTAGCTCAGCAAAGGACCGCGCCGCCGCGGACTTACCCGAACACATCGGACCGATCAAGACGATATGCCGGGAAAGGGCTGCAGGCTGTGAACTCGCAGAAGCTGCGCAGTTCAGGACCGGCTCGCTACGCCCGACGGCAGGTGGTTCAGTGTGTTGCGTCATCAGCAGATGTGTCAGGATCAGATGCGCGAGCCGAAATGTCATCAGCGGTCTCGCAGTAGTTTTCGATGTTGGCGCAGACCTCTTCAACAGAGTCGCCACCGAACTTCTCAAGGACCGCGTCAGCAAGAACCAACGCGACCATCGCTTCGGCAACCACACCGGCTGCTGGAACTGCGCACACATCCGAGCGTTGATGATGCGCTTTGGCGGGCTCGCCGGTAGCCACGTTGATGGTGCTCAGCGCCCGCGGAACCGTGGCGATCGGCTTCATGGCCGCACGCACACGCACCGGCTCGCCATTGGTCATGCCGCCTTCGATACCGCCAGCGCGATTGCTCAAACGCACCGCGTGGCCTTCAGCGTCGAGGGAAATCTCGTCGTGGGCCTGGGACCCGCGGCGGCGAGCGGTCTCGAAACCATCGCCGACCTCGACACCCTTAATCGCTTGGATCCCCATGAGCGCTCCGGCAAGGCGAGAATCCAGCCGACGATCCCAGTGCACGAAAGAACCCAAACCAACCGGGCAACCGGTAGCGATGACCTCAACCACACCACCGAGGGTTTCGCCCTCGGAATGTGCCGCATCGACCTCAGCGACCATCCGCTGGGAAGTTTCAGGGTCAAAGCACCGCAACGGATCAGCATCAAGTACCTCAACATCGGCTTTGGTAGGCAGCAACGCGTCAGCTGGGGAGGCGACCTCGCCGATCGCGGTGGTATGCGAAACGAGTTCGATGCCGAGGCTGGCTAAGAACTTCGACGCGACTGCCCCCAAAGCCACGCGTGTGGCTGTTTCGCGGGCGCTCGCGCGCTCAAGTGCCGGGCGGGCCTCTGCGTAACCGTACTTCTGCATACCGGCCAGATCAGCGTGCCCCGGACGAGGACGCGTCAGAGCCGCGTTGCGGGCTTTACCCTCCAGAACCGAAGGATCGACCGGGTCCGGGTTCATGACATCCTGCCACTTAGGCCACTCGGTGTTACCCACCTCGATAGCAACAGGCCCACCCATCGTCACGCCATGGCGGACACCGCCCAGCATCGTGACCTCATCTTGCTCGAACTTCATCCGAGCGCCGCGGCCATAACCGAGCCGCCTGCGAGCCAAGGCCGCCTGAACCTCAGGCGTCGTGATCTCTACACCGGCAGGCAAGCCTTCAAGGATGCCGACCAGCGCTTTACCGTGGGATTCACCTGCTGTAAGCCAACGCAACATTGTGCCATCATCCCACAACCACCGTGTCCGTACCGTCTGATGTGATGCCCACTACGTCACAAAGCGTTGCCAACGATGCTTCGCTTGGCTCAAAGCCGATGAATCTGCGGCCCTGTTCAACGGCCTGATGAACAAGCATCGAGAGACCATGGACCGCTACCCCGCCGCCTTCGCGCCACAGCTCGGCAAGCTCCGATGGCCAACCGGCATAGGCGACATCCAACAGGTAAGAATCCGGTGAGACAAGGTGGGCTGCTTGTTCGCTCCACTGTTGGATAGCTGGCGCAGGAAGCGTAGAGATCAAGACAGCTGGTTTCAACAGCGAATTAGTCAGTGATCTCAGCTCACACAGTTCAATGTGCAAGCCATAGGCTGCTATCACGCCGGAGAGTTCGTCGCGGGCTTTCTGCGGATCCCTGACTGCTACCACGACCCTGGATGCTCCCCACTCCATGAGGGCAGCGATAGCGGCAACGCTTGTGCCACCACCGCCTAAAATCGCCGCGGGTTCGTTGCGAAGACGCTCAGGCTCAAAACCTGCTCTCATTAACGCCTGCTTGATGCCATCGACGTCAGTGTTATCCCCCACCAAGGCGAGTTCGCCATCGGGTGTGTGCCTGACCGTCACGGTGTTCAGCGCACCCGTGAGCTTAACCCGTTCTGATACCGAATCCATGAACGGGACCATGGCTTTCTTCATCGGCATCGTCACCGATAACCCCACCCAGCCAGGTTCGCTACGAAGCATCGAAGCTAAGTGTTGGGCATCCTCCGGCTGGGCCTGGATACGGGAGTAATGCAACTCGACGACCTCAGCTGCTACATCGCTCGCTACAGCGTTACGCAGTTTCGCCATCGCGGTATGAAGCTGAGGGGAACGCGAATGATCGATAGGGTCACCGATCACAGCAGCCCGGAACACCCCTGCAGGAGCCTCCAATGAACGCTCCAGCGGAACATCAGGCATTGCATTCATCCGGATGATCAGCACACCACTTGCGGTACTCACGCACGTAGCGTTCGTGCTGCTCGAGGTTATCCGAATACTTCGTCTCACCCGTGGTCAGGTTGACCGTAACCCAGTAATAGTCGCCGCTCTCATCAGGCTTCGCAGCGCCAGCGATCGCGACAGGGCCAGGGGAACCGATCGGGGTTGGGGGCAAGCCTTGATGGGTGTAGGTGTTGTACTTGTTCTTCTTGTCTTCCAACTCGGATTGGGTCAAGTGGACCGTAGTTTTATCCAGGCCGTAGGCCACTGTCGAGTCCAGCTGGAGGTATCCGCCGGTCTCTCGGTTGTCCTTGTGCAGGCGGTTCTCGATGATCCCTGCAACGTGCGGGTAGTCATCCCGCGGAGCCTCGCCTGCGATGATCGAGGCGATCTTGAGCACACGGTACTGCTCAGCGGGGTCCGTCACGCCGTTCTTCTTGAGTTCTTCCTTGGTCTTATCAATCAGGGTCTGAAGGACCTGTTCAGGTTTAGTCTTCAACGGGAAGCGGTAGTCCCCCGGATGCAGATAACCCTCAATGTTCTTCGCTTCCTCAGGCAGGCCGAAGCGTTCCGGGTCGTTAGCTAGTTCTTCCAATGTGGCTCTTGGAATATCGGTTCCTTCAGCTATCGCTTGCAAAGCAGCATCCAGGCGCACGTTGGCAGGTAGTGCGAAATACGTGACTGCCTCACGGTCAGTCAACATCTTGATTGCCGCGTCAGAGGACATCTCTTTACGCAACTTGTATTCGCCAGGCTGGAAGACCGGTGTTGGTGAACTCGCACCCACCTTCTTCACAAACGTGGATGCGTCCATCACAACGCCACGGTCTTGAAGGTGAGCGGCAATCTGGCGGGTGGTCCACCCCTGCTCGATCGAGACATCAACCTGCCCCTGACCACTTCCTACATAGTCAGGATCCGGTTTATTCAGCTCGCGATGCAGGAAGAAACCAGCCCCACCGACAACCAGGATCAAAACTAAAACGACCGCCACGAGGTTGAAGCGGCGGCGTTTACGGCGGCGGCGGCGCTCGGTGAGATCAGCCTCGGATTCAGAGAAGAAATCCTCGGCCGGAAGATATCCCGCCGGCACATCGTCGAAATGCCGAGCTAATGCGCCAGCGAACCCAACATCTTCAGTGTCGTGTTCAGCAGCTTCTGCATCGGCTTGTGAAAGCCATTCACGCTCATCAAAATCAGCGTCAGGTTCTGGCCGGGAAGAAAAAGCAGCATGCGAGTTAGACGCTGCGCCTGCTGGTGCGGCACCCGGAACCACAGCGAGAGTCGAAGTCCCACCTGGAGCTAAATCGAGCTCGTCATCAACGTGGTTCTCAAAAGAAGGAGTGTCCTGCAGATCGTATTCGTCTGAGTAGTCAGCTTCTAAAGGTTCGTCCAGGCGGGTATCTAAGGGAGCCACCGGCTCAAGCTGTGCCGCCAAATGCATCTCGATGACCGCATCAGTGACCCGGCAGTGACGCCCCACACCGGTGAAACGCGAAGCACCATGAGAGCGCGTCGATTCGGCACGGCGGCGCGCTCGACGCGAGGAATAACCCTCTGGTGGTATGTATGTCACTGAGTAATCCTTACGTGTCATCTGCAGATAACGAAACCATAACGCACAACGAGCTTATCGAAAAGACGAGCAAAAGCCCCAACCAGTGAATTTTTGGAGCTATCTCTCAGACAATCAACCCGTTATAGCCATCGGCGATGGTCTTACCTGCCCAGCTATCGAGCCGTTTCTCTGCATCCAAAGCATTCTCGAGGATCTCAACTGCCGCGGCCTGGTCAATCACTGACCGTGAGGACTTCACGCTACGGCCTGCCTGATGCAATTGGCGCTGCGCCGAAACCGTGCTGAGCCGTTCGTCAACCAAACGGACACGGATCCCATCAAGCATGCGCTCCAAGCCGCGGGCGAACCGTACAGCGTCCTTCGTGGACGGAGTGTGTTCCCCACCCAGATTCACCGGCAACCCAACATAGACGCACACCGCCTCATACTCGCGTGCTAGATCAGCGATGAACCGCAAGTCAGTGCGCTGTTTCTTATCGCGTGGCAATGTTGCCACGGGGTTAGCCATGACCCGGTCAGGATCGCTTTTGGCTACCCCCACGCGAGCTTTGCCGACGTCGACCCCGATGCGGGGGCCACGTTCAACGAAAACGTGGCCCCCGCCCTCGGAATCAGCCTCCGGCGCCAAAGAATCAGCCACGCTCAGCTACCTCGTGGCGGATACCTGCCAATGCCTCCGGGACCGCCTCAGCGTTCTGGCCACCGCCCTGAGCGACATCGTCCTTACCGCCGCCGCCCCCGCCAAGAGTCTTCGCAGCAGAACGGACCAACTGACCAGCCTTGATGCCTTCAGAACGAGCTGCCTCATTCGTGGCCACCAGAACCATAGGCTTGCCCTTAGCAACACCGATCACTGCGACAACGGCAGCGTCTGAGCCCAAACGGTCACGCAAAGGCAACGCGAGCGAACGCAAGTCATCCGCGGATTCGACGTGGCCAGCGTCGTGGGCAATCAAGCGGACTCCACCTACGTCTTCGGCGGTATCAACCAGCGCGGCCGATGCGGCTTGTAGCTGTTCACGCCGCAGCTTGTCGATCTCCTTCTCGGCAGCACGCAAACGCTGAACTGTCTGGTCGATGCGTTCGCGCAACTGATCGGCAGGCACGCGCAGCATCTCCGTGAGGTCAGAGACCAGCGCACGCTCAGCGGCGTTGTGGCGGAAAGCATTCATGCCCACGAGTGCCTCGACACGTCGGTTACCCGCACCCACTGAAGCCTCACCGAGCAGAGAGAGCGTACCGACCTTTGCAGTACGTGCAACGTGGGTGCCACCACAGAATTCACGCGACCAAGCGCCATCGATCTCAACCACACGCACCGTATCGCCGTACTTCTCACCAAAGAGGCTCGTGGCACCCAGCGCAAGGGCTTCGTCCTTTTTCATCACGCGCGTGATGACCTCGAAGTCCCGGTCGATCGCCTTGTTGGTGACCTCTTCAATCTCAGACTGGGTTGCACGCGAGAGTGCCTCAGCCCACGTGAAGTCGAAGCGCAAATAGCCTTCCTTGTTGAAGGAACCGGACTGCAACGCCTCCGGGCCAAGCACCTCGTGCAAAGCCGCGTGAACTAAGTGGGTCGCGGTATGCGCTTCTTCGCCTGCGTGGCGGCGTTGGGCATCCACCGCGGCACGCACCACAGCGTTCTCCGGTAGTTCACCCTCACGCACCGTCACCGTATGGACCGACAAGCCCTTCACCGGCGCCTGAACATCGGTGACTTCAAGAACGAAACCATCGCCGGTGATCACACCGGTGTCAGGGGCCTGACCGCCGGCTTCGGCATAGAACGGGGTTTCATCCAGGACGAGCTCAACCGTGCTACCCTGCTCGGCAACAGGAACACGAACACCATCGCGAATCAGCCCGCGCACACGCGATTCGGTGACAAGCTCGTCATAACCGGTGAAATGCGTATTTCCTTCTTCTACCAGCTCGTGATAAATCGCGATATCGGAGTGGCCTGACTTCTTCTTTTTAGCGTCAGCCTTAGCACGTTCACGCTGCTCAGCCATCAAAGCCCGGAACTTCTCAGTATCAACCGATAAGCCAGCTTCCTCGGCGATCTCCAGAGTCAGGTCAATCGGGAAACCGTATGTGTCGTGCAACTGGAACGCGTCCTCACCCGAGAGGTTCGCGCCGTGGCCTTTGGCCTCCGCTATCGCTTCATCCAACCGCGCAGTACCGGATGCGATCGTGCGGCGGAACGCACGCTCCTCGGCATAGGCGATGCGGGAGATCCGCTCATAATCCTCAGCAACTTCCGGATACACCCCAGCCATCGCGTCCCGGGAGACCGGCAACAGCTCAGGTAGCACCGGTTCAGTGACACCCATGAGGCGCATCGCACGCACCGCACGGCGAATCAGGCGCCGCAAAACATAGCCGCGGCCCTCATTCGATGGAGTCACCCCATCGCTGATGAGCATGAGCGCTGAGCGCACATGGTCAGCCACCACCCGCAGACGAACATCGTCTGCGTAGCTTGGATCCTCAGGATCCTCAGTCGAAGAATAGGTTTTACCGGAAAGCTCAGCTGCCCGGTCAAGAACAGGGCGGACCTGATCGGTCTCATACATGTTCTCAACGCCCTGCAGAATCATCGCAAGACGCTCAAGCCCAAGGCCCGTATCGATGTTGCGTTGTGGAAGTTCACCAGCGACATCGAAATCGGTCTTGGAGCGTACCGCGGAGAGACGGTACTGCATGAACACAAGGTTCCAGATCTCAATGTAGCGTGTCTCATCAACCGCCGGCCCGCCTTCCTCGCCGTATTCGGGACCACGGTCATAATAGATCTCAGAGCATGGACCACCAGGCCCAGGCTGGCCGGTGTTCCAGTAGTTATCGGCCTTACCCGTGCCGATGACCCGTTCACGCGGGACACCGACCTTCTCTTCCCAGATGCGGCGGGCCTCGGCATCGCGGTCATCGCCGTCTTCATACACCGTGACCCACAAGCGTTCAGGATCCAAACCATAACCGCCATCGGCGGTTGACGTGGTGAGCAGGTCCCACGCCCACGTGATTGCTTCTTCCTTGAAGTAATCACCGAACGAGAAGTTACCGTTCATCTGGAAGAACGTACCGTGGCGGGCCGTCTTGCCAACCTCTTCAATATCCGCGGTGCGAATACATTTCTGGACCGAGACCGCCCGAGGGTACGGAGCCGGCTCAACAGCCGTGAGGTACGGGATAAACGGAACCATGCCCGCAACGGTGAACAGTAGCGACGGGTCGTTGGAAACCAACGATGCGCTAGGAACATGCGTGTGACCGCGCTTGACGAAAAAGTCGATCCACCGCTGTGCGATTTCCTGAGATTTCATGAGGTTTGGATTCTCCGAATGGGCGTAGACGCCCTGTATTGAAATGGGCGAAGACGCCCTACATTGAATAAAGCCCAACTATGAGTGGGCTCCTTAATATGGGTTGGGTTTAGCGTGCAGCGCGGCGCCCGGATGGAGCCTTGTCAACTCCGAGGGCGGAACGCAGCTCAGCTTCCCGCTCGGCAGAGCCTTCCTTGAAGGCCGCGATCGTGGACTCGACAACGCTCGCGGTGCGGTCCAGGACTGAGTCTGCGCTCGAACGCACACCCTGTGTGCGGATGCGTTGCAACTGGCGGCTAGCCATCACACCGATGGAGACGCCGAGGGTCAGCCAAAAAAGCTTCTTCATGGTCTTCCTTAACGAGTCTTTGGGGCGCCATTCATGAGCGCATAAACGGTTAGCGTCCGGTTGAAGCTACAACCGAAGGCAAGGGCAAATATCGACTGCTAGCGGCGACGCGAGAATGCGGCGCGCACACCCGCAGTGAACGATGCCGCGCGGATCAGTGGACGGCCCACAACGGCGGCGGTCAGCGAGGTCACCGAGGCGACGTTGGCGGTTGCGTCCTGAACATTCGAGGTGATCGCATCAACGCGTTCAAGCTGCTGGTTACCGTTACGTACCGTAGTTGCGGTCTCTTGCAGGATCGGCGTGGTCTCCTCCGTGAGGTCTTTGACCGAATGCCGCAATTCGTCGAAAACTTTCCCCAGCTTGATGATCGGTACAGCCAAAAGAATGACGAGGATCGCGAAGAATCCTGCAGCGATCAAACCGGCGATGTCGCCAATGCTCATGTTCTCTCCTCGAGTGTGTGCGCAGGTGTCTGCCAGTCAAGCCTACCGAACGTTGGCCGCAAAGATGACCAGCAGATAAGAACGATGCCGCGGTCCCGTTGATAACGGAACCGCGGCATCGGCTACTAAAGATTAGCGAGCGTAGTACTCAACGACGAGCTGCTCTTCACACTGAACAGGGACCTCAGCGCGCTTAGGGCGGCGCACGAGCTTAGCCTGCAGCTGATCCAGCTTGACGTCCAGGTACTCAGGGACAGCCGGCAGAACGGCGGCGTGTTCACCCTGGGCAGCCATCTGGAATGGAACGGTCTTCTCAGAGCGCTCCTTCACGTGGATGAGCTGGCCTTCCTTCACGCGGAAGGATGGGCGGTCAACAATCTGGCCGTTGACCAGGATGTGGCGGTGAACAACCAGCTGGCGTGCCTGCTGGATGGTGCGTGCGAAACCAGCGCGCAGAACCAGGGCATCGAGGCGCATTTCCAGCAGCTCAATCAGGTTCTCACCGGTCAGGCCAGCCTCGCGGCGAGCCTCGTCGAAGACGCGGGTCATCTGGGCTTCGCGAATGCCGTACTGTGCACGCAGGCGCTGCTTCTCACGAAGGCGAACTGCGTAGTCAGAGTCCTGGCGGCGGCGCGCGCGGCCGTGCTGACCTGGGCCGTACGGACGGCGCTCCATGTACTTCTCTGCCTTCGGCGTCAAAGCGATGCCGAGGGCACGGGACAAACGCACGGTGTTGCGTTGACGATTATTGGCCACGAATGTGTCCTCTTTCGTATGTCTGCGAGCTCATGGTTCTGGCCTCCGGTCACGTGGAGAGATGAGGGAACCCGCTTCCTCGAATCTGCAACCGCCTCACGTACCGAGTGGGCCCCATCGGGCACGCTCACATGGACGGCTTGCCAGCCAACGGTCTAGCTTATCAGATCTTAAGTACCAGAACTTAAGTCATGAGAAGATCTCTGCTCCGATTCGAACTCAGCCCAGACTGAATCTATGCTCCGTTGTTGCGCAGGATTGAACGAATCGAGTCGATGCGCTGGGATACGGTTCGCTCGAATCCGTGCTGGGTCGGCTCGTAATAGTCGATACCTTGCAGGTCATCCGGCGCATACTGTTGCGGGACAACCCCGAGTTCGTGATCGTGGGGGTACACGTAGCCTTTGCCGTGACCAAGCGCTTTAGCACCTGAATAGTGGGCGTCGCGCAAGTGCGCCGGAACACCGCTTCCCTTGCCTGCGCGCACATCGGCGATAGCGCGATCGATCGCGCGGTAGGCGGCATTTGATTTCGGTGCGCTCGCTAAGTGAACCACGGCTTGGGCGAGAACGATGCGCGCCTCCGGCATGCCTATCAGCTGTACGGCGTTCGCCGCGGCAACAGCTGTTTGCAACGCTGTTGGGTCGGCCATCCCAATATCTTCCGATGCAGAGATCACGAGTCTGCGGGCGAGGAAGCGTGGGTCCTCCCCCGCCTCCATCATGACCGCGGCATAGTGCAAGGCCGCATCGACGTCGGAACCGCGGATCGACTTGATGAGAGCACTCGCGGTGTCGTAGTGGTTATCCCCTTGTTTGTCGTAGCGTCGCAGAGCGGTATCGACTGCGCGTTCAGCGTCTTCCCGGGTCACAACAGGCACCGTGTTTGCTTGTTGGTCGGAGTCTTGCGTTTCGTGGCGGGCGCGTTCCAGCGCAACCGCGGCCGCCGCCTCAAGGCTTGTCAGAGCACGGCGAGCATCTCCGCCGGATAGGTCGATGAGCTGATCCATGACATCCTCGGGTAACTCAACAGAGTTCCCGAGCCCGCGAGGGTTCTCAAGCGCCCGCAACAAGAGACGGCGCACATCGTCTCGCTCCAGCGGCTTGAGTTTGAGCAGGAGGGACCGAGATAAAAGCGGCGAGATGACCGAGAATGAAGGGTTCTCCGTGGTCGCGGCCACCAAAACGACCCAACCGTTCTCAACCCCGGGCAGCAACGCATCTTGCTGTGCCTTATTGAAACGGTGGATCTCATCGAGGAACAGCACTGTCGTGGTGCCGCGCATCGAACGGTCAGCACGAGCCTGATCCATGACCTGCCGAACGTCTTTGACCCCAGCAGAAATAGCTGAGACCTCAACGAAGGTGCGATGCGGACTGTTGGCGATCACATGTGCCAAGGTCGTCTTACCAACCCCTGGAGGTCCATACAAGATGAGCGAGCTCAGCCCGGCGGGACCGCCCCCATCGCTTTGTGCAAGCTGACGCAACGGAGAGCCCGGCTCTAACAAATGCTTCTGCCCCGCTACCTCGTCGATCGTTTTAGGACGCATCCGGACAGCCAGAGGCGGACGCGGGCGCGGGCGGTCCTCATCACGGTCGCGGTCATCATCGGTGTCATCGTCGGCAGAAGAGAAAAGATCCATCGCTATCAAGCCTAGCCCCGGGTACCGGCTTCCCCGGGCTCAGGGCCGTTACGCTTCACAGGCCTCCTACGGTTCTCAGTCCCGTTACGCTTAGGGCAAGGTATTGAACGCGCCGCTGCTTCACGGCGGGGCTCTATCGAAGAGATGTAGAGAGGTTGGATATGCGCGCGGTTGTGCAGCGGGTCAAGAACGCAAGCGTTGTGGTTGAGGGGCAGGTGGTGGCCGAGTTTGAAGGCCAGGGACTTGTGGTTCTGCTCGGGGTTGCGGTCGATGACGGACACGCCGAAGCCGCAGCTGTCGCTTCGAAGATCGCGCACCTTCGCATTCTGGAGGCCGAAAAGTCCGCGGTCACCGCGCAGGCGCCGGTCATCGTGGTCAGCAACTTCACCCTCTACGGGGATGTGCGAAAGGGCAGGCGGCCTTCATGGTCGAAGGCCGCCCGCTCTGAGGCTGCTGTGGATCTCTATGAAGAGGTCGCCGCTACCCTCCGTGGTTTCGGTTTGGACGTCGGAACCGGCGTGTTCGGGGCCGAGATGGAGGTCACCCTCACCAACGACGGGCCGGTCACCGTGATCATCGACTCAGCCGAGCTCGCTCTCTAGTGGCAACACTTACTGACCAGACTCAGTAGCGCCCTTCTTCTGTTTTTCAGGCTTGGCGTCCACGCCGGCTTCTTTACGCTGCTGAGGCGTGATCTCCGCCGGTGCTGCGGTGAGTGGATCGAATCCGCCGCCGGTCTTCGGGAACGCGATGACTTCACGGATCGAGGTTTCACCTGCTAGCAGTGAGACCACGCGGTCCCAACCGAAAGCGATACCGCCGTGTGGGGGCGCACCGTACTTGAAACCCTCCAGCAGGAAGCCGAACTGCTCCTGCTGTGTTTTCTCATCCACACCCATGACCTTGAACACGCGTTCTTGAACGTCACGGCGGTGGATACGGATCGATCCGCCGCCGATCTCGTTGCCGTTGCACACGATGTCGTATGCGTTAGTCAGGGCCGAGCCCGGGTCGGTGTCGAACGTGTCGAGGAATTCAGGCTTCGGTGCCGTGAAGGCGTGGTGGACCGCGGTCCAGGAGCCCTCGCCGACCGCGACATCGCCCTCAGCGACAGCTTCGGCGGTGGACATGAACATTGGGGCATCAACAACCCAGACGAACGCCCAGTCGCCGTCCTTGATCATGCCGGTCCGGTGCGCGATTTCGACGCGGGCTTGCCCCAGAAGCTGACGGGTCGAGTTGGTTGGGCCAGCCCCGAAGAAGATGCAGTCTCCAGGGTTCGCGCCGACCTTCGCAGCAAGGTTCTCACGCTCAAAGTCGGTGAGGTTCTTAGCCACGGGGCCAGTGAGCTCACCGTCTTCTTGAACCAATACATAAGCTAGGCCTTTGCCGCCGTGCTGTTTGGCCCACTCTTGCCAGCCATCGAGCTGACGGCGCGGCTGGGACGCCCCGCCCGGCATGACCACGGCCCCGACGTATTCTTGCTGGAACACCCGGAATTCGGTGTCTTTGAAGAACTCCTTGAGTTCGGTGATCGGGTTATCGAAGCGCAAGTCTGGCTTATCGGAGCCGTACTTGGTCATCGCTTCCTGATAGGTCATGCGTGGGATCGGGGTTTGAATTTCAACGCCGATGAGCTTCCACAGTTCTTTCACGATCGCCTCACCCAAAGCGATGATGTCTTCTTGGTCAACGAAGGATGCTTCGATGTCCAGCTGGGTGAACTCAGGCTGGCGGTCTGCACGGAAATCTTCGTCACGGTAGCAACGCGCCAGCTGATAGTAGCGCTCCACGCCACCGACCTGCAGTAGCTGTTTGAACAGCTGAGGCGACTGCGGCAACGCGTACCACTTACCTGGAGCAAGGCGCGCAGGAACGATGAAGTCGCGCGCTCCCTCTGGGGTCGAACGGGTCATCGTTGGGGTCTCTACCTCGAGGAAGTTGCGTTCCTCGAGCACACGACGAGCAGCCTTATTGGCCTCGGAACGCAAACGCAAGTTCGCGGCTGGCTTGGGGCGGCGCAAATCCAGGTAGCGGTACTGCAGGCGGGTCTCTTCGCCGACCTCGACGTGTTCGTCAACCTGGAACGGCAACGCTGCTGAAGCGTTCAAAACCTCAAGAGTGTCAGCATGAACTTCGATCTCACCGGAGGCGAGGTTCGGGTTCTCGGATCCCTCGGGGCGTGCCTTGACTTCACCGGTGACGTTCACAACGAACTCGTTACGCAGTGGCGAGAATGTCTCCTCATCGTGAACAACCACCTGAGCAATACCGGAGGCGTCACGCAGATCGAGGAACGCGACACCGCCGTGGTCACGGCGACGAGCAACCCAACCAGCAAGCGTCACGGTCTGCCCCACGAGCGAGGCGTTGAGGGAACCGGCGTCATGAGTACGGAGCACGGTGATGAAATCCTTTCAGCGGTCCACCTTGCTATACGTTCACTCGTCACGGTGTTAGGCGACGTACACGCTGGGGTGGGCCGGTTGTCTACAGAGAAACCTAGTCGGCAGTGATGAATTAACTACGAATCAGTCTAATAGCTGATCAGCGCGAGCTGGCATCGGCGCTCGGGCCTACCGTGGGCCGAAGATCAACTTGCGCCGGCATCCAGGTGTGTGGGTCGGCGGTAACCTGCTCACCTGAACGGATGTCTTTGACTTCGTGCACACGGTTGCCGGAAGCGTCTTTGGACATGAACCACACGTACGGGATACCTCGGCGGTCAGCGTGACGGATCTGTTTACCGAACTTCTCGGGTTTACCCATGATCTCGGTCGCCACTGCTCGGGAGCGCAGCATTTCAGCGATTTCGACGGCTTCAGCGAAATCATCCTCGCTTGGAAGTGCCATGAGCACCGCGGTAGGGACGGCACGGTGCGCCACCAGATGCTCAGTGGCAAGCAGACGCGATACAAGGCGGGAAACCCCGATCGAGAGCCCAACGCCTGGATAGTTCTTCTTACCCTTGGTGGCTAGGGATTCGTAGCGGCCACCGGAGCAGATCGAACCGAGTGATTCGTGCCCGATCAATGTCGTCTCATAGACAGTGCCCGTGTAGTAGTCCAGGCCGCGGGCAATAGAGAGATCAGCGACGATGCGGTGAGGCTTGATCTTGGATGCGACCTCGATCAACGACTTCAGCTCAGCAAGTCCCTCGTTCAACAGCTCGTGTTCAACCCCGAGGGCTTCAACCTCGTGGGCGAAAGAAGCGTCCGCGGACTTGATCGAGGCAAGCTTCAACGCCTTCTGCGCCTGGTCATCGTTCAACCCTTGAGCAGTGAGTGCCTCATGAACCTTCTGAGCGCCGATCTTTTCGAGCTTGTCGATCTCGCGCAATACCGCCGCTGGATCCTCGACGCCGATGCCGCGGTAGAAGCCCTCGGAAAGCTTGCGGTTGTTGACCCGCACTTCGAAGTCACCCAGCTCCAAACGCTCAAGCGCATCGGCCATCACCAACGCCAACTCGAGGTCATAGGTCAACGGGAGTTCGCCATCGCCCACAACATCGACATCCGCCTGAGTGAACTCACGGAAACGACCGTCCTGAGGCCGTTCACCACGCCACACCTTCTGGATCTGATAGCGGCGGAACGGAAACGTGAGGTAGCCAGCGTTATCCGTAACGTAACGGGCAAACGGGACCGTCAGGTCAAAGTGCAGGGCAAGCGCGTTCGGGTCATTCACGCTGGCAGGTGACTCGTCAGCAAGACGCGAGACACCATAGACCTCTTTGTCGATCTCACCCTTGTTCAGCAGCGTCCCGACCGTCTCCACAGCGCGGGTTTCAATATTGGAGAAGCCGTGAAGCTCAAACACTTCCCGCAAGGTATCCAGAACATGGTTCTCCACAATCCGCTCCTGCGGAAGCCATTCAGGAAAACCAGTTAGGGACAACTTACGGGACATGATCTCGTGACTCCTCACAACAAAACTCGCGCACTGACCAGCTCACGCACTGACCAGCGGAAGCAACTCTCACACGTGCACGACTGTGCACAAGACGCCTCTCATTCTAAAGCCAGCAGCCAGCTGGAAGAACCTGGGAGCACGCGCGTTGCGCAACGCACCAGAATTCAGTGTCCACACTCAACTGCGTCAGAACTAATGTCACAAGGCTAAAACCCGGGTAGAATCTGGTGCGTACGTGTGTGCCTCTCCCCTGGACCGTTCCCATGCACCGGCATCAACGGCCCGGTGGGCGTGGCAGTCTCAAAACTTGAGCGAAAGTGTTGACCGTTGACTGAACAGCAGCCTCACTCCCAGGAAACCGCGGCACAGGAGAACACCTCCCAGCAAGCCACGGAGAAGGCATCCGCAACAGATGCGCAGCCTGCACAGCAGAACCCAGCCCCAAGCAGCACCCCAACCCCAGCGACCCCGAAGGCCCCTACGCCTTCGATGATCGCAGGGAAGGAAACCGCTAAGGACACGGTGATCCCAGCCCCACAGGTGCCAGCCACTAGCTTGGAAGAGGCACGAAAGTTTGCGCGAGTCACCGATGACGGTCATGTGTTCGTGATCGTTGACGGCAATGAGCATGCAGTGGGCCAATATCCTGACGCGACTGGAGATGAAGCACTCGCCTACTTTGTACGCAAATACGACGAGCTGCTGGGCGAGATCATGTTGCTTGAACAGCGCGTTGTAGCCAAAGCCCCAACCGCTGAGATGCCGAAGGCCCTCAACGCGATCGATGAGCGCGTCAAAGCTCGCGACGTCGTGGGCGACATCGCGATGCTGGAGTCCCGTGTCGAGAACCTGCGTGTAGCGATCGAGAACCTGCGCCAGCACGAGCGTGCCAACGCTGAGCAGCTGCGCGCTGAAGCCACAGCCGCCCGCGAGAAGATCGTTTCAGAAGCCGAAGACCTTGCCGCTAAACCGGCCGAGCAGGTTCAGTGGAAGAGCGCATCGCAGCGCATGGCTGAACTCTTCGACGAGTGGAAGGCCGCACAGAAGAACGGCCACCGCTTGCCTCGCGCTACCGAGGACGAGTTGTGGAAGCGTTTCCGCTCTGCACGCAATAAATTCGATAAGAACCGCCGCACCTTCTTCTCCAAGCTCGATGACCGCAATGCTGAAGCTAAGCGCATCAAGGAAGACTTGATCAGCCGCGCCGAAAGCATGCAGAACTCGACTGACTGGGGTGCTACCTCAGCCGAGTACCGCAAGCTCATGTCCGAGTGGAAGGCTGCACCGCGTGCATCGCGTAAGGACGATGACGCGTTGTGGACCCGTTTCCGTGCCGCCCAAGACGTGTTCTTCAATGCACGTAAGAAGGCTAACGATAAGATTGACGCCGAGTACGCCGAAAACCTCAAGGTTAAGGAAGCCCTCCTGGAGGAGGCCCGTGCGATCCTTCCAGTGAAGGACCTCAAGCAGGCACAGCGTGCACTTGGTTCGATCCGCGACCGCTGGGAAGCTGCCGGCAAGGTTCCACGTTCCGATATGCACCGCATCGAAGCCGGCCTGCGCCAGGTTGAAGACGCTGTTCGCTCAGCTGAGCAAGACGAATGGCGCCGCACTGACCCGGAGACGAAGGCTCGCTCGAACTCGATGTTGCAGCAGCTTGAAGACGCGATCGCTGATTTGGAATCTGACCTCGAGCGCGCCCAGGCAAGCGGTGATCAGCGGAAGGTCGCTAAGGCTCAGGAAGCGCTCGATGCACGCCGTGCGTGGCTTGAGACCGTGAAGCGTTCAGCTGCCGAACTGGGCTAAGAAGATGTTGAGGTAGCTCGAGATTCCCTACCCCGGTAGATCTCCGCTAGCGCAAGGGCCTGGAGTTGTCCACAGGACAGCGCCGGGCCCTTGTCGTATCTGGACGCTGGAACGCACCATGAATGCATGACGCCAACCCAGAATGATCGCGACCTGCCTCTTCCTGATCTTCCACCGCCTCGCAAAGATCTTCTACCGCTACCTGCCACGCGTAGCCGGCTCTGCGAGGTTCCCTTATGGGATGCGATGCGTGAGAACCTCACTGAAGCCGAGCTTGCGGCGGCTCTTCGTGATGACCTAATCCGCCACGTTGTGGGCCCGCTCTATGCCCGTTTATCGGTCAGCCACCGTCCGATGGTGCGGTGGGCCGCACTCTACCGTTTCCAAGTGGCCTTGGCTGAAGACGGCATCAAGAATACGGTCTTCGATCACCAGACTGCGTTGTGGGCGTGGCTCGGTGGCAAGCCGCCAACGAGCCTCAACGTGCGGGCGCGCGTGCACAGTAGACGCTTCAGGAACATTGGTGGGCTCAATATTTATATCGATCCGTTGAACCTCAGCCAACGAGACATCGCATATGTTGAAGGGGTCAGGGTCGTGACACCGTTGACGGTCGCTGTCGAGTTAACGGCTGCGATTGCGCGCGATGCTGATGTGCCAGCGCCTCGAGTCGCTCGGTTACTCAGTGATATTCCAGAACGTATCGCGATGGGCTGGCAACGAACCCTGAAGGATCCCAATCCAACGGTTGGGGATCAGGTAACACAAACTCTCGAGCTAGAAGACATCAAGCCAGTCGATATGGACCGCTTGTTGGACGGTAGCGATCGATTCGCTCGTTTAGGTACAAAGCGTCAGACCCTCGTGCGGCGGCGGTTGCGGGAGATTAGCGCCGCTCTTCTGAGGCCCCACCTAGCACCCGGCTGACATCATAGACGCCTTCAATCCGGCGGATTGCAGCGAAGATATGGCTCATGAAGTCCGGCTCCCCCAGCTGGAAACGGAAACGTGAAATCGCGGTCCGGTCCTTGGTGGTCCACAGGTTCGCAGACAAGATATTGACGTGGTTCTCCGAGAGCACTTTGGTGACGTCGCTCAAAAGCGAGTGCCGGTCGAGTGCCTCAACCTGGATCTCTACCGTGAATACGGTGTGGGAACGAGGATCCCACGCGACATCGACAATCCGCTCGGCTTCAGGACCGCTCAGATTAGCGATGTTCGGGCACGCTGAACGGTGTACCGTGACGCCCGAGCCGCGTGTTACAAAGCCTTTGATCGCATCCGGTGGCACCGGCGAGCAACACGGGCCCAGCTTAGCCACAACATCACGTGAGCCCTGGACGATAACCCCGGAAGAGCTCGGCTGTGAGCCGCGCGTCTGGTTTTGGTCCGAGGTGAAGTTCATGCCTGGTTCAGGCTGAGCTACCTCGGGTTCTCCCGTCAGGCTCGTGATGTGCTCCATCACGTTCTTGGAAGAGACGTGGCCTTCGCCCAGGCCCGCGTACAGACCAGTGATGTCGTTGTAGTGAAGCTCTTTCGCAACCGCTGTGAGGATCTCTGCCGTCATGAGCTTCTGGAGCGGGAGCCCAGCCTTACGAATCGCTTTAGAGAGCAGATCCTGGCCTTTTTCTATCGCTTCCTCGCGGCGCTCCTTGGAGAACCATTGCCGAATCTTGGTGCGGGCTCGTGGTGAGGCGACAAAGTCTTGCCAATGGCGTGACGGGCCGGCGTTTTCTGCCTTCGAGGTCAGTATTTCAACCTGATCGCCATTGTTGAGCGGTGTATGCAACGGAACAAGTTTCCCATTGACTTTAGCGCCAACGGCCCTGTGCCCCACATCCGTGTGGACCGCGTAGGCGAAATCCACGGGTGTGGAACCCAGTGGCAGCGAACGCACCTCACCGGCCGGGGTGAAGACATAGACTTCAGCGGAGTTGATGACATAGCGCAAGGAATCGAGGAACTCATCTGGATCCTCAGTGTCTTTCTGCCAGGCCACCAACCGGTTGAGCCAGTTGATGTTGGTTTCTTTATCGTTCTCTGCAGAGCCTTGCTTGTATTTCCAGTGTGCGGCTACACCGTATTCGGCACGCTTATGCATTTCGTGGGTGCGGATCTGCACCTCGACGGGACGGCCGCCGGGACCGATCACGGAGGTATGCAAGGACTGATACATGTTGAACTTAGGCATCGCAATGTAGTCCTTGAACCTGCCGGGAAGCGGGTTCCAATGCGAATGGATGATGCCCAAGACCGCGTAGCAGTCTTTGACGGAGTCAACCAGGATCCGAACACCCATGAGGTCGTGGATCTCGTTGAATTCTTTCTTCCGGACTACCATCTTGTGATAGACCGAGTAATAGTGTTTAGGCCGGCCCGTGATGACCGCGTTGATCTTCTCTTCAGAGAGATTCGCCTCGATCGGTTGCCGAACTTCGGAAAGATACCGTTCACGTTCAGGCGTGCGGGCGCCCACCATGCGCACGATCTCTTCATACACTTTCGGGTGCAAAACCGCGAAAGAAAGATCCTCAAGCTCCCACTTGACGGTGTTCATCCCCAAACGGTGGGCCAACGGAGCGTATATCTCGAGGGTTTCCCGGGCTTTACGGGACGCCGATTCAGGGTTGACGTAACGCCATGTGCGGGCGTTATGCATTCGGTCGGCAAGCTTGATCATGAGTACACGGATGTCTTGGGACATCGCGACGATCATCTTCCGGACCGTCTCTGCCTGAGCGGCCTCGCCGTAGGTGACCTTATCGAGTTTGGTGACCCCGTCCACGAGCAGAGCGATCTCATCGCCGAAGTCCTTGCGCAGTGCTTCAAGCGAATATTCGGTGTCCTCGACCGTGTCATGCAACAGCGCCGCCGCCAGCGTAGGGCCAGTGAGCCCCATCTCCGCAAGGATCGTTGCGACCGCCACAGGGTGGGTGATGTAGGGATCCCCGGATTTCCGCTTCACGCCTTCGTGCCAACGTGCAGCCACATCGTAGGCGCGTGTAATGAGTGAAAGATCTTCTTCCGGATGTTGCGCACGCACGGTACGTAGCAGGGGCTCAAGGATGGGAGGGGCCGCCGGAAACGTTGACCGGCCTGAGAAACGGATCAGACGCGAAAGCGACCTTCCCCGCCTTGGTTGCTGTTCACCCACTCGCTGTTGCGCCATGGCAGCGATTCCTCCTCTGCTACCAAGCGCAAGGCCTGGCTGTATGTACACAATACGGTGATTGGGTCAGTTTAGACCACAGAACAGTAACGGAACACCTCGTGAACCGGTGAGTCTCACGAGGTGTTCCGTCACGCGGTGCGTTCGGCACCGTTCCCAGCTAGTGGTGAATACGCGTATCAGGCCAGCGCTGCCTCTGAATCTTTGCGGTTGTCATGGACCTCAGCGTCGAGCTCCTTGATCTCTTCATCGTTCTTGCGCAGCTGATAGTACAGCGGTGCCTGGATGAAGAGGGTGGACAACGTCGAGACGATGATGCCGACGAACAACGCAAGCGCGAGGTCACCGAGCGTGCCCGCGCCGAGCAACCAATAACCGATGAACAGAATCGAGCCGACTGGCAGGATCGCAACGACCGAGGTGTTGATCGAGCGAACCAGGGTCTGGTTCACAGCACGGTTGACCTTCTCCTCGAAGGTCATGACGTACTTGAGGGAGGCGTCAGAGGTATTCTCACGGATCTTGTCGAAGACCACCACGGTGTCATAGAGACAGTAGCTAAGAATCGTCAAGAAACCGATGACCGCACTCGGTGTCACTTCGAAACCGACTGCAGCATAGATCCCGGCAGTAACGATCATGACGACGATCAGGCCGCCGATTGCGGCAAGCGACATCTTCCAGGTCCGGAAGTACACCGCCATCAGCAAAGCAACCAAGACCATGAACACGACCAAACCGATCGCCGCTTGGCGTGAGACATCAGCGCCCCATGTCGGGCCAATCGCTGAGACAGAGACCTTCGAAGCATCCGTCTCGTATGCTTTCGCGAGTGCTTCCTTCAAGTCGTCGGCTTGCTGACCGGTGAGCGGGTCAGTCTGGACGCGCATCGTGGTCGCAGCCAGATGCGTCGTCCGTGCGTTCTTATCCGGCACGACCTCGCCGGCGGCGTCGTCACCGAGCTTAGGGTCAGTCTTGTGAGCCTCGGCCACCTGGAACTCGTTGCCACCTCGGAAATCGATACCCAGGTTGAAACCGCCACGCACAACCGGAACCAAGACCGAAAGCACGATCAGAACGAGCGCGATAGCAAACCAGAGTTTGCGCTTGCCAATGAATGGATACGAACGCTTACCGGAGTAGAGCTCGTTACCCCACGCTGCTAGCTTCGCCACGTCAGTTCTCCTCTACCTTGCGTGTATCTGCGTTCCTACCGTTCTCGCGCGCAGCAAGCTCTTCAGCCCGGCGCCGCTCAGCGATCGTCATGCGACGCTGAGCCTCACGGTTAGCCCCGCCGCCGTGTTTGCCGGCCTGCTTCGCTTCACCGCTCTGCCGGCGCACACGCACTCGGCCCGCCCCGGCATACAGCGGCTCAGCGCCCAAAAGGCGCGGATCCAGACCGGAAAGCCTGTGACCTTCAGAGAAGAAAGGCATACGGCTGAGCAACTGCAACATCGGGTGCGTGAACAAGAACACCACGAAAATATCCGCAACAGCTGTCAGGCCCAGGGTGAACGCGAAGCCCTTGACGTTACCCACAGCAACAAAGTACAGAACAACGGCTGCCAGAATGTTGACCGCTTTAGAAGCCAGAATGGTTCGGCGGGCACGCTTCCAACCGGTTTCGATCGCCTGCTGGAGCCTGCGGCCTTCACGCAACTCATCACGGATACGTTCAAAGTAGACGATGAACGAGTCAGCTGTCAGACCAATCGAGACAATCAAGCCGGCAACACCAGCCAGAGACAACCGATAGTTCGCGCCCCAACCCAACAAGACAATCGCGAGATAGGTCAGCGTACCCATGATGATGAGCGAGGCCATCGTCACCAGACCCAAAACGCGGTACTGGAAGAAGGAGTAAACAGCCACCAAGACCAGGCCGATCAAGCCGGCGATCATACCGGACTTGAGCTGATCAGCACCGAGCTTGGCCGAAACCTGGGTTTCGGTCGGGATGTTGAAGCTCATCGGCAAGGCACCGTAACGCAGCTGCTCGGCGAGTTCTTGAGCCGATTCCTGAGTGAAGTTACCCGTGATCGAAGAGCGGCCATCGGAAATGACGGCCAGCGACTGCGGAGCCGAAACCACGCGGCCATCCAACACGATCGCGAACTGGTTCTTAGGCGGCTGAGCTGACGTCAAACGCTGGGTGACCGTCTTGAACGCCGCAGCGCCCTTGTTGTTGAACGTCAACGCAACTTCCCAACCACCGGTCGTGAAGCCCTGCGAGTTCTGTTCAGGACGTGCCTCGGCATCGGTGATGTCAGAGCCGGAAACCTCAACCGGACCCAAGAGGTACTTAGCCTGCAACGGCGGGTCCATCTCACACGCAATAGCTGGCTCTTCAGCCTTGAACGTCGTGCGGTCTTTCTTATTGAGCTCAGCGGCACAATCCCACGCCTGGAACTTACGCAAAAGCTCAGGGGTGACCCACCGATCATCAGAGCCGTTCTGCGGTTTACCCTCAGGCTTTGGGATGTCTTTGATCGGTGTGAGGTCCTTCTTTGGCGTCGCCGTGATGTCTTGGTTCGCCGCGATCACCGGCCGGAACTGCATCTGCGCGGAAGACTTGATGAGGTTACGTGTCTTCTCATCTGGGATGCCAGGCATCGCAACCACGATGTTCTGGTTGTTCTGGGTGGTGACCTCAGCTTCAGCAACACCAGTGCCATCAACGCGTTGACGAATGATCTCGACCGCTTGCTGAAGCTGCTCGGAAGTGACCTGCTTGTTCGGGTCATCCAGTTTAGGGGTCAGCACCATCTCGGTACCGCCCTCAAGGTCCAGCGCAAGCTTAGGAAGCGCACCAGTTTTTCCTGCGACAACACCACCGATGAGCACACCGATCAGCACGAGGTGGATCACCGCGAGCCAGATCAGTGCGCTACGAGCCTGCCGCTTGGGGCTAGTTGTTGACATAAAGGTTTCTCTCACACGTGAGCAATGAATGAATAAAGACTAGGTATCTGCCTCAGCGTGTGAAGTGCATCGGTTCGCAACGCTGGGCTGCTGGTTCTTAGCGCTTATCTGGGCCTTCCGAACCGTCGAGGTCACCCTGGTTGTCCTCTTGCGAAGCCTCAGGGGTCGAGTTGTCTTCTGGGAACTGAGCGATCGCTTGGACGTGGAACATGACACGGTTGCCTGGAGATAGTTCCAAGAGCACCTTGTTCTCGTCTTTGAAGGTGTCAACGACCGTGCCGAAGATACCGGCGGTCGTCATAACTTCTGCACCCGGGACGAGCTTAGTCTCACGTTCCTGCTGAGCTTGCTGCATCCGCTTGCGGTTACGGAACATCGTGAAGACCAAGAAAATGACCATGAGGCCCATGATCAAAAGAAGAGGGCTAATACCCCCGGCCTGTCCTTGCTGACCTTCAGCCAAAATCTGCTGCGCGGAGATCACGTGGCATCCTCAATTCACATTATCGATATCGCTGCACACCCTCGCGCGCGCATTGCAGGCGCAAGGAAAACACCGATCTAGCCTAACCTACCCCGGCAAGCAGGAGTAGTAACTGCAAGCTCACGCCGTAACTCTGGGACGGCACTGTCGGTTGCTGGAAGACAGAAATAGATAGGCCAATGCTTTCTCCAGCTCGGTCGATTCTTCAGATGAGGCGGGCAGTCCCGCCGGGATCCTGCTCCCCCGAAGGTAGGGCGCCAGGAGCACCCTCCGGCGGAGTCAGGCCTAGGTGCGCCCATGCCGCTGGGGTTGCTATTCGTCCGCGTGCGGTTCGGCCGAGGAGGCCTTCGCGCACAAGATAGGGCTCAGCTACTTCCTCGACGGTTTCGGTTTCCTCCCCCACCGAGATCGCAAGTGTTGATAAGCCGACGGGCCCGCCACCGAATTTGGTGCACAACGCTTGCAAAACTGAACGGTCGAGCCGATCCAGTCCACGTTCATCGACGTCATACATGTCCAGGGCCGCTGCGGCTTGAACCGCATCGATCCGCTCGATGCGGTGTACAAGCGACCAGTCCCTGACACGGCGTAGGAGCCGGTTAGCGATACGCGGGGTTCCGCGTGAACGTGAAGCGATCTGCTGATAGCCGTCATCGGTCAAGCGCACATCAAGCATGACTGCCGAGCGCCGCAGAACCATTTCAAGTTCTTCAACCGAATAGAAGTCCAGGTGGCCGGTGAACCCGAAACGGTCACGCAGAGGTCCCGGCAAAAGACCGGCACGCGTGGTCGCGCCCACCAGAGTGAACGGAGGAAGATCCAATGGGATAGCTGTGGCACCAGCACCCTTGCCGACCACGATGTCGACGCGAAAGTCTTCCATCGCAAGGTAGAGCATTTCCTCTGCTGGGCGGGCTAGACGGTGGATCTCATCCAGGAATAAAACTTCGCCTTCAGATAGCGAAGAGAGGATCGCAGCCAGGTCCCCTGCGTTTTGGATTGCCGGACCGGAGCTGATGCGTAGCGGTGCTTGCATCTCCGCGGCAACGATCATGGCTAGCGTCGTCTTGCCCAAGCCTGGAGGCCCGGAGAGCAGAACGTGATCGGCAACCCGTTCACGCAGCTTCGAGGATTCAAGTACGAGGGAAAGTTGCTCGCGAACACGTGCTTGGCCCACGAATTCATCGAAGTTCTTGGGCCGCATCGCAGCCTCGAGCGCGCGTTCCTCCGGCTCTCCGGAGGCATCCACCAGACCGCGCGAGGAATCTGATGCCATCTTGCTGCGTTCCTCTCCCCTAGCTTCTCAACAGTAGTTTCAAGACCGTTCCGGCATGCTCACGAGCGCACTCCGGTCCCGGCCCCCACGCCCCGCAATGCAGCGCGCAACAGCTCTGGAACCGAGGCCCCGGCCAATTCCGGTTGTGCCTTGAGCGTGGCTGCAAGAACTTTCTTAGCTTCCTTCTCAGTCCACCCCAGGCCTGTGAGACCCTCGACCACTTGGGCCTCGGCGGCTTGAGCCAACGCTTCGGCTTCGGTCTGGGCGGCCGGGGCGGCAGTGGCAGTAGCATCCGCCGAGAGCGTCAGCTTGCCCTTGAGTTCAAGGATAATTCGGCTTGCCGATTTAGGGCCCACACCCGAAACGCGGGTCAGCGCTTTCGTGTCTTCGTTCTGAACAGCCGCGGCGAGCTCTTCTGCAGAGTGAACCGCCAAAATAGCTAAACCCAGTTTCGGGCCGATCCCTGAAACGCTCGTGATGATGTCGAAAACGTCCCGGTCACGTGCACTAGTGAAACCGTAGAGAGTCATCGAATCTTCACGCACCACCAAACTCGTTGGAAGAGTGGCTTCTTGACCTACCGTGAGTTCCCCTAACGTCCGCGGAACCGCGTTGACGAGGTAGCCCACTCCGCCCACATCAAGAACCACCGAGTTCAGGTTCAACGTCGTAACGGTGCCTCGAAGCTGAGAAATCATGGGTACGAACAACCTTTCACGGACATAACAGCGCGCCGACGGCACGCCTCACACATAAGAGAGCACCACAAACACGGAGAGTGATACGAGAAGTCTATCCGAATATATCTTCGAACTATCCGTATGTGTGTTAGATACGCCCCGTGTCACAGCGCTCACGAGCCAGCACGGTCAACCACGCGGCTTACGTGCACGCGCCCGCAAAGCAGACTCCGCACGCGCCGCATTATTAGCGGCCTGAGCCTGCGCCTTGAGCCAGGCTCGCTGTGCTGGGGCCACACCACTTTGATTCGATCCTGAAGCCGCCGCCTTGGATGCCGGGTCAGCCCCACGCCACCCGTGAGCCAGAGCGATCGCTATCGCATCGGCCGCATCGGCTGGTTTCGGGGCGGCCGCTAGGCGCAGAATCTTGGTCACCATCCGCCCCACTTGCTGTTTATCAGCCTGGCCGCTACCGGTCACAGCGGCTTTGACCTCAGTCGGGGTGTGTAAGGCAACCGGAATGCCGCGGCGCGCGGCAGCGGCAATGATCACGCCCATCGCCTGGGCGGTACCCATCACCGTAGAGACGTTCGTGTAAGTGAAGACGCGCTCAATCGCCAAAGCATCAGGCCGGAATTCATCCAGCCACTCATCAATCCGCTCAGAAATCGTGAGCAGACGGTGGTCCAAGGCAACCTCAGACGGGGAACCGATCACCCGCACGTCCTCGAGCGTTGCTGTGCGGTCAGTACCAACAGAAACCAGGGCCAACCCGCAACGGGTCAGCCCTGGATCAACTCCTGCTACGCGCACGCACCAACCACCTCGGAAGCCGTTACGCGAACCGAATGCAACAGTCTCTACTCCTCGCCTAGCGCCTCAATGACCTCAGGCGTCATATCGACATTCGAGTACACGGCCTGCACGTCATCGAGCTCCTCGAGCGCTTCCTCAAGTTTGACGAACGTGCGGGCCGCATCCACATCCAGCTCAACCTTCATCGTCGGCACGTACTCGACTTCATCAGAGCTGTATTCGACACCGGCTTCATCCAGCGCGTGAGCAACTGACTGCAGCTCCGAAGGCTCCGAAACGATGGTGAAAGAATCGCCGACCTTGGTGATCTCCTCGGCATCAACATCAGCCATGAGGACAACCTCCATGAGGGAATCCTCGGTGTGATCAGCCTCAGGGACCACCACGACACCCTTACGGTTGAAAAGGTAGTTGACCGAACCCGGGTCGGCGATCGTGCCACCGTTACGGGTGATCGCCACGCGAGTCTCAGAGGCCGCGCGGTTGCGGTTATCGGTCAGGCAGTGCACCAAGAGAGCCGAGCCCTGCGGACCGCGTGCCTCATACATGATCTCGGTGTAGTCAATGACCTCACCAGTCAGCCCGGCACCACGCTTGATCGCACGGTCGATGTTGTCGTTAGGAACGGAGTTCTTCTTCGCCTTGTTCACGGCGACTTCAAGAGCCGGGTTACCTTCTAGGTCCGGACCACCAGCACGCGCGGCAACCTCGATCTTCTTGATGAACTGCGCGAAAGCTTTCGCACGCTTCGCATCCAACGCAGCTTTCTTGTGCTTGGTTGTCGCCCATTTGGAGTGGCCAGCCATAGTTCTTCCGTCCCTATGTCAGTTAGTTCTAGCGTCAGACCATTCTATAGCCTGCCCTCACCGTAGCGCCGTTACTCGGCATGGCGTCGATGTACTTAGTGTGAAAGAGTCTTTTCATGACTTGTCTTACGGAGCCTAGCGGGCTTGATTACAACTTCCCTGATTTCTCTACCGTGACCCCGGATCTGTTGCGCAGCTCGGTGCGTGCCGGAATCGAGGCTCAAGAGAAAGCCGTCGCGGCCATTGTCAATGATCCGCACGAGGCGGACTTCACCAACACGTTCGAGGCTTTTGAGCTCTCAAGCGAAGCCCTTGATCGTGCAACGGCGGTCGCGTTCCACCTGTTCTCAGCTGATGCCACGGAAGAAATCCAGGCTATCGAGGCTGAAGTTACGGCTATGGTCGCAGCGCATCAGGACGCAATGACGCTCTACCCTGGCCTGTACGCCCGGATGCAGCAGGTCGATGCGGGCGCGCTTGAAGGCGAACAGGCACGCCTCGTTGAGGTCACGATGCGATCCTTCCGCGCGAGCGGCGCGGAACTGGACGCTGAGGGCCAGGAAAAGCTCAAGGCCTTGAACGCGAAGCTCACCGATTTACAGACAGAGTTCGGTCGCCTCGCGATGCAGAACCTCGTGGATGCAGCGCCTGCCCTCACGGAGGCGGAAGCTACGGGCCTCTCCCCTGCCCGACTTGAAGCGACCCGCGCCGCAGCTCAGGCCGCGGGAGCGGAAGGCCACCGTATCTCGCTCGTGTTGCCAACCGTTCAACCTGATGAAGCGATCCTGACCACCGCTGAAGGCCGCAAGAAGTTGCACGAGGCATCGTCTCAGCGTGCATCTGACGGCAAGAGCTCTACGATCGCCGCGCAGATCGCGGCATTGCGCGTAGAGCGCGCACGCTTGCTCGGTTTTGAGACGCATGCAGAAGAGATTCTGTCTCTGCGGTCGGAAACCTCGGTTTCGGCTATCAACGATCTGTTGGCGCAGTTGGCTAAGCCTGCGCTCGCGAACGCGGCCGCCGAGGATGCGCGGATCGCTGAAGCGCTCGGCCTCGAGCCTCTGTCCCCCGAGGCTCCTGTGGCACCGTGGGATCGCGCACGCGGGCTGAGTCTTGTTGGCTCGCAGTCCGATGGGGTCGACGCGGAACTGTTGCAACAGCACCTTGAACTCGACACAGTTCTGACTGAAGGCGTTTTCCGTGCCGCTGGATTGGTCTATGGGCTGAGGTTCACGGAACGCCACGACCTTCCGCTTCCTCACCCGGATGCCCGGATTTGGGAAGTTATCGAGGAGAACGGGGATGCCGTCGGGCTGTTCGTGGGCGATTTCTTCGCCCGCGACACCAAGCGTGGTGGGGCATGGATGAATGAGCTTGCCCAAGGTGCTACCGCAACCGGTTCACGCCCGATCATCTGCAATACGCTGAACATCCCTAAGCCAACCGGCGGGAACCCTGCATTGTGCACGTGGGATGAGGTCAACACACTATTCCACGAGTTCGGGCATGCGCTCCACGGCCTGCTGAGTGCCGCACACTACCCTTCTTTGGCGGGCACCAACGTTGGGCGCGACATCGTCGAGTTCCCGTCCCAGGTCAACGAGATGTGGACAGTACACCCCAAGATTCTTCCGCACTACACCAAGCACGCACACACGGGTGAACCGCTTCCTGCCGATCAGATCGAAAAACTCACCGCGACCAGCACGTGGGGCGAAGGCTTCTCGACGAGCGAATACCTCGCCGCATCGATTCTAGACCTCGCGTGGCACCAGCGCACCGGTACCGACGTCGAGGCTGACCCGGCCGGGTTCGAAGACTCAGCATTGCGTGATGCTGGCTTCAACCCGGACTCGATCGAGTCTCGCTACAAGACCGGCTACTTCCAGCACATCTTCGCTGGCGGTTATTCGGCAGGTTACTACTGCTACATCTGGTCCGAGATCCTTGACGCCGATGCGGTCGAATGGTTCAAGGAGCAAGAGGACATCCGTGCCGCTGGCCAGCTGTTCCGTGAGGAGTTCTTGAGCCGCGGTAACACGCGCGACGCACTGGAAAGCTATCGCGCATTCCGTGGACGCGATGCCCGCATCGAGCCTCTGCTTGAACGCCGCGGGCTGAAGGCATAAAAGCCGGCTAGACCAGAGTCGAGAACAAAGAATGGTGTGGGTAGATGCAGAACGTTACGAACTTCATCCACCCACACCATTTCGATATGACGAAGGGCGCGCTTGGCGTGTGTGTGCTACCAGCCGCGGTCTTCGAGGCGGTGGTGCACTGGGATCTCATCTACGTTGAGGCCGACCATTGCTTCGCCGAGACCACGGGATACGTCAGCGATCACCTTCGGGTCGTTGTAGTTGGCGGTCGCCTTGACCACAGCGGCGGCGCGAGCCTCAGGGTTACCGGACTTGAAGATGCCGGAGCCCACGAACACGCCTTCGGCACCGAGCTGCATCATCATGGCTGCGTCTGCTGGGGTTGCGATACCGCCTGCGGTCAACAAGGGCACCGGCAGCTTTCCTTCGCGGGCGACCTCAACGACGAGATCGTAGGGCGCCTGCAGTTCTTTCGCGGCAACGAACAGTTCGTCCTCAGCCATCGAAGTCAGGCGGTTGATTTCCGCGCGGATCTTACGCATGTGGCCGGTCGCGTTCGAGACATCGCCGGTTCCGGCTTCACCTTTGGAGCGGATCATCGCAGCACCCTCGTTGATGCGGCGCAAAGCCTCACCGAGGTTCGTCGCGCCACACACGAATGGTGCCTTGAACGCGAACTTGTCCACGTGGTTCTCGTAGTCAGCTGGGGAAAGAACCTCGGACTCGTCGATGAAGTCGATGTCGAGGGCTTCAAGAACCTGGGCCTCAACGAAGTGCCCGATGCGTACCTTCGCCATCACTGGAATCGATACGGCTTCCTGAATACCAACGATCATGTCAGGATCCGATGCCCGAGAAATACCGCCCTGAGCGCGGATATCGGCAGGTACACGCTCCAAAGCCATGACAGCCTTAGCGCCTGCGGCTTCAGCGATGCGAGCCTGTTCAGGGGTCACGACGTCCATGATGACGCCGCCAGTCAGATGGTCAGCAAGCCCACGACGGACGCGGGAGGCCTGCTGGGACGGTTGAGTGTTCACGCGAACAATACCTTTCGGTCATCGAAATTGAGTGGAAGGGAAAACAACGGCTGGTATCGGCCAAACCCTAGTTCATCGTATCTGTCACACCGTGCACACGCTGAGCGGTTGCGACACATCTGGAAATACGCTGAATAAGAGTCACGACCGAGCCAATACATACAGCTACGACTCCCCCGAACCACCACCACGGATTCAATCCCAGGCCGGTGAAACCGGTGAGGACAAGCACGACAACGAGACGCTCCGAACGCTCCACGAAACCGACCGAAGCATCGAAACCAAGCGATTCAGCCTTAGCCCGCACATAAGAGACGAGCCCACCAAGGCTCAAAAGGGTCAGTGCTGCTGCGCCGAACATCGGGCGCGCGCCACCTGTGAACCACCAGAACGCGAGCGTTCCGAAGATCGTGAAATCCACGAGCCGGTCGAGGGAAGAATCGAGGAAGTTCCCTAGCGCTCGTTCGGTGTGTGAGCGCGGCTGACCTACCCCAGATTCGGCTTGGTTGTCGAGGTGCCGGGCGAGTTGGCCATCGACCATGTCAGAGAAAATGAACAACGTGATGGCAACAGTGCCCCAGAACAGTTGACCCCAACTGTAGAGCGCGACCGCGGACACGGCCGCGCCCACCGAGCCCAGTACCGTGACCAGGTTCGGTGTCGCGCCTACCCGCGCTAGGACTTTCACGAGCGGACGGAACAGAGCCGTGAAAAACCCGCGCGCGTACCGGTCCAACATGCCTAGGTGACCTCGCCCCAGCCTTGCTTCATGAGCCGCAGCGTATCCCCTAACACCACTGGGATCGCTTTGGATTCAGCGATGATCGGGAAGAAGTTCGTGTCCCCACCCCAACGCGGGATCACGTGCTGATGCAGGTGCGCGGCGATACCGGCACCTCCGGCTTGGCCCTGATTCATGCCGAGATTAAAACCGTCAGGGCCCGAAACGTGGGCCAGCACGCGCATCGCTTTCTGGGCAAGCTCGCCCATCTCAGCTGTTTCTTCCGCTGTGATGTCGGTGTACATCGGGACGTGGCGGTACGGGATCACCATCATGTGGCCCGGATTATATGGGTAGAGGTTGAGGTTCACGAAGCAATGTTCGCCTCGATAGACGATGAGTGCGTCTTCATCGCTGCGTTGAGGCCCGGAACAGAACGGGCACGTGTGCTCGTCCTTGACCTGGTCCTGCCCCTTCTCGACGTAGGCCATACGGTACGGGGTCCACAACCGGCCCAGCCGGTCTGGTGCTGAAGCGAGTTCGAAGTCGTCGGTGACCTCGGCATCGTGCTCGGCTTCCGTGTGAGCGGTTGATTGAGGGTTCTCAGTTTCAGGCATGATCGGTGTTGATCCGTTCGCGTACGTGCTTCACGATGCGTTCGATCGCTTCATCGACAGGCACCTGGTTGTCTTGCGAACCGTCACGGTAGCGGAAGGAGACCGCGTTGGCTTCTTGGTCTTCCCCACCTGCGATGAGGGTGAACGGGATCTTCTCCTTGGACGCGTTGCGGATCTTCTTGGGGAACCTGTCGTGGCTGTCATCGAGTTCCGCGCGGATGCCCTCGGCTTTAAGACGCTCGACGATCTCGGTGAGATAGTCGTTGAATACCTCAGCAACAGGGATCGCACGCACCTGAACGGGGGCGAGCCATGCCGGGAACGCACCCGCGTAGTGCTCGGTGAGCACGCCCATGAAGCGTTCAATCGAACCGAATTTGGCGGCGTGGATCATGACTGGTTCCTGCCGGGTTCCGTCAGCTGCCTGATATTCGAGTTCGAAGCGGGCTGGCTGGTTGAAATCGTACTGGACCGTGCCCATCTGCCATGTGCGGCCGATCGCATCTCGCGCCTGGACGGAGATCTTTGGCCCGTAGAACGCCGCCCCACCTGGATCCGGGACGAGCTCAACACCGGTCGAGACAGCGACTTCCTCCAAGATGCGGGTTGCTTCTTCCCACTGTTCTTGAGAACCGATGAACTTATCGGAGTCCTCATCTCGGGTTGAGAGCTCAAGATAGTAATCATCCATACCGAAGTCCCGTAGCAGGGACAGCATGAATTCGATGAGGTGGCGGACCTCTTCCGGTGCTTGTTCCTTGGTCACGTAGGAGTGGGAGTCGTCTTGAGCGAAACCGCGCACGCGGGTCAGCCCGTGGATCACGCCGGACTTTTCGTACCGGTAGACGTGCCCGAACTCGAACAGACGCAGAGGCAGGTCGCGGTAGGAACGGCCCCGTGACTTATAGATGAGGTTGTGCATCGGGCAGTTCATCGCTTTGAGGCGGTATTCCTGACCCGGCTTGGTCACGTTGCCGTCGTCATCGTGCTCGGCGTCCACGGTCAGCGGCGGGAACATCGTGTCCGCGTAGTACGGCAGATGCCCTGAGGTGTGGAAGAGGCCAGCACGTGAGATGTGGGGGGTGCCGACGTAATCGAAGCCTGCGGCCACGTGGCGGTCGCGAACGTAGTCTTCCATTTCGCGTTTGATGATGCCGCCTTTGACGTGGAACACCGGCAGGCCGGAGCCGAGCTCATCCGGGAAGGAGAACAGGTCGAGTTCGGTTCCGAGGCGGCGGTGGTCGCGGCGTTCGGCTTCTGCGAGGCGCTCTTGGTAGTCCTTGAGTTCCTGCTTGGTTGGCCACGCCGTGCCGTAGATACGTTGCAGCTGTTTGTTGTTTTCGTTGCCGAGCCAATATGCTGCCGCGCTACGGGTTAGCGCGAATGCGTTGGAGATGATCTTGGTGTTCGGCAGGTGCGGGCCGCGGCAGAGGTCTCGCCAGATGACTTCGCCGGTCTTGCGGTCGATGTTGTCGTAGAGGGTGATTTCGCCTTCACCGATCTCAACGCTCATGCCTTCGCCCGAGGTTGCGGCTTCATCGGCTTTGGAGAGCAGGATGAGCTTGTATGGCTCGTCTTTGAGTGCTGCGCGTGCTTGTTCAGCGGTGACGGTTTCGCGGCGGAAAGACTGGGTCTGGTTCACGATGCGCAGCATGCGCTTCTCAATAGCCTTGAGGTCTTCCGGGGTGAAGGGTTCATCGACGTCGAAGTCGAAGTAGAAGCCGTCGGTGATGTAGGGGCCGATGCCGAGTTTAGCTTCCGGGTAGAGTTCCTGGACGGCTTGAGCCATGACGTGGGCGGTCGAGTGGCGTAGAACGTTGAGTCCGTCTGGGCTGCTGATGTCCACCGATTCGATGACAGCGTCGGCTGGCACTTCGCGATGAAGGTCCCACAGTTCACCGTTGACGCGCATCACTACGGTGGTTTTCTGGTCTTTGAACAGGTCGAGTCCAGTTGTTCCCTGTTCCACCTCCCGCGCTTGTCCGTCGATCGTGAGGTTCAGGGAATCAGCCATGGTGGCCCGCCTTTCTTGTTCTATGGCTTTATGGTGAGTGGCATACCGAGGCCACGACCAGCCAATGTCTCATTCTATGGCACTGTTGAGTTTCTATGTCCTTATTCAGTGTGAAGCGCGGCATGTTTGTTTCGTGTATGCGGTGTTTTCGAGGTAGCCGGGTTGCGGTGGGAGTTTTTCGGGTGGGGTTTCGGGTGTGATGGGTTCTTGGAGGTCCCATGCACGGATCGCTTGGATGCTCACGGCTCTCGGGCCGGTGCGGCGTGTGGTGCCTTCTACGAGCATGAGTCGTGATGAGAAAACGATCGGGCCGGCATCGTTTTGCGCTTGGGTGAAGAAGGAAATATCGGCGCAACCGTGCCCGTCATCGAGGCTAATGAAGACGACCCTCTCCCCTGAACGCATCGGCGGGGTTTGAGTTGCCACACGCACCCCAGCGACGAGGACTCGGGTCCCTGAGCGTAGTTCCAGAAGCCGGTTGGATGGGGTTGCGCCGATGGCTTCGAGATAGGAGGCGTGGGCGTCCATGATGTGGCCGCTGATGTCAGCGGCGGTGAGGTCGAGTTCGGTTCGGACGTTTTGGGCTGGTGTCGGATCAGGGATAACCGGTGCTAGCGCCGCGGTTTCAAGGTCCACCCCTAGATCGAGTGCGCCTTGGCCTGGGATGGGTCGGTCTTTGTGCGCGCGTTGTGGTGTGTTGCGTTGGGTTTCGAGGTGGTGAATGAGGTCGGCTCTGCCTCCTCTACCGGGTGTCAGGAAACGGTCGAGTGCTCCGAGTTGGGCTAACCGGACCATGCTGGCTTTAGTGATGCGGGCGCGGGAACGAACGTCTGCGACTGATGTGTAGGGGGCGTTGGCGCTTAAGCGTTGGGCTTCAGGGGTGCTGAGTCCGCTGACCAGTGTCCAGGACATGCGGATGCCAAGATCTCCGCGCACCCGATACCCGGGTACTGGTTCACTCGGTGTTTGGGCGTGTTCGGGGATGCGTTCAAGCTTGAAGGATGTACTCGAGGCGTTGACATCCAGCGGGAGTAGCGGGATACCGAGCCGGCGGGCTTCTGCGATGAGCAGCCTTTGCGGGTACATGCCCGGGTCGTGTTCGAATAGTGCGGCCATGAACGCTTCTGGGTGGTGGGTTTTCAGCCACGCGGATTGATATGTGGGGATGGCGAACGCGGCTCCGTGGGCTTTGCAGAATCCGAAGGAGCCGAAAGCGGCCAGGATGGACCATACTTCATCGATGACGTCGACCGAATACCCTTTCGTGAGCGCATCGCGCCTGAACGTTTTTTCGAAGACCGGTTCCCGCTCAGGGTTGCCGATCCAGCGCCGGTACACGTCAGCACGTGCGAGCCCGCACCCTGTCATGAGGTCGATGATGCGCAGGACTTGTTCGTGGAACACCACAACCCCGTGGGTTTCTTTCAAGATCGGGGCGAGATCCGGGTGCGGGACTTCCGTGTGCCGGAATCCGTGACGTTGTTCCAGGAACGGTTTGACCATGTCTGATTGCATCGGGCCTGGCCGGAACAGAGAAATGTCGATGATGAGGTCGTTGAGTTCAGTCGGGGCGAGCTTCCCGATGAGTTCCCGCTGGCCTGGGGATTCGATTTGGAAAACCCCCAACGTGTTGGTTGTCCGGATCATCTGGAAAGTGGCTTCATCATCGAACGGAATCCGGTCTAAATAGACCGAATCCGTTACCCCGTGTATCCGTTTGATTTCTTCGAGGGTGTAGGCGATTGCTGACTGCATCCGGACCCCGAGCACATCGAGTTTGATGAGCCCCATGTGGTCCATGTCGTGTTTATCGAATTGGCTCATAGCCAGCCCCATACCGGAGGGCTGGACCGGGGTCCGGTCTAATAAGGAACTATCGGAAAGGATCACCCCGCACGGGTGCATTGAGATGTGGCGAGGCAACCGGTCAAGCCGCTCTGTGAGATCGACGAGTAAGTCCCACCGGTTGTTACCAGTTTGGCGTTCAGCTTCAAGCCGGTGCGCGAGCGGGGCGAGCTCCGGCATTTTCGCAACCGCGTCCCGCACGTTCGAGGCGTTCAGCCGCCACAGGCTCTTAGCTGCTCGGTCGATATCGTCGCTTTCCATGCCGAGCGCATAGCCTGCATCGCGGACCGCTCCCCTTGCCCTGTAGGCGTTCTGCATCGACATGAGCGTGGTGCGGTCTTCACCGAAGCGTTTGAACAGTTCCCTATAGACCGCGTGACGTTGAGCGGATTCAACATCCACATCGATATCCGGCAGGCTTGCTCGTTCCCGTGAGAGGAAACGTTCAAAGATCAGGTCATGTTCAAGCGGGTTCATATGCGATATCCCTAAGAGGTACACCACAAGGCTCGATGCGCCTGAGCCTCGCGCGGCGGCCCTGACCCCCATGCCGTGGATGATGTCGGTAGCCGCGGCGACGGTGAGGAAATAGCTTGCAAACCCGAGCTCTTCGATGATGCCCAGTTCATGCTCCAGGACGTCCAGGGCACGCTGACGCATCCGTTCAGCGCGCGCCGGTGAATGATGCAGAACAGCTTCGCCGCTTGGAGCGAATAACCGTTCGAGGCTCGCCAGGCACCGTTGCCGTAATTCAAGCATCGGGTTGTGCCTAATCCCGATCACGTGCGCCTCAGGAACAACCGGGGTTCCCCAGCCCATATGTTTGACCGGATCAAGCGCGCTCAGAGACGCACACCGTTGCGTTGAGCGCAGCAACTGCTCGGCCCCCTGGGACCCTAGCCCCGCGGCCGAGGCCAGCTCGGCAGCCACCTCGTGCATCTGGGCGCTTGGCTTGAGCCATCCTTGCCCGTTGACTTGCGGGCTCTCACCGCGGGCAGCGCTCACCGCGGGAACGGTGCCTTTCGGTGCGGTAACAGAACCTAGTGGGCTCATCAGGCGCACCGCGTCCACAACATCGGCGGTGGCGGCGCCGTCCGGGGTCGCGTACCGCACCGCGTTCGTCATAACCGCTTCCACACGGCTTTCGCGGGCGGCTTTCCACATCCGTAGAGCATGCGCGTGGCTACAGCGCTGCCCGGGCCGGGACATGTGGCTCACCAGTTCTATAAACAACGCATCGGTATGGAGTGTGTCCCGCCATGCTTTAAGCCGGCGCCGCATGTGCGCATAGCGGCGACGATACGCGGCATGGCCCACATCCGAGTCAGGACCTAGGAGCACACTGAGGCGTACACCGCCATCGGGCCCGAGTGCTGCTTGGCGCACATCAAGCCGGCTCACCCCCACAATCCCATGGGTTTCTCTCCCCCGCTGATGCGCTACCGACACGAGCCGAACCAGCGCCGAATACCCCTCCGAGGAACCACGGGCGAGCACAACAATCCGGCCTGCAACGCTCACATCGCCGGCACTGTTCATCCCACCTGCGATGCTCGCGCCAGAAACGCTCGTGCTTTCGAGCAGAGCAAGATCTACGCCCAGAATCGGGGTGACCCCATGCTCGATGCACGCCGCAACATGTTTGATAGCCCCGTATAGCCCGTCGCGGTCAGTGCACGCTAGAGCCCAAGCACCATCAGCTGCAGCCTGTTCCACTAACTTCTCTGGCCGGTCAACCCCGTAGTGGGCGCTATACGCGGTAGAAACATGCAGATGCGGGAAACCCACTTTTCCCTTCATACGCTTAAGCGACTGCCTTCTCTACGCGCTACGTTGTAAAGGCTGCGAAGGCAGTTCAACATTGATCAGCCGCCACCGGCCCGTTGCGCAGTGCTGAGAAACATACATTGTCTGCGGCTCAGAACTTGGATTCAACTGCACCTGCAACTGCCACACCAAATGATCAACAGTCCCGGGTCCAGAACCTTTAACGGCTCTAGGGTCCTCCTCCCACCAGGCCCTACGCTCAAACCACTTCACGGGCTCTGCGCACACCGTCCATGTGCGCCCTTGCCACAGCACGGCACTCGGCGCGCCCTGCTCGTCACAACGCAATTCCACAGATTGGGTGAACATACTCATGTTTCCTACTTCTCACCGGCCGCCTGTGAGCTGGCTCGGCCGCAACGCTGGATGTGCGGGGCCTGGGAAGCGGAACCTCACACAACGAGATTCGAACATGTGTTCGATAGGAAGACCTTAAGAATACCCCCTGACAGTTTGAACCGCACACCCGCCCTAACCTCTGCGCGCTTGCGTTACACACACGCTCTGCCCCATCGGAGACAATAGGGACCATGCCCCTTCAACCCCTCGATAGCGCTACCCCGACCTCTCCGGACAACACCCCTTCTCAGCAAGAAACCATGCCTGCCCCGCCGAGCCCTCTATACGAACGTCTCGGCTGGGACTCACTCGACGCCGCGCTCGCCGCGACCAACCGAGCATCTGAAAGCCGTGGCGTTGCACTCGATCCACACCAGATAAGCGCAGCCCACACAATCCTGGGCTCGCACCGTTCGGGGGTCTACCTTGTGGGCGAGGTCGGACGCGGTAAGACCTGGCTCATCGACAGCATCCTCCGCAACGCCCCCGCAGCAACCCTGCGGATGCATTTGACCGCGTTCTTCCGCGCGTTAACCCACAGCATGCACACCAACGGGCACGCCTTCGCGCAAGCCGTCACCGACGTCGTAGCAGCCAACACCGTGATCTTCATCGATGAATTCCACGTCCACGATGTCGCCGACGCCGTCATGCTGCGCCGCGCACTCAGCATCCTCGCCGAGCACGACATCGCACTCTTCACAACATCCAACGCCGCGCCCGGTAACGGTCACGACGACCCCATGATCGCTGACGCGCTCGGCCCCGCAGCACGCCACATCCATGAAAACCTCGAGGTCCTAACCCTCACGCATCCACAGGACTACCGCGCGCTCCAACACCACACAATCCCGCCTCACCCAAACCAGCACCAGCCAAGCCCGCACCAAGCTACCGGCTTCGCAGCGGGCACCTGGACCATCGTCAACAGCCCCGCCTCATCCCCAGCCACCGGCACCACAACAGGCAACACCACAACAAGCAGCGCAACCATCCCGCTACCCGGGACTGCACGCACCCTGACCGTCAACCCCACCAGCCTAGACAGCACGGACTCAGAAAACGCCACACTAGACACAACCTGGGAATACTTATGCGAAGGCAGCATTTCCCCAGCAGATCTGCTCGCGCTCGCCGATGACTATTCGACCTGGGTCCTCCGGGAGGTCCCCGCGCCTGAAAGTATGACGCGCAACGCGATACAGCGGTTCGCGCACATGGTCGATGTGTTAGCCGATGCGGACATCCCGCTACACGTCTATGCCCCGGTCCCACCGGAGGAGCTTGCCCGCGCACCCCGCGGGCCGGTCTATCCCGAACGCATGTTTTCGCGCCTGCAGCTGCTGACACCGGTTGCTGACACGCGCCCTTGATGCGCGGTAGCCTCGAAACTATGAATCAAACCCTTCAGACACTTCTCAACGCAACACGCGTCACGGGCCTTGAAGCCAGCGCTAACGGACGCGTCGTCGCCACCGTCCAACAGCTGGATGCCGATGGCACCGGCTGGCAGAGCCAGATCGTTGAACTCCCGAAGGGTTCAACACACCCCCGTACTTTGACCCGCCACGAGAAGGGCGCATCAAGCCCCGTCTTGGATGCGCGGGGTCGCTTGTTTTATATGGCGTCCAACCCTGAGGGCGCGAAGGCCGGCAGTTGCATATGGCACCTTCCGCAGGCGTCTGCTTCCCCATTGTTGCTTGGCTCGCGTCCGGGTGGGTTCCGTAGCTTGCAGGTCAGTAAGAGCACACTGTTCGCTCAAGCGGGTATGCATTCGCAGGCGAGCACTGAAGCGGAGCACGCAGAGTATTCGCGTAGCCGCTCCACGATGCATGTGTCCGGGATCCTTCATTCCGTGTTCCCTTCGCGTTATTGGGCGAGCGATCTTGGGCCTGCAACGGACGTGATCCTGGTGGCTGAGTTGCCCGAAAACATCGAGGCAGCCGCCTCTGAACATGAGAAGAACGCTCGCCTCAAGAAAGCCGCCGAGGCGGCTAGCAAGGACGCTGTCAGCAAGGACACCGCTGGCGAAGATAGCGAGGCGGATAGCAAGGGCAACGACACTAGCGAGAACAACGACGCCGCTGAGGGAGCGGATTCGCTGCTCTCCTGGCGTGTTGTACGGATGCCGAAGGGGCGATTGCTTTCGTGGAAGGCGGCCCCGGATGCCTCGTTCATTCTCGCAGCGATCGAGGTCAACGTCGCTGATCTCATCACGGGCACGCAGTTGTGGCGCATCGATGTCGCTACGGGTGAGAAGACCATGCTTACCGACGTCGACACGGTTCCTGGTCATCACCTCAGCCTGGTCGATATTTCTCCTGATTCAGCCAAGGTTGTTCTCAACTGCACCCGTGATTGGACACCGCAGCAGTCGCTGAGCTCGAGCTCCCACATCATGGACATCGCTACCGGTGAGCGCACTGAGCTTTGGCCGGATCTGGACCACTGGGTGGCTCCGATGTGGGTCACGAACTCCAAGCTCGCCACAACGAGCGATGACTCCGGTAGCGGCTCGGTGTGGTTCGGTTCCGTGACCGATGCCGCGCCACAGCGCATCGCCGGCGGCCCTGGCACCGGCGAGGTTTTCACTGGGTTGGCTCGTGTGGGCACGGCAGATCGCTCGGCCAGCGGCGATGAAGCGCCTGCACTGATTACTTTGCGTAACGGCATCGCGGTTGCGCCGCATCCGGTGCGCATCGAGCTCCCAAGCGAGGCCGCGCACGCCGTAGCTGTTGAGGAGCTCGCGAACCCAGCGGATGCGACGGATCAGCCGGGCCGTACCGAAAACATCACAGCCACCGCGGAGGATGGAACGGAGATCCGAGCCTGGCTGCGCTTACCGGAAAGCGACGGACCGCACCCTCTCGTGGTGTTCGCGCACGGCGGCCCGTGGGGATCGTGGAACGCGTTCACCTACCGTTGGAACCCGGCACCATTCGTCGCTGCCGGTTTCGCGGTCCTTCTGCCAGACCCAGCTATCTCGACTGGCTATGGCCAGGCGATGATCGACCGCGGCCAGCAACAGCTCGGCGGCACCCCGTACACCGACATCATGGCGCTCACCGACGCCACCATCGAGCGGTCCGACATCGACGAAACCAAGCAGGCGTTCGCCGGCGGTTCCTACGGGGGCTTCATGGCTAACTGGGTTGCAGGGCACACAGGCGACCGCTTCAAGGCCATCGTGACCCACGCATCGTTGTGGAACACGACCTCGATGGGCCGCAGCACCGACAACGCGTCGTGGGACCGTGCGATGCGCGAACAGGGTGCGGAGTATTCGCCGCACCTCTTCGCGGAGAAGATCACAGCACCGATGCTCGTGATCCACGGCGATAAGGACTACCGTGTGCCGATCGGCCAGGGGCTTGAACTGTGGCACGCACTCCATGTGCATGCGTCCACGCCACGCGCCGCCGACGGCTCGCTACCACACCGCTACCTCTACTTCCCGGATGAGGGGCACTGGATCGAGTCCCGCGGAAACGCAGAGGTCTGGTACCGCACGTTCATCGGCTTCCTGCAAGAGCATGTGCTCGGCGAGGAAGCCGAGAAGCCGCTCTCACTCGGGTAGTCGTTGGTGAGCAACGTTGTGGCCGGCTAGCCTTTGGTGGTTAGCCGGCCACAACGTTGCTCCAAACCTAGAACAGCGGCGGCTCGATGTCGTTGATGGGTGTGATCAGTTCCGGGTCGTTGTTCCGCACGTTGCCTACCGCGGGGTCCACTTCGTGCATCTCCCATTCCCCGAGCGAATCGTAGGCGTGAGCTACGGCTTCGGCGACGAGCGTTGTGGCGTCCTCGTTCTGCGGATCGAGCCATGCACTCAGCGCCGCTTCGTCCCCGAGCGGAACGGGTAAACGGTCATGGAGCCGCCCGAGCTCACCCGCCATCCCGGCTGAGTCCGGTGACGGCGATGCGCACGTCAGCATCGTGCACGAAAGCACCCACGGATTCTCCTCAGCGGCGCCCGTCGTTGCACCAGCTGGATCTTGCTGCGGGTTTGGGTCCTTCCACCATTCATACAAGCCCGCGAAGACGATCGGCGCGCCATCTTTCCGGTGCACGAAGAACGGCCGCTTACGGCCGCCCGGTTTCTCTGGCGCAAGCCACTCGTAATACCCATCCACGGGAATCGCGCAACGGCGAGCCTTTACGGCGGACCTGAATGTTGGCTTCGACGCCACGGTTTCGGAACGGGCATTGAAGGCCCGGGAGGAAAACGAGAGGTCTTTAGCCCAAATCGGAACCAAGCCCCAGCGCGCCACGTGCAGTTCACGCCTATATCCCGCTGGCGGCTGTCCCCCTGGGAGATCTCCCGCGGGCTCGACGAGCCGTTCCAGCACAATCGGAACGTCCTTGGTGGGCGCAACGTTGTAGTCGGGCCGCAGTTCAAGCTGCTCACCCGTGGCTTCCGCGCCATCCGCATCGGGCGCTTCGATACCGAGCGCATCCATCAAGTCTCCGGCGGCCCGGGCGATCACATAACGTCCACACATGCATCCATCGTGGCACATGCAAGCTGAACCAGGCATCCGATGTGGGGCTCATCTATGTGTGCGGGCTAGCTGAACGCGTAGCCGTGCTCGCCCCACACCTCGAGCAACACATCAATAAAACGCTCATGCGTGACGTGCGTGGCGACGAGATCTTGCGCGGAGCCGATGGTGCGTGGGTCCAGTTCCAGATCCATCGCCTTGTAAACGGACTCGGTTACGGCGGCGATCGGCTCAGTGTCTTCCAGGACGACAGCCGATGAGAACAGCCACGCGCCCTGCACGACACGTTGCGCTGTACCGACGAGCTTTACTTTGCGGCCCTTTTCGAAGCGACTTTCTCCGGTCGCGATCCCATGGACGGAGTATTCGCCCGGGCAGTATTCTCCGGGCAGCTCCCCTACTGCCGCGGGGACGCCGAGGCGTGTGAATACTTCGACGAAGAGCTTCGCGAAGTGTTCGAAGCGGTGCTGGTGCGTGAGCATCGCGTCTTTCTCGGGCTGGATGTGGTCGATGACCCAGCTTCCTGGGTGGTAGGCCATCGCCCGTCCGCCGGCTTTGCGGATGAGTGGCGCGAATCCGGCGTCGCGGCTCGCTTGAGCCGCGGCCTCGTAGCCGGGCGCGCGTGTGTCGCGTTGGCCGAAGGCCACGGTCGGTGCGGGGCGATAGATGCGCAAGAGCGGGTCGCGTTTGCCTTGCGCTACTTCCCGTAGCAGTTCGATGCCGCGGTCCAGGTCCGCCGCAGGGTCACCGGATGGGCTTTCACGCAGAAGGGTTCCGGTGTGTGGCGGGTGTTCGGGGATCGCTGTGTTCACGGGGCCTTAGTTTAGCCCGACTGGCGCTCCTGTGGACCTTGTGCGGCTCTTTCACACTCCGCTGTGTCCGGTAGTTATCGTGCCCGGCAGTTATGGGGCTCGGCGATTAATTAAAGGGCTCGGCCCTGTCCTGCCCGCATTGGCTGTGGGGCGAACAGGGCCGAGGCCCAACGTGATGGAAGCTTGATTAAAAATCCCAGTCTTCGTCTTCGGTGTTGACAGCAGTACCGATCACGTAGGAGGAACCGGAGCCGGAGAAAAAGTCGTGATTTTCATCCGCGTTCGGCGAGAGCGCGGAGAGGATAGCCGGGTTCACGTTAGTGACGGAGCTTGGGAACATCGCTTCGTAGCCGAGGTTCATGAGCGCCTTGTTGGCGTTGTAGTTCAGGAACTTCTTGACGTCCTCAGCGAGGCCAACTTCGTCATAGATTTCGTGGGTGTAAGCGACTTCGTTCTCGTAGAGCTCGAAGAGCAGCTCGTAGACCCAGTCCTTGAGTTCGTCGCGGCGTTCCTGGGTCTCGTTTTCGAGGTTCTTCTGATACTTGTAGCCGATGTAGTAGCCGTGGACTGCCTCGTCACGGATGATGAGGCGAATCATGTCGGCGGTGTTCGTGAGCTTCGCGTGCACCGACCAGTACAGCGGCAAATAGAAACCCGAATAGAACATGAAGGATTCAAGCAGGGTTGAAGCCACCATGCGCTTGAGCGGATCTTCGCCGTCATAATATGACTGAATGATCTGCGCCTTCTTCTGCAGGTAAGGGTTCTCGTGTGCCCACCGGAACGCATCATCGATCTGACGGGTCGAAGCCAGGGTCGAGAAGATCTGCGAATAAGACTTCGCGTGCACCGATTCCATGAACGCGATGTTCGTGTACACCGCTTCCTCATGTGGGGTGAGAGCGTGCGGGATGAGGGATACCGCACCGACCGTGCCCTGCAGCGTGTCAAGCAACGTCAACCCGACGAAGACCCGCATCGTCATGAGCTGTTCAGCTTCGGTCAGCGTCGCCCAAGACTGTACGTCATTAGATACCGGGACCTTCTCTGGGAGCCAGAAGTTGTTGGTCAGACGGTTCCAGACTTCAACGTCTTTATCGTCTTCGATGCGGTTCCAGTTGATGGCGGTAACGAGCGGGTTGCCTGCGTCGGTGGTCATGTCACCTCTCCCTTTCAGAGGATCTCATGGGTGGGGAATTCTTGAGTGGCGTGAATATGGTGGGGCACCCAACTGTTACTTGGATGCCCCACCACTGTCAGTACTGCCGTGTTGCCCGGAGTACTGCCGTGTTTAGAGCATGCAGGATACGCAACCCTCTACTTCAGTTCCTTCCAGCGCCATCTGACGCAAGCGGATGTAGTAGATGGTCTTGATGCCTTGAGTCCACGCGTAGATCTGTGCACGGTTTACATCGCGTGTCGTTGCGGTGTCACGGAAGAACAGTGTCAGCGAAAGTCCCTGGTCCACGTGCTGGGTAGCAGCGGCGTAGGTGTCGATGACCTTCTTGTATCCGATCTCGTACGCGTCTTCGTAGTATTCACGGTTGTCGTTGGTGAGGTACGGTGCCGGGTAGTAGACGCGGCCGATCTTGCCTTCTTTACGGATCTCGATCTGCGATGCGACCGGGTGGATCGAGCTGGTCGAGTTGTTGATGTAGGAGATCGAACCGGTCGGTGGGACTGCCTGCAGGTTCTGATTGAAGATGCCGTGCTCCATGACGGAAGCCTTAAGCTCTTCCCAGTCCTGCTGGGTCGGGATATGCACCTGAGCGTCTTCGAAAAGCTGGGCGACCTTAGGGGTCTCCGGAACCCATGCCTTCTCGGTGTACTTATCGAAGAATTCACCGCTTGCGTACTTCGAATCTTCGAAGCCGTCGAAAGCTTCCTGCTTCTCGATCGCGAGCTGATTCGACACGCGCAGAGCGTGGTACAGCACCGTGTAGAAGTAGATGTTAGTGAAATCCAACCCTTCTTCCGAACCGTAGAAGATGCGTTCGCGGGCTAGGTATCCGTGCAGGTTCATCTGGCCAAGGCCAATCGCGTGAGTCTTGGCGTTGCCCTTGGCGATCGATGGAACCGACTGGATATCGCTCATCTCAGACACCGCGGATAGAGCCCGGATCGCAACCTCAACGGACTTACCGAAGTCCGGGGAGTCCATCGTCTTAGCGATATTCATCGAGCCGAGGTTGCACGAGATGTCCTTACCGACGTGCGCGTAGCTCAAGTCAGCGTTATAGGTCGAGGCTTCAGAGACCTGGAGGATCTCCGAGCACAGGTTAGACATCGTGATCTTGCCCTTGATCGGGTTAGCCTTGTTCACCGTGTCTTCATACACGATGTATGGGTAACCCGATTCGAACTGCAGCTCAGCCAGCGTCTGGAAGAACTCACGCGCATTGATCTTGTATTTGCGGATCCGCTTGTCATCAACCATCTCGTAGTACTTCTCAGAGACGCTGATTTCAGAGAACGGCTCACCGTAGACGCGCTCGACGTCGTACGGCGAGAACAAGTACATGTCTTCGTTGCGCTTAGCGAGGTGGAACGTGATATCCGGGATCACAACACCCAGAGACAAGGTCTTGATACGGATCTTCTCGTCAGCGTTTTCACGCTTGGTATCAAGGAAGCGATAAATATCTGGGTGATGTGCGTGCAGATAGACCGCGCCGGCGCCCTGACGCGCACCGAGCTGGTTGGCATAGGAGAAGGAGTCCTCGAGTAGCTTCATGACTGGGATGACGCCCGAAGACTGGTTTTCGATCTTCTTGATCGGTGCACCGTGCTCACGCAGGTTGGTGAGGTTGAGTGCTACACCGCCGCCACGCTTGGACAGCTGCAGCGACGAGTTCACGCCACGGGCGATGGATTCCATGTTGTCTTCAACACGGAGCAAGAAGCAGGAGACCAATTCACCGCGCTGAGCCTTACCAGCGTTGAGGAACGTTGGCGTTGCCGGCTGGAAGCGACCCTCAATGATTTCATCCACCAGGGACGTCGCGAGTTTCTCATCGCCGCGGGCAAGGTGGAGAGCCACCATGCACACGCGGTCCTCAAAGCGTTCAAGGTAGCGGGCCCCGTCGAAGGTCTTCAGCGCATAGGAGGTATAGAACTTATATGCACCCAGGAACGTTTCGAACCGGAACTTCTTGGAGTACGCGAAGTCGTAGAGCTCCTTGATGAACTCGCGCGAGTACTGCTCGAGGGTCTCAGGCTCGTAGTACTTCTTCTCCACGAGGTAGTTGAGCTTCTCATCGAGATCGTGGAAGAAGACGGTGTTGTTGTTGACGTGGTCCAAGAAGTACTGACGGGCAGCGTAGCGGTCAGCGTCGAACTGAATCTTCCCGTCAGCGCCATACAGGTTCAGCATCGCGTTGAGCTCGTGATAGCTCAACCCTTGGTACTGTTCAGGGATTTCCTTGAAGCTGGTTTTCACTGAGGATTCAGCGAGAGGTGTGTCCAAAACTCGTCCAGTCCTTCGTTAACGCGGGCCACGTCTTCTTCCGTGCCCATGATTTCGAATGTGTATAGCAGTGGTACGTCCAACTTCGCAGCGATCTTGTGCGCTGCGATGTTGTATTGCGCACCGAAGTTGGAGTTCCCAGCTCCCATGACTCCACGCAGATACTTCCGGTTCTGAGGTTCCCTCAGAAAGTTCAGAATCTGCGGCAAGATCGACCGCTCCCCCTTGGTACCGCCGTATGTTGGCACGAGCAACACGTAGTCAGTCTCTGCAACAAGATCCGGCTCTGAGCGGTGCATAGGGATGCGAGCTGCTCGACGGTTGAGCTTCGTGACGAAGCGGTGCGTGTTACCTGAAGCGGATGAATAGTAGATCAACCGTTCACGGGTTTTTTCTATTTCCTTTTCCGGCGCAGACTCTGCCTGCTCTGGGACCAATGTTGTTGCCATGCTCCCTCTCCCCGACCAAGGCGTCGTGATAACGGCTGATGAGACTACATCTGCCCCTAACGGCTCTCCCTCACCGTGTGGTCAGCCATCAGCCACAGACCGGAGGGGATATATGAATCGCTAGGCCGCCGTTAGGCTACGGAAGCCTTGAGCGAGTTCTCCAGTTCGCTGATCTTGTCTGGGCGGAAGCCTGCCCAGGAATCGGTTTCCGTCACAACGACTGGCGCCTGCATGAAGCCCATGGAGCGTACACGCTCAAGAGCGTCAGCGTCCTGCGACATATCGACAACGTCGTATTCGATGCCCTTCTTATCGAGCGCGCGGTAGGTCGCGTTGCACTGAACGCATGCTGGCTTGGTGTAGACGGTTACTGCCATGATTTTCTTTCCTTCCTGAGCCACTTCTGTTCAGAAGCGTCCCAGCTTTGAGCTTCCTCGAAACTTTCGATTTCCTTAGAAACTACTGTGCACTTCCAGCGGTTATGGGTTCCATACTACCCCCCACCACTACATATTGTGTACAGCAGGAACCTAGACCACCATATCCTGTCTTACATCGATGTGATTTCACAGGCGCTCGTCCACAGCTTCTGTGGAGATGTTCACGGCTGGAAGTGCGAGATTCCGCGGCTCACACCCAGTTGTCCACAGCGTGTGCGGTTCATAGTCCCCAGCCATGTGCACAGAAAAAGAGGGAAAAATTAATTTTTACTCACCGTGTTTTGGGCGTGTTGCGCTCCCCTGCAATGACACCTTCAGTGTGGCCTGTTCCCCTGACAGATTGAACGAAAAGGGCCAGACATCGACTATTCGACGTCTCGCCCTTCTAGCCCTCTCCAACAGGCACGGCCACCGCTAGACGGGGCATGCGGTCCCCGTACCGCGGTCCTCGTACTAAAGACCCGCCAAAGTCCTAAAGACCCGCCGCACGGTTTCCTGCGCCTGCAGTTGCTGCGTCTAGAGTTCCTGAGGTTGCCGCTCAGCTAGCTCAATCGCTGGCGCGTCCGCCCAGACGCGGTCCAAACCATAGAAATCCCGGTCTTCTTCGTGCTGAACATGAATCACGATGTCACCATAATCCAGCAAAACCCAGCGCCCGCTGCCGCGACCTTCACGCCGCAACGGCTGGTCCTCATGATTGATCCGCAGCTCATCTTCAACGGCTTCAGCGATAGCTTCCACCTGCCGTTCCGAAGATCCACTAACAATCAAAAACGCATCAGCTAACCCGAGGCGTTCCCCCACATAGATCGCGGAGATCTCTTCCCCGCCCTTGACGCTGGCTGCACGTGCGGCAGCGTTGAGGCGATCTGTGACAATGCTCGGAACGTTCACGGTCCTCCAAGAAACGATGGGTTATACGATCTGCCGACTACTTGGACAACAATGTAAAGAGGGCAGCGGAGACTGCGATGACTGCAGAGCCACCCACCACGCCCATAGCGAGGATGCGTGGACGACCTCCGCCTTCCTGATAGGTCAAAGGATCTAGACCGTGTGCGGCAATAGCGGAGACCGGCTCACCATCCACGTGGTGTTGGTTATCCTCCACACGCCCCATCCCGGGAGCAGATATCGGCTCTGGTTGTTGCCTGAAGGCGTCGCTACCGGCGCCGTAGAATTCTTCTTCTTCATCCGCCAGGGACGGCTGAGGCACAACGAAACGCACGTTGCGCGTCACTGGGCTGATCACGCCCGTAGTCTCAAGCTTGCGTTGGGCATCCCACTGTTCTTCAGGGGCAATGCCGAGGACATCGTTGAAACTAGGTGAAGCCTCAATGCGTGCGTCCTCCAACGCCGCGCGTAGCTTCTCAACACGCTCGGACTCATACTCTTCGAGGGCCACTTCGTCATCGAATTGCCCACGCAAACCGGAAGAGACAGGCGTCGAAAGTGCACGGCGTGTGCGTTGCCCCCGCGAATCCTGCGGTTGGCCGCCAGGCGCTTGTGCCTCGCCACCAATCCCCTGGTTGTTCTCGTCGCGTTGTGGACGGCGTGCATCACGGCGGCTTGGATACCTGGGCTGCTCCCCTGTCGAGGCTTCCGGCTCAACCTTGTAGGCCGCCTCGCCCCGGTAAGGTTCCGCGCGATACGCATCAGCCCTGTACGGCTCGGCCCTGCGCGGTTCACTTCGGCGCGGCTCAGTTCGACGCTGTTCAGTTCGGTGCTGTTCAGTGAGGCGCTGCTTGGTGCGGCGCGGTTCAGCACGGTACGAATCTGCAGGGTACGGCTCTGCGCGGTAGCTTTGAGCTGGTGTCGAGCCCGTACGAGATTCGTAGCGATCACGCAACGGTTCGCGGGCGGAATCCCCTGCAGACTGACGGGACTGCGGCTGCGACTGACGCCGCGAATACTGTTGCGAGCGCCCTTGGGATTGCGGCTCGGACTGCCGCCACGGCGGCGTTGAATTCTCCTGCCTCGACTCAAGTTGATCATTGTCCCGCGACGCGGGTAGATCGTGGTGCCGCGACCCGGGTTGATCGTTATTGCGTTCCTGCCAGCTACGTTGCTGTGGCTGAGGCCGGTGCTGCGAATACGGCTGCGCGGATGTCGTTTGCCAGCTGGATTCCGAGCTCCGCGTTTGTGACTGCGGCCGCGAATACGGCTGCGACTGTGAATATTGCTGCGACTGCGGCCGAACCTGTGGCTGGCGCGAGGTCTGCGGCTGATGCGAAGCCTGCGTGCGCCCTTGCTGTTGGCGCTGCCCCTGCGATTGCCGTGGGTTCTGCTGCTGCCGCGGCGTCTGTGGCTGGCGTGGCGTCTGTGTTTGGCGCGGCGCCGGCTGTTGACGCGGGGTCTGCGGTCGCGCTGTTGGTGCTTGTTGCGCACCAGTCGAGCGGGCTTCAGCCTCCTCTACGTCAGATAGGCGCATGAACAGAGTCTCAGTGGACGAATCCCTCTGGGCTTCTGCTCGACGCTGCGAAGCTGCGCGCTCTCTTTCGCGGAGTTCACGGCGCGTCAAGGGACGCGATGTCGGATTCTGGTCTTCAGCCATGGTCTTTCGCCTCCCTTAGTGATATCGATCGATCGACGTAAAGTTCATATTTATTGATGTACTGTACGACTCCGTCTGGAACTAAATACCAGACCGGTTCGCCGCGAGCTACGCGTTCTCGACAGTCAGTCGATGAAATGGCCATCGCAGGAACTTCGAGGAGTTCAAGTCTTTCAAGCCCGTTGTCCTGAAGTATGTGCCCAGGGCGTGTCACACCAATAAATGAGGCGAGGGATTGCAACTCGTCGATATCTTTCCACGTCATGATTTTCGCGAGTGCGTCCGCCCCAGTGATGAAGAACAGTTCGGCGTCTGGGCGTTGTGCATGCAGATCACGCAACGTGTCAATCGTGTATGTGTACCCGGGGCGGTCGATGTCCACTCGGGATACGGTGAACCGCGGGTTCGAAGCGGTTGCAACAACGGTCATCAAGTACCGATGCTCGGAATCGGTAACGTGATCCTTCGGGTCCTGAAGCTTCTGCCATGGTCTTCCCGTAGGAACGAAAACTACCTCGTCGAGCTCAAATTTCGCCGCAACTTCACTCGCGGCAACGAGGTGGCCGTGATGGATCGGATCGAATGTCCCACCCATCACGCCGATTCGTTGACGTTGTGTTTGCGGCTGTGGCACGGCTTAGCGGCCCGCTCCGAGGGAACCAACCTGACGGTTCGGATCGATCAGCTCGATGTCCTCTTTACCCATAGTGTGGTTGTTGGAGAACGATGCGGTGATCAGCAGGAGGATCAGGAAGGTCAGCATGATGCTGCCGCCGATGATCAGCGGCATGACCAAGCTGTGCTCTGAAGTTTCTGCAGCGTTCTCAGCTAGCAACATGAGGTTATTCGCCAGGGTCAGCACGTAGACGCTCCTTGGGCTCGTAAAGGGTGTTTAGCGGTTCCTCGCCGGTTCCGCTCGCGTGATGATTTTGTTAACACGGAAGTGTTCACAGCCAGTCTATCCGGTAGCGCGCAGAGTTCAGGCATTGCTTCCTAAATTATTGTTATCGAGCAACCCTATCCTGAGTCGCTAGCCTTCTAGTTACGTATGTTGTAGTCGCCTTCGATGATCCATTTCCACGAGGTCAAAGCGGCGGCTCCCATCGGGCCGCGGGCGTGCATCTTCTGTGTGGAGATGCCCACTTCCGCGCCCAGCCCGAACTCTCCGCCATCGGTGAAGCGTGTGGACGCGTTCACGACCACGACTGCCGAATTCACCTTCTCCAGGAATGCCTGTTGGCTTGAAACGGATTCAGTGATGATCGCGTCGGTGTGTCCGGTGCTGTAGCGTTCGATGTGCTCGAGGGCTTCATCAAGCGAATCCACGATTTTCACCGCGATATCAAGGTCGAGGTATTCGTCGGTGAAGTCTTCCTCAGTCACCGGTATGACCTCTTCGGCGACAGCTCGCGCTACCTGCTCATCACCATGCAACGTCACCCCAGCCGCTGAGAGGGCAGAAAGGACTGTCTTGCCAGTCGTATCGAGAGCATCCGTGTGAATCAGCAGGGTCTCAACTGCGTTACATACCGATGGGCGTTGCGTCTTGGCATTGAGCACAATCTCTGTTGCTTGCTCGGCTGGCGCGCTCGCGTCAAGGAAGATGTGCACGTTGCCTTCGCCGGTTTGAATGACCGGGACTTTAGCGTTGTTGACCACAGACTGGATCAGGTTTCGACCGCCCCGGGGAATCAGGATGTCGATCTTGCCGACTGCTTCCATCATCGCGGTCGCCGCTGGCCGTCCGCCGTCATCTACTGACTGAACTGCGGCAACAGGAAGACCTTGCTTCTCAAGGACCTCCTGGATGAGGCGTACGAGCACCTTGTTCGTGTGTGCCGCTGCACTTCCCCCGCGCAGAAGAACAGCGTTACCGGAACGGATCGCGATGCCGGCGATGTCCACTGTCACGTTCGGGCGAGCTTCATAGATCACGCCGACCACGCCCAACGGGACGCGCACCTGACGAAGCCGCATTCCGTTAGGTAGCAAGCGGCCACCGATGACCTCGCCCACGGGGTCTGATTGGTTCGCTAGCTCTTCCAAGGCTTTCATGAGCCCGTCGATGCGGGAGTCATCCAGCTTGGTGCGGTCCAGTAGCGCTTTCGAGGTGCCGTTGTCTTGTCCGGCCTTCATGTCGGCGGCGTTGGCGTCCAGGATCTCAGCGCGGGCCGCGTCGATAGCTGTAGCGATCGCTCGTAGTGCTTCATCTTTAGCAACTCGCGGCAGGCTCGCCATGACGTGTGAGGCCTTACGCGCTTGATCAGCACGTTCGGTCACTAGGGCGGTTGCATCAACATCTGTTGCCATATGTTCTCCTCCGTCCATTCCAGCGGTTCAGTCAGTCTCGGGTTTAGCTTTAGCGAAAACTGAGCCGAACACTGCGAGTTCATCGGCGTGAACTACGGGGCGTTCGAAGCGTTCCCCTAGATTCTCGCGTAACTGTTCGCTTGTCAGCCCCAACATGTCCGGAATTTCATCGGAAGCGAACGATGAGAAGCCGCGGGCAATCACCACATCGTTGCTGTTGGTGATGTCCACGGGGTCGCCTTCGATGAACTCACCGCGAACGTCGATGATGCCTGCCGCCAGGAGTGAATTGGTTCCGCTCGCGATCGCGGTGACGGCGCCATCGTCGAGCACAAGCCGACCCCGACCTTCAGCGAGGTGTTCGAGCCACAACCGTTTGAGTGAGCGGCGCCCGCGTTGGGCCGCGAAGAACGTTCCGACGTCCTCGCCGCTGAGTGCACGCGAGGCGTTGGCGGCCGATGTCACGAGCGTTGGGATACCGGACTGTGCGGCGATCGTCGCTGCCGCTACCTTGGTCTGCATGCCACCGGTACCCACACCCGCGCTACCTGCAGACCCTAGCTCAACTCCGGCCAGATCGCTGGGGTGCCTTACCGAATCGATGGCTTTACCGCCGCGCTCAGGGTGAGCGGTATAAACCGCATCAACGTCAGAGAGCAACACCAACGCGTCAGCTTTAACCAGGTTGGCAACCAAAGCGGCCAGCCGGTCGTTATCACCAAAGCGGATCTCACGGGTCGCCACAGCGTCGTTCTCATTCACGATCGGCACAATTCCTAAGGAAAGTAGCCTGGAGAGGGAGCGAAAAGCGTTCGCGTAGTGTCCCCTGCGGATCAGGTCATCAGCGGTCAAGAGAACCTGGGCCGCGGTCTCACCATAACGGCCGAACTCTTTCGAATACTGTGCAGCCAAAACCACCTGGCCCACCGCAGCGGCGGCCTGCTGAGTTGCAAGGTCCTTAGGGCGCGAACTCAGTCCCATAGGTGCCAACCCAGCAGCAATAGCACCTGAAGAAACTAAAACCACCTGGTTTCCGCGTTGAATAACCTCACCCAGCGCATCCACCAAGTCGATAACAGCCTGGGTATTGAGCCCGCCTTTGATATCGGACAACGAAGATGAACCAATCTTCACAACGATCCGATGAGCGTGTGGAATATCGGCGCACTGTTGAACCTTGGCGTGTTCGATGTTGTCTGAAGACACTCAGTGATCCCTTTCTACAGTCGCGGAAAAATCTTCATGATCGGTCCAGAGACCAGATTTTCGTTCAGCATCCATGGCTTCACGGGTAGCGGCACGGCGGTCCTTACGCGCCTGATACTGGGCTCGGCGCTCAGCTGTGGTGCGCCGCTCGTTGGTATCCAGGCGTGGATCCTCACCGCGGTTACCAAGTAGCTCGGCGCCGGTCGTCATGGTTGGCTCCCAATCGAAGATCACGCCTCCATCACCACCGATGACGACCGCGTCCCCTGGTTCAGCGCCTTCTTCGAACAAGGCTTTCTCAATGCCGAGCTTCTCTAGACGGTCAGCGAGGTAACCGATCGCTTCATCGTTTCGGAAGTCCGTCTGCTCTACCCAACGCTCAGGCTTCTCACCACGGATGCGATACAACGGCTCCCCTGAGCGTTCTTCACGCTTGATGGTGAACTCTTCAACGTTGACCGCCCGAGGCCGCACGACCTGTGGAACGTCAACAACATCGGCGTCATGAACTACCTGAGCGCGAGCCTGCTCAACCAACTCGGCCATCGCAAAGGACAGTTCCTTGAGGCCTTCACGGCTCACGGCCGAAACTTCATAGACCTTATACCCGCGCGCTTCCAGCTCTGGCCGCATCATCTCAGCCATGTCTTTACCGTCTGGGACATCGACCTTGTTCAAAGCGATGATCGCGGGACGGTCAATCAATGGAACCGCACCGGACTCGGTTCCTTCGAAGTCCGCATCAGCTTTATACCGTTCAAGCTCAGCCAAGATGATGTCAAGATCAGAAACAGGGTCACGGTCCGTTTCCAGGGACGCGCAATCAAGCACATGGACCAGCGCGGCACACCGTTCAACGTGCCGCAAAAACTCAAGCCCTAGCCCGCGGCCTTCAGCTGCCCCTTCGATCAGGCCCGGGACATCGGCAATCGTGTACCGCACATCCCCTGCTTGAACCACACCGAGGTTAGGCACCAGGGTTGTGAACGGATAGTCAGCGATCTTCGGTTTCGCAGCTGAAAGCGCACCGATAAGCGAGGACTTACCAGCCGATGGGTAGCCCACCAACGCAATATCTGCTACGGTCTTCAGCTCCAGAACATGCCGGGTTTCTTCGGCTTTCGTCCCCAAAAGAGCGAAACCTGGGGCTTTACGCTTAGTTGAGGCTAAAGCCGCGTTGCCGAGGCCGCCCTGACCGCCTTTAGACAAGATGTACTCTTGCCCCGGCCGCATCAAGTCAGCCTTGATCTCGCCTGATTCGTTCTTGATCACGGTGCCCTCTGGCACCGGAAGAACCAGGTGCTCGCCATGCTTGCCGTGGCGCAGGCTCCCTTTCCCGGGTTCACCGTTCTCAGCCGATTGGTGTGGAGCATGGTGGAAAGACAGCAGTGTGCTCACTTGCGGATCCACGCGCACGATCACGTCGCCTCCGTGACCGCCGTTGCCTCCATCCGGGCCGCCAAGAGGCTTGAACTTTTCACGATGCACGGAAACACAGCCGTGGCCTCCGTTTCCACCGCGCGCAAAGACAGTCACGCGATCAACGAACGTAGCCATGATGACCTCCCTTTGCCCACCTCGTGGGCAGCTGTCTGCACTGACCGGTTCAAGCCGGAAGCTTTACGGCTATAACGGCAATGCGGTTGCCGGCTATACCAATGCTATTGCCGCTTGGAAAAGAAAGCGGGGAAGACCCGTAGGTCTCCCCCGCTTCCGGTGAAAGATATTGATGCGACGAGGATTACTCACCGACAATGCTGACGGTCTTACGACCGCGACGCGTACCGAACTCAACCGAGCCTGCAGCAAGTGCGAACAGCGTGTCGTCCTTGCCGCGGCCAACGTTGGCGCCTGCGTGGTAACGGGTGCCACGCTGGCGAACCAGGATCTCGCCTGCCTTGACGGTCTGGCCGCCAAAGCGCTTGATGCCCAGGTACTGCGGGTTGGAGTCGCGACCGTTACGAGTCGAGCCAACGCCCTTCTTTGATGCCATTTCTGCCTACCTTAGAGCTTGAGGGTTATGGTTTTCCGGGTATCAGGCGATCGAGGTGATCTCGACGCGCGACAATGCAGCGCGGAAACCCTGACGCTTCTTGTAGCCGGTCTTGTTCTTGTACTTCTGGATGACAATCTTCTTGCCACGTAGGTTCTCCAGGACTTTAGCCTGAACCTTGACCTTGGCAAGCTTGTCGGCATCCGACGTCACGTTGTCGCCGTCGACCAGCAGCACCGCGGGGAGCTCGATCGTGTCACCGATCTCATCGCGGACGCGGTCGAGGGTCACGATGTCGCCAACAGCGACCTTCTCCTGGCGCCCACCAGCGCGAACAATCGCGTAGACCACTTGGTACTCACTTCTCTCGACTTTGGACAATGCAAAGTGGATCCCTGCTGCAATACAGCTCATCCACATGAACGTTCGAAACGTGCACTACCCGACCAGAACAACCCTTGAGCCTCTAACACGATCCTTGAATCACAAACGGATCTCGACTCGAGGTCACTATAAAGACCTGACCCGGGCACACGCACCGACAGTCCATCTTACGTTTAGACGGCGTTACAAGCAAATAGGCGCTTGCGTGCGTGGCGCAATTGCTCTTGTTTGTTTGCTAGCCGCTCTTAGCAAGACGGATGTGTCCCGTGTACTAGCCGCGCTTAATCTGATCCGCGGAAACACCGACACCCAGCATCGTGACTTCTGTCTCCTTTTGCTCTGGCGTGTTGTTCGCGGTATCACTCGAGCTCACACGGGCGCCGGAGTTCACACGCGCTTCGACAGCCGAGGTAGTGCTAGAGCCTTGAGCCGAACCGGCAGCACGTCGACGACGCCGGCCGCCAGCGCGCGCTTGCGTCGAGTCTGTATCGCTACCCGAAGCCTTCTGGGCAAGCTGAGTAGTCGCTGCCGCTTTCTGCTCGGCAGCTTCAGAGCGTTGCGCCGATTTCGACGCCGGCTTAGCTTCAGCTTCCGATTTCTCGTTGCTGCACCCGTTGTTTTCGCTGCGCCCGTTGTGCTCGGCGTGCTCGCTATCTTCGGTGCGCTCGTGTTGCTCGCTACGCTGGCGTCCGCGTCCTCCACGGCCACGGCGTCCGCGGCGGCGACGGCGGCTGCGCCCCTCGCTCGAGGCCTCTGAAGCACGTTTCCCGTCTCGATCGTTCGCATCGGGATTGTGTTTCTGCTCCGCGTGGTCTGTTTCAGTCACCGACTGGGTTGCTTCAGCACCGTCGGATTCCTTGAGCGCCGCCTCGCCTCCAGCGTCGTCACCGTGTTGGGAAGCCGCCGCAATTTTGGTCAAAGCTTCGCGCGTGGCGGCAGCACGTTTCTCGCGTTCACGCTCCTGCTCAGCAGACTCTTCGCTGTTGCCCGAATTTTCGTGCCTTTTATCTTCGTGCTGTTGACGCTGGGCTTCACGCTCTGCTTGGCGGGCCTTGCGGCGTTCCGAACGTGTTGGGCGGTCATTCGGGCGGTGCACGTGCTGTTGGCGTCCGCCACCGATGAGTGGCTCGTCGTGAATCAGGATGCCGCGGCCCGAGCAGGCCTCACACGAGGTCGAGAACACTTCAACCAGGCCGGTTCCGACGCGCTTGCGCGTCATCTGAACCAAGCCGAGGCTCGTAACCTCGGAGACTTGGTGTTTGGTGCGGTCCCGGGCGAGGCATTCGACAAGGCGACGCAACACGAGGTCGCGGTTAGCCTCTAGGACCATGTCGATGAAGTCGATCACGATGATGCCGCCGATGTCGCGCAAGCGAAGCTGACGGACTACCTCTTCGGCGGCTTCAAGGTTGTTCTTGGTGACGGTCTCTTCAAGGTTGCCGCCGGTTCCCGTGAACTTGCCGGTGTTGACGTCGATGACCGTCATGGCTTCGGTGCGGTCGATCACCAAGGAGCCACCCGATGGCAAGTTGACCTTCCGGTCCAGTGCTTTAGCTAGGGTCTCGTTGATGCGTTTGGCGTCGAAGACGTCTTCTTCGCCTTGCCACTTGGAAAGACGATCCAGCAGGTCAGGAGCAACGTAGGTGACGTATGCCTCGATCGTGTCCCACACGTGTTCGCCTTGAACCACGAGCTCAGAGAAGTCCTCGTTGAACACGTCGCGAACGGTCTTAATGGTCAGATCAGGTTCTGCATACAGCAGTTCTGGTGCGCGGGTCTTCGTCGAGTTGGCGGCCTTTTCGATCGCTTCCCATTGAACGCGCAGCCGGTTGATGTCGTTCATGAGTTCTTGCTCGGAGGCGCCTTCGGCAGCCGTGCGAACGATGACGCCGGCCTCGTCCGGGGTGTGCTCGCGCAGGATCTTCTTCAGACGCGTGCGCTCGACTTCAGGGAGTTTGCGTGAAATCCCGGTCATCGATCCGCCCGGAACATAAACCAGGTAGCGGCCAGGCAGGGAAATCTGGCTCGTCAGGCGTGCACCCTTGTGCCCTACCGGATCCTTAGTGACCTGAACCAGGACGGAGTCGCCGGATTTGAGTGCGTTCTCGATTCGCTTTGCCTGGCCATCCAGCTGGGCAGCATCCCAATTGACTTCGCCTGCATAAAGCACAGCGTTGCGTCCGCGACCAATATCGACGAAGGCCGCTTCCATGGAAGGCAACACGTTTTGCACACGTCCCAGGTAGACGTTGCCAATCAGAGAGTCTTGGGTTGTGTGGGAGACGAAGTGCTCAACCAGGATGTCGTCTTCGAGCACACCGATCTGGATCCGGTCCTCGTCTTCACGCACGACCATCTTGCGGTCCATAGATTCACGGCGTGCGAGGAACTCGGCTTCTGAGATGCCGTGACGGCGACGGCCCATATCGCGTGATTCGCGGCGGCGTTGACGCTTTGCTTCCAGCCGGGTTGAGCCGCGCACGGCCGTGACCTTGTCGGGTGCTTTATCCACGGAGGAACGTGGAGCCCTCACGCGAGTGACTGTGCCTGGCGGGTCGTCGTGGCTTCCGCCTTCGATCTCCATGTCCTCAGTTCCCCTGCGGCGGCGACGGCGACGACGCGAGGTCGTTGTCTGCTCCGGCTCATGATTGTCATGGTTGCGGGAACCTTTGGGCACGGATTCGTTCTCTGCGTTCACAAGGTCATCTGTGCTCAGCAGGTCACCGAGCGGCACGTCTGGAATAGCGAACGGATCGTACGTGACGTTAGCTGCCTGTTCAGCCGTCGCGGTGTTTTCTGCCGATGTCGCGTTCTCAGCAGAGGCTGTATGTTCAGCAGATTCTTGTGTCTCTGCTTCTTTATTCTTCGCCATAGGTGGCTACTCCCAGCGGGCCTCCTGCCACAGCCAGGGGCCTCGTACTCGTCATCAGATCTAAGCCGTAGAGTGCGTGTACGCAACGGCTTGATCCGGAAGTCATTGTCCGGCTCGGCCTCTCACACCGAAGCACCCACCGTTTCGGTGTTCCCTCGCGCCCATTCGGGCTTCAATAGCGCACGGTCTCATCCGCTTCGATCATCCTTGAGGATGATTCCAGCCGCGTCATGGTGCGGCGGTGAGGGCGATCTCGCGCCCCGGTAACTCATGAGATGCTCATGCGATATTCATGCGGGTTTCCTGGCAGCGAGGCTACGGCGCGCGTGCAGCAGCAAGCACATAGCCGCGTTCAGAACGCCCGCTTAAGATCGAAGGATCTGACTGCGGTGTCCCTCCGCCCAGGGAAACCCACCAAAACACGTATTATCGAAAAGGAAACACACAATCGGTGAGTAGAGCGCCCCGGCCTGTGGATCCGGAAGGCTCTGACACTGATTGTCTCACATCACCATAGATTGTTCTCGCTACCACTAGATGCTGATAAGGAATTCGCTTCAATGAACTCGTTAGCTTCAACAGATCGTCAGGGTTCCGGTGAGAATCTGGCGGCTGATCGTTCCGGGCGTGTCCACGAGCTTCCGTGGTGGGCAAGCACCCGCGGGTTCGGGTGGGTTGTGCTCGTGTGCGGTGTTGGTTCGCTTTATGGTGCTGTGGAGCTCACGCTTGAGCGGATCCAGCTCTACATCAACCCGAATCACATTGCTGCCTGCGATGTGGGTGGCGCGTTCTCGTGTAGCACGGTCATGAAGTCCGCGCAGGCATCCGTTTTCGGTCCGCCGAATCCTTTTATTGGACTGGTCGGATTCACTGTCTTGATCGTGGTCGGCGTTGTGCTGGCCACAGGTACGCGTTTGCCGCGCTGGTTCATGAACGCCCACTTGCTGGGGACTGCCGCAGCTACCGGTTTTTTGGTGTGGCTCTACACCCAGGCGGTCTACGAGATCGGTTCGCTGTGCCTCTACTGCATGGTGTGCTGGTTCTTCATGGGTCTTCTGTTGCCGGTGCATGTGGCGAGGAATATCCTCACCAATGATCTTCCTGCACCGAAGGTGTTGCGCGGGTGGGCCCAACACGGCGCCTGGCTGACCTCGTTCATTGTCCTGGTTGCCTGTGCTGGGTCCATCATGGTGGTCTTCTCGAAGCAGCTCTTCGGCTAGCCCGCGCACAGACACCTCAGTGCCTAACCGCACAGACTTGAATACATAACCGTCGTCTCAGTACATAACCGTGTAGGCCTCCATATATGACGATGGCGTGGTCACCTTTATTAGGTGACCACGCCATCGCTATGTCAAGGCGTTCCTGGAAACCGGTGGCGGCTTAGGCGTCAGCGAACCACAGACCCAGCTCGCGTTCTGCAGAGGCGGTCGAATCGGAACCGTGTACGAGGTTCTTCTGGACTCGTTCGCCCCAGTCGCGGCCGAGGTCGCCGCGGATCGTGCCTGGAGCTGCCTCGGTAGGGTCGGTCGCGCCAGCAAGCGAACGGAAGCCTTCGATGACGCGGTTGCCTTCAACCTGCATCGCGAAAACCGGGCCCGAAGACATGAACTCGAGCAGCGGCTCATAAAACGGCTTACCCTCGTGCTCTTCGTAGTGCTTTGTGAGCAACTCACGGGACGGGGTCTCGAGCTTGGCCTTAGTGATGACGTAGCCCTTAGCTTCGATGCGAGCCATAATCTGGCCCGTCAAGCCACGTTCAACGCCGTCTGGCTTAACCAATACAAGAGTGGATTCCATGAAAATGAGTCCTTAGAACTTTCGGAGATGTTTGAGGAACTTCTGCTCTTCAGCGTATATGAGGCTACCTGGCAGACCTAAGCGTCACCTTCGAGACCGAGCGCCCTCTTGGTAGCTAGGCCTCTCCGTGCTGAGCTTCCCATTCGGCTTGCTCCCGGGCCCGCTGGACGTTCTCCCGGTCCATCTGTTTGCCTTTGATAATCCCGTAGGCCCAGATACATCCGAAAAGCCCTCCAACAAAGTACATCATCGGCTCCAAGATCCCGAGCGCGATCATCACGACTTGCAAGCTCCACCCCAGTGCGGTGCCCCACGGGTAACGCAAGAAAGCGCATGTGAGGATCATCACCACACCGATCACTACACACGTGAGCAGATACGGCAGTCCGCCGCCTTCCATCAGGCCGTGCTTACCGAAAAGTGCGAGGCCTGCGAAAACCACTACGAGGGCTTCAAGCGTCAAGGTTGAGGAACCAAACATGACAGCGATCGACCGCTGCTGCTTGCGCTGACCCGGCCGCCAAGCAAGCTGCTTCTTCGTATAGCGTTTCTGGGCCACCTATACCTCCTTCGTCGGGTTCAGTAAGGCACGCGCCTGACCAATCAGTGTGATCGAGCCGGTCACTAGAACTCCGCCGCCCATGTCCTCGGCCTCATCTGCCTTCGCGGCAGCCCAATCCAGCGCGTCCGGGACCGACTCCGTGATGAAAATATCCTCTTCATCGAAGCCGGCGTCCACAGCCAGCGCGGCAAGATCCCCAGCCGGGATCGAGCGCGGTGAATCCGACTGCGTGATAGCGACGTCACGCACCAGCTCACCGAGCTCTTCACGCCAACGAATCAGCATCCCTAAGGCATCCTTCTCTTGCAGAATGCCCAAAACCAATACGAGACGAGAGAAACCGAAGGCTTCCTTGAGCGCTTTCGCTGTCACAGTGACACCGGCGGGATTGTGCGCAGCATCCAAAATGAACGTCGGGGACGTGCGCACTGTTTCGAGCCGTCCGGGGCTCTCGGCAGCACCGAAACCTGCACGCACAACCTCGATATTGAGCGGTCTATCTCCCCCGCCGAGGAACGCCTCCACAGCAGCTAAAGCGACCGCGGCGTTCTGCGCTTGATGCTCACCGTGCAAAGCCAACGCGATATCGGTATAACGCTCGGCGAGCCCCTGGATGGTCAGCAGTTGGCCACCTACAGCCAGCTGACGTTCGGTAGTACCGAACTCAACACCTTCGAAACGCCACTGTGCGCCCTTCTCTTTGGCGGCATCGAGCAGAACTTGCGCGGCCTCCGGATCCTGAACGGACGAAACCAGGATCGCGTCCTGCTTGATGATGCCTGCCTTCTCAGAAGCGATGTCGTGGAGGGTATCGCCAAGAAGGTCCGTATGGTCAAGGTCGATCGGCGTGACCACGGCAACCTGACCATCGGCGACGTTGGTGGCGTCCCAGGCCCCGCCCAAACCGACTTCAAGCACAACAACTTCAACTGGTTCATCAGCGAAGACAGCGAAGGCGAGGATCGTGACCGCCTCGAAAAACGTGATCGGGTTCTCCCCTTGCTCACGCAGTTCGGCGTCCACTATCTCAAGGTAGGGCTGGATCTCATCCCATATCCGAACCAGTGTGGTGTCAGCGACCGGATGCCCGTCTATCACGATCCGCTCGGTGACGCTCACCAAGTGCGGGCTTGTGAAACGGCCCGTACGTATGTCATGAGCAAGCAGGAGCGACTCAATCATGCGGGCGGTCGAGGTCTTCCCGTTCGTTCCGGTGATGTGGATGACCGGGGCCGCCTTCTGCGGATCCCCCAGAACATCCATGGCCCGCCGCATCGCGTTCATGCGGGGTTCTATCTTGTTCTCCGGGGCACGCGCAAGCAACTGCGCGTACACCCGAGCCACACCTTCCGGGTCTTTCAGATCCGGTGCGTTGTGTTCAGACACGAAACGTTCAGCCTTCCTGCCCGGCACCATCAGCGGCATCCGCCGCCTCGACCGTAGCGCTCGGCGCATCAACATCCGCGGCTTCAGTTGCGAGCTCGACAGCAAGGGTCTCCCCCGCAACCAGTTCACGATGCGCTTCAACCGCATCGACTACCGCCTGCTCAGCACGGACAACGACCTTGGCGCGTTGGCCCACGCTCAAACCGGAATCACGGCGCGCGGCCTGGATCACACGGATCACGTCGCGAGCAACACCTTCGGCTTCCAGCTCCGGGGTCACGTGAGTGTCCAGAACCACAAAGCCACCCGAAGGCAGAACCGCTGCCGCACGAGCGCCAGCCGAGGCCTCATCGACAACCGTGGTGAGTGTGTACTCACCCTCATGCAGTTCAAGCCCGCCAGCGGTCACCGTGCCGTCCTCGGCAACAGACCAGTCACCTGTCTTCGACGCTTTGATCGCTTGCTGAACCTGCTTACCCAAACGCGGGCCGGCGGCGCGAGCGTTCACCACCAGCGTGCGGGTGATGCCGTAGGCGGCCTCGTCGACCTCAGCGGCATCAGCTAGGCGAACCTCCTTGAGGTTCAGCTCATCAGCGATGATGTCAGCGAACGTACCCTGCAACTGTGCCGCGCCATCGACCACAACATCCATCGCGGCCAGCGGCAAACGAACACGCAACTGGTGAGCCTTACGCAAGCTAGAACCCTGAGAAGTGATCGAACGCGTCAGGTTCATGAGCTCAACCAGCTGCGGATCCTGCGGGAACTTATCCGCATCCGGGTAGTCCGTCAAATGCACCGAACGGCCACCCGTCAGGCCACGCCACATCTCCTCAGTAGCCAGCGGCAACAGCGGAGCAGCAACACGGCACACCGTCTCCAAAACGGTGTACAGAACATCCATCGCCTCCGTGTCTTCCTCGAAGAAACGGTGACGAGAGCGGCGCACATACCAGTTGGTCAGCAAATCGGTGAAGCGACGCAAAGCCTCGGTAGCGCCTGCAACCTCGTAGCGATCCATCGAATCGCGAACATCGCGAACCAAATCGCCGGTAGCAGCGAGCAAGAACCGATCCAACGGATCCTTCGCGTCGTAACGTTCTTGAGCCTCATAGCCCTTGCCACCGAACGAGGAGTTTGCGTACAGGGTGAAGAAATACCACGTGCTCCACAACGGCAGAAGAACCTGGCGGACGCCCTCACGGATGCCTTCCTCGGTGACGATCAAGTTACCGCCACGCAAGATAGGCGAAGACATTAAGAACCAGCGCATCGCGTCAGAACCATCGCGGTCCAGAACCTCGTTGACGTCCGGATAGTTCTGCAGCGACTTCGACATCTTCTGACCATCCGAGCCCAACACGATACCGTGAGAGATCACGTTCGTGAACGCCGGGCGACCGAAGAGCGCGGTCGCAAGGATATGCATCGTGTAGAACCAGCCACGGGTCTGGCCGATGTATTCAACAATGAAGTCCGCCGGGTTGTGGGTATCGAACCACTCTTCGTTGCTGAACGGGTAATGCACTTGAGCGTAGGGCATCGAGCCGGAATCGAACCACACATCCAAAACGTCCTCGACGCGACGCATCACGCCTTGGCAGCCATCGCCACAGCATTCAGCGCCACACTCGACGGTGAGTTCGTCAATGAATGGGCGGTGCAGGTCGACTTCGCCCTCATGGTTGCGTGGCAGACGACCGAAGCGTTCCTCAAGTTCAGCAAGCGAACCGAAAACCTCGATGTGTTCGCACTCGCCGCAGTCGCACTTCCAGACCGGGATCGGGGAACCCCAGAAACGGTTGCGGGAAATCGACCAGTCACGCGCATTTTCAAGCCACTTACCGAACTGGCCATCCTTGACGTTGGAAGGGATCCAGTTGATCTGCTGGTTCAGATCAAGCATGTCCTGCTTGAACTCGGTGACCTTGACGTACCACGACGTGATCGCGCGGTAGATCAGCGGTGTGCGGCAACGCCAGCAGTGTGGATAGGAGTGGTTGTAGGTCGCTTGCCGCATGAGGCGAGCGTTGGCCTTGAGGCTCGCGATGATCGCCGGGTTCGCATCGAAAACCTGGACGCCTGCGATCTCCTCGAGCTCGGTGCCTTTGAAGAACGGCAAGAAACGGCCGCCCTCATCCACCGACAAGATCACAGGAATCCCGTTGGCTTCACACACCCGCTGGTCATCCTCACCATATGCGGGGGCTTGGTGAACAACGCCGGTACCGTCCGTAGTCGTGACATAGTCATCTACCAGGATCCGGTAGGCATTGGATGTATCGAACTTCTCGTTATCAGCCAGAACCTGCCACAGCGGCTCATAATGCAATCCCGCCAGCTGCTCGCCGGAGTATGTGGCGACCACCGCATCGTGCGCTGCATCAGCATCCGCGTAGCCGAGGTCTTTAGCGTGAGCCGCGATCAGATCCTTCGCCAGCAGGTAGCGAGCGCCCGCGGCGACCGTGTTGGTCTTAGGCTGCTCCGGCCCGGCGGGAAGCACTGCGTACTCGATCTGTGGGCCCACTACCAGCGAGAGGTTGGTCGGCAGAGTCCACGGGGTCGTGGTCCAGGCGAGCACGGCGACGCCCGTGAGCTCATCTGCCAGCGGGTTATCGCCTTCAGCGGTGATGGGGAACGTGACCGTGACCGTTGGATCCTGTCGATCCTTGTACACGTCTTCATCCATGCGCAACTCGTGGTTGGACAGCGGGGTCTCGTCACGCCAGCAGTACGGAAGGACGCGGAAACCCTCATACGTGAGGTCCTTCTCGTGGAGCGTCTTGAACGCCCACAAGACCGACTCCATGAAGGACGGGTTCAGCGTCTTATAGTCGTTTTCGAAATCCACCCAACGCGCTTGGCGGGTCACATACGTCTGCCACTCTTCGGTGTATTTGAGCACCGACTCACGGCAGGCCGCGTTGAACTTGTCGATCCCCATCTCGAGGATCTCGTTCTTATCCGTCATGCCGAGCTGCTTCATCGCCTCAAGCTCAGCCGGCAGACCATGGGTGTCCCAACCGAAGCGACGTTCCACGCGGCGGCCACGCTGCGTCTGATACCGGGCCACGAGGTCCTTGACGTAGCCGGTCAACAGGTGGCCGTAGTGAGGCAGGCCGTTTGCGAAAGGAGGGCCGTCGTAGAAGACGAATTCGTTCTCGCCGCCCTCACGCTGATCGATCGAGGCCTGGAACGTTCCGTCCTTGTCCCAGAACTCGAGGATCCGCTCTTCGATTGACGGGAAATGCGGAGACGACGGGGTCTCACCCGACGGGTCGGTTGTGACGCGAGGATAGTGAGATTCACGAGGACTATGCATGGGTGCCTTTCCAGCTCTTAGACCTAGTACGGCCAGGTCATCGTCGTGGGAAAGGGGACGAGCCACACGATGCAACGCATCGGTGATCCGCGGTACCACCCCGATTGCTGGAGTCAAGAAAACGCCAGCCACTCGTGCTCAGCTGTAACGGGCTGTCCCGTCCGGTTCTACTCACCCAACCATGTTGATAGTGGGTTTTCTTCCGGAAGGCTCACCGGTGATTGCCGGGTCAGTGCCTCAATTGTCTGTCAATGATTTTAGCTGAATTGGCGGCAAAATCCATCACAGCCGCGAGCTACTTCTGGCCGAGTGTGCCGCGAATCACTTTGTGCTGCGCGGCCTGCGCTACAGGCCGGATAACAACCTCGTCGATATTCACGTGATGCGGAGCGTTGACCGCGAAGGAAACAACCGAAGCCACATCCTCCGCGGTAAGTGGATTCTCGACACCCTCATATACGGCGTCTGCCCGCTGTTGGTCGCCGCCGAAACGCCGCAGTGAAAACTCCTCGGTCGCAACCATCCCAGGCAGAACCTCGATGACACGGACGTTATTCTCTGCCTCCTCAAGCCGCAGAACCTGGGTCAACGCGCGCTCTGCCGACTTCGCCGCGTTATAGCCAGCCCCGCCTTCATACGAGACGATGCCAGCGGTCGAGGTGAGGTTCAGAACCGTACCGCCACCATCAACCGCCCGCAGATGCCCAAGCAAAGCCTTCGTGAGCTTGAGCGTACCGATCACGTTGTTGTTATACATCCACTGCCAGTGCTCAAGGTCAGCTTCAGCTACCGGTTCCTGGCCGCGTGCGCCACCGGCGATGTTGATGAGGGTGTCCGCTCCCGCATCGACCGCTGCGGCCACAATACGGTCAACTTCAACATCCGAGGTGATGTCAGCAGCTACCACACGGCATCCGGTCTCTGCCGCCAGGGCCTCCAGCTTCTCAGCCCGACGGGCAACTGCAATCACTTCCCAGCCAGCCTGACGCAAAGCAACCACCGTCGCGCGACCAATACCGGCGGAAGCACCCGTGACGACAGCACAATGGGAACCAGCCGAGGCAAGCGGCGAGGATGAAGAACTGCTCGGTGCGGGAATACTCGATGCGGGAATATCAGAAGCCATGGCATCAACTGTACGTCGTGACGCAAACCCCACTACACCCTTGCCGTAATCCCCCTACATACATGGGAGAATGGCCGCATGTCTGAGAATCCTCAGGGCACAGACACGCCCACTGAAATCAATGTTCCCGACCGTCCAGGCCTTGAAGGCCTCGAAGAGAAACTCAATCAGCGTTGGGCCGAAGAAGGCACCTACAGCTTCAACGAGGACACCACCCGCGCTGATGTCTACTCGATCGACACGCCACCGCCTACGGCCTCTGGTTCCCTCCACGTAGGACACGTGTTCTCCTACACGCAGACCGACGTACTGGCCCGCTACCAGCGCATGAACGGCAAGAACGTCTTCTATCCCATGGGCTGGGACGATAACGGCCTGCCAACAGAGCGCCGCGTACAGAACTATTACGGTGTGCGTTGCGATCCGGCAGTCCCCTACGACCCTGACTATCAGCCGCCAGCTCAGCCTGCGAAGAACCAGCGTGACTGGGACGCGATCTCGCGTCACAACTTCATCGACCTGTGCCTGAAGCTGTCCGAAGAAGACGAGAAAGTCTTTGAGGACCTCTTCACCCGGCTCGGCCTCTCGGTCGACTGGAACATCACCTACCGCACGATCGATGAGCACTCCCGCGCCACCAGCCAGCGTGCCTTCCTGCGTGATCTTGCCGCAGGCAACGCCTACATGGCCGAGGCCCCAACGATGTGGGACGTGACCTTCCGCACCGCTGTAGCCCAGGCGGAGCTTGAGGACCGCGAGGTGGACGGCGCACAGCACCGCTTCAACTTCACTGCGGCAGATGGCCGCGGCATCGAAATCATGACGACGCGCCCTGAGCTTTTGCCTGCGTGCGTCGCATTGGTGGCTCACCCGGATGATGAACGCTATCAAGACCTATTCGGTTCCACCGTTACTTCGCCGCTATTCGGTGTTGAGGTTGAGGTGCATCCGCATCCGCTTGCCAAGCCTGATAAGGGTACTGGTATCGCGATGATCTGTACGTTCGGTGACGCTACCGACGTGACCTGGTGGCGTGAGCTCAACCTTCCGACCCGCTCTATTGTGGGCCGTGATGGCCGCCTCATGCGCGAAACCCCAGAGTGGATCACTACCGATGCCGGGCGTGCAGCCTACGAGCAGATGGCTGGGAAGACGATCTTCTCCGCTAAAGAGTCCGTGGTGAACCAGTTGCGCGAGGCTGAGCTGTTGCTCGCGGAGCCGACCAAGATCAAGCATGCCGTGAACTTCTTTGAGAAGGGCGAACGCCCGCTCGAGATCGTGACCTCCCGCCAGTGGTACATCCGCAACGGTGGCCGCGATGCCGAGCGCCGTGACGAACTCATTGAGCGCGGGCGTGAACTCGAATGGCACCCCGGCCATATGCGTTCCCGGTACGAGAACTGGGTTGAGGGCCTCAACGGTGACTGGCTTGTTTCTCGCCAGCGTTTCTTCGGCGTGCCGTTCCCCATCTGGTACCCGATCACCCAGGACGGCGAGCCGGACTACGAGAACCCGATCATCCCGGATGAGCAGCAGCTTCCTGTTGATCCTCTCGAAGACGTCCCTGCTGGATACACGGCTGAGCAGCGCGATCAGCCGGGTGGGTTCATGGGGGATCCTGACGTGCTCGACACGTGGGCTACCTCGTCCTTGACCCCGCAGATCGTTGGGAACTGGGGTGTCGACGAGAAGCGTTTCCGTAATGTCTTCCCGTTCGATCTGCGCCCGCAGGGCCACGACATCATCCGTACCTGGCTGTTCTCCACGGTGGTCCGCTCCAACTCGCTCGAAGGTGTTGCGCCGTGGAAGAACGCGGCACTGTCGGGTTGGATCCTGGACCCGGACCGCAAGAAGATGTCCAAGTCCAAGGGCAATGTGGTTGTTCCAACCGAGATCCTGGACCAGTTCGGCTCCGATGCAGTTCGCTACTGGGCCGCCTCGGCCCGCTTGGGTGCGGACACCGCGTATGAGGTCGGTCAGATGAAGATCGGCCGTCGCCTTGCGATCAAGCTGCTCAACGCATCGAAGTTCGCTTTGAACTTGGGCGCTGACGAATCGCAGATCCTGCACGGCTCCGCTGATGTTGTCACGAACCCGTTGGACCGCTCGCTCTTGGTCCGCCTCGCTGAGGTGATTGAGAAAGCCACCGCGGCGTTTGAGGCTTATGAGTATGCGCGCGCGCTCGATCTCACGGAGTCCTTCTTCTGGGACTTCACCGACGACTATGTTGAGCTCATCAAGGACCGCGCATACGGCGGCCGTTCGGAGGCTGAGACCGCGTCCGTCCGCGCTACTCTCGCCACAACCCTCGATGCGTTGCTTCGCCTGCTGGCACCGTTCCAGCCGTTCGCTACTGAGGAAGTGTGGTCCTGGTGGCGTGCTGGTTCTGTGCACCGTGCGGCCTGGCCGAAGGCTGAGGAGATCCGCGCTGGCCTTGCAGATGCCGACGCCGAGATTCTGCCGAGCGTTGGTCAAGCCCTCATCGGTTTGCGTAAGGCTAAGTCCGATGCGAAGGTCAAGCAGCGCACGCGTGTTCTTTCCGGAACGATCACGGGTCCGGATGCCATAATCGAACGGGTGCGTGCAGCGCTCGAAGATCTCTCGGCTGCTACAGCAGCGGATTCGCTCGAGCTTGTTGTTGGCGGCACCGAACTGGTTGTCTCCGACGTCGAGCTAGAACAGGCCGAGGAAGCATAACCTAACGGATAGCGAACATGAAGGTCCCTGTCACGCGACTATGCGCGTGACAGGGACCTTCATGTTTGGAAGACTCGCGTTACTCAGCAGTCCTCTCCTGAGAGGGCAATACTGCGTCTATGCAGACTTGCGTTCTTCGATGCCCGGATGCAGAACCAACTGAGGTTCTTTACCGTCAGTGATGACGTCTTCAGTCACGATGACTTCGGCGACATCGCTACGGCCCGGAACATCGAACATGATCGAGCCAAGCGATTCTTCGAGGATCGAACGCAGGCCACGGGCACCCGTTCCGCGTTCCAAAGCCATATCGGCGATCGCACCGAGCGCACCCTCCTCGAAGGTCAGGCGCACGCCGTCGAACATGAACATCTTCTGGTACTGCTTGATCAAAGCGTTCTTAGGTTCGGTGAGGATCGAGATCAACGCATCACGGTCAAGGTTCTCTACCGCGGTGATCACGGGGAGGCGACCAATGAACTCTGGAATCAAACCGAACTTGAGGAGGTCTTCTGGCTGAACGTCGGCATAGGAAACCTCGTCAGCCTTCAGCGTAGTCAGCGGAGCGCCAAAGCCGATCCCCTTGCGGCCAGCTCGGGCGGCGATGATGTCGTCGAGACCCGCGAACGCGCCAGCCACGATGAACAGAACGTTGGTCGTATCGATCTGCAAGAAGTCCTGGTGCGGATGTTTCCGTCCACCCTGGGGCGGGACGGAAGCGACCGTGCCTTCCAGGATCTTCAGCAGAGCCTGCTGAACGCCCTCACCCGATACGTCGCGGGTGATCGATGGGTTCTCAGACTTACGTGAGATCTTGTCGATCTCGTCAATGTAGATGATGCCGTGCTGGGCACGTTCAACATCGAAGTCAGCTGCTTGGAGAAGCTTCAGGAGGATGTTCTCAACGTCTTCACCAACATAGCCGGCTTCGGTCAGGCTCGTGGCATCAGCAACAGCGAAAGGAACGTTGAGGCGACGCGCTAAGGTCTGGGCGAGATAGGTTTTACCTGAACCGGTTGGCCCAACGAGCATGATGTTGGACTTCGCTACCTCAACCTCGTCAAAGTCCTTGAGCGATTCGCTACCTGCCGAACCGTTGCCGTTAATGCGCTTGTAGTGGTTATAGACCGCAACAGACAAGGCACGCTTGGCGGCTTCCTGCCCTACAACGAACTTCTCGAGGTGCTCGTAAATCTCTTGCGGGCGAGGCAACTCCATCTCTTGGGTTTCCTCAACCTCTACGCTTTCCTCTTCAATGATCTCGTTGCATACCTCGATGCAGTCATTGCAGATGTAAACCCCTGGGCCCGCGATGAGACGGCGAACCTGCTTCTGGCTCTTCCCACAGAAAGAGCATTTCAACAGATCCGTAGCTTCGCTCACGAGAACTCCTTAGAACTTTTCTGCGCAGGCAACTCGCCTGCGCTCTGACTAGCTTCCACTCTAGGCCAGGGGTCTGACACTTATGCATAGATAAGGCGCGTGTTCACCCTTCGACTCCCCTATTCTATGAGGAAGCTGAGGCAAACACGCGCCTTATCTGTGCGCGCGCCTTCTTCGATTGAGTCACACTCATTAACTGTGTGCGCTGAGGTGCGTCACGCGAAGCGTTGCGCTTATGAGCGGGTCATCTTACGCGAGGTGACAACCTCATCGATCAGGCCATACTCCTTCGCGCCTGCCGCGGTCATGAACAGGTCACGTTCGATGTCTTTGTCGACCTGTTCGGAGGTCTGATTCGACAGTTCCGCGAGCGTGTCTGCAAGCCACTGACGCATACGCAGGACCTCATCGGCCTGGATCTGCAGGTCGGTCGCCGTGCCGCGCTCTCCCCCGCCCATCGCAGGCTGGTGGATCAGTACGCGAGCGTTCGGCAATGCCAGGCGCTTGCCCGGGGTACCTGCAGCGAGAAGTACTGCGGCAGCTGATGCGGCCTGGCCGAGGCATACCGTCTGAATTTCGGGACGGATGAACTGCATCGTGTCATAAATCGCAGTCATCGCGGTGAATGAGCCACCCGGCGAGTTGATGTACATCGTGATGTCGCGTTCCGGGTCCATCGATTCAAGGACCAACAGCTGCGCCATCACATCGTCAGCGGATGCGTCATCGACCTGTGCGCCGAGGAACACGATGCGATCTTCGAACAGTTTGGCGTAAGGGTCTTGACGCTTGAAGCCGTACGGGGTGCGTTCCTCGAACTGTGGGAGGATGTAGCGGTTTTCAGGAAGGTTGCCCGCCGCCGCAGAGAAGTTCTGTGGATCAGAGTTCATGAGTTCTCCTTAGAAGACGTTGGGCTTAGTTCTGGACGCCGCCGGTGCCAGTCACGGAGGATGCGTTCACGGCGATGTGGTCGAAGAAGCCGTATTCCTTGCCTTCTTCTGCTGTGAACCAGGAGTCGCGCTCGTTATCTTTGAGGATCCTCTCAAGTGGCTGGCCGGTCTGTTCCGCGGTCAGTTCGCTCATGACTTTCTTCATGTGCAGGATCAGCTGAGCCTGAATACGAATGTCAGATGCGGTGCCTCCGATGCCGCCGGATGGCTGGTGCATCAGGATGCGGGCATTCGGGGTCGCATAGCGCTTGCCCTTGGTTCCGGAGGACAGCAGGAACTGGCCCATCGATGCTGCGAGGCCGGTAGCGACGGTCACGACGTCGTTCGGGATGAACTTCATCGTGTCGTAGATGGCCATGCCCGCGGTGATCGAGCCACCTGGTGAGTTGATGTAGAGGTAGATGTCCGCTTCCGGGTCTTCCGCGGAGAGTAGTAGCAACTGGGAGCAGATCGTGTTGGCGATCTTGTCTTCTACCTGACTGCCCAACCAGATGATGCGTTCCTTCAGCAGGCGCTTGTAAATGTAGTCTTCCTGCATTGCCGGGTCTACGGAGGACATGCTCGGTGTCTCTTCAGAGCTCGTCATACTTCTCCCTCTCTGTGAGGTCCTCAGAGGTAAACCCATAGCGGGTCTACATGAATTGCTTGCTAACGACATTACCTAGGGGGCCGTTGCTTATCAGGGGGAAAACAGGGTGTTTCGCTTACGGCGTGAGCTCACTCGCTAGGAGCGGACAACCCAGGCACCGGGTCCACGACTCAGCGATCGCGCGGATCGCTGACGACAACGCGGATGCCTCACAGACAACTCCGTGCCTTTAACGTGGATGTGGCCCCGCTAGATGATCTAGCGGGGCCACACGGGGTTCTGCACGAGGATTTAGTTCTCCTCGGTTGCTTCCTCAGTCTCCTGTTCACCTTCTGGGGTGACGAACGGGGTCAGGTCGACGTCCTTGCCGTCGGTGTCCGTGACCTTCGCTGACTCGAGGACCTTAGCGAGGGCCTTACGGCGGCGAACCTCGCCTACAACTGCCTCGATCTGGCCGCCCTGGCCGAGCATCTGCATGAACTGCTGTGGGTCCATGCCGTACTGCTGGGAGGTCTGGAAGATGTATTCGAGCAATTCGTTCTGCTCGACGCCGATCTCTTCTTCCTCAGCGATCTTGTCGAGGACTACCTCGGCGCGGAAAGCCTTCTCGGTGTTCTGGCGAACTTCCTTACGGTGCTCTTCGGTGTCGTGGTCATCATCTTGGTTAGCCGAGTTGAAGTGCGCTTCAACCTGCTCTTCGATGACGCTCTCTGGTAGCGCGACCTCGACCTTCTCAAGGAGCGCATCAAGTGCCTTGTCGCGAGCCTCGACGCCCTGCTGCATGACTGCGTCTTTCTCCGCACCTTCGCGCAGGGAGTCGCGGAGCTCTTCGATCGTGTCGAATTCGGAGGCCAGCTGAGCGAACTCATCATCAGCTTCCGGTAGCTCGCGCTCCTTGACAGCGGTCAGGGTGACCTTCACGGTAGCGTCCTTACCGGAGTGCTCACCGCCCGCCAGTTTGGTTTCGAATGCGGCGTCCTCGTCAGCGGACAAGCCAATCAACGCCTCGTCGATGCCTTCGAGCATGGTACCCGAGCCGATCTCGTACGAGAGGCCGGTTGCCTCATCAACGGTCTCACCGTCGATGGAGGCTGCGATATCGATCGTGGTGAAGTCGCCATCCTGAGCAGGGCGGTCCACGGTCTTGAGTGTGCCGAAGCGGCCGCGCAACTCATCGAGGGCTTTCTGCACGTCCTCGTCTTTAGCTTCGCGTGGCTCAACGGTGAGCTCGATGCCCTCGTAGTTTGGCACCTCGATTTCAGGGCGAGCATCGACGGTGATGGTGAGCGAAACGTCGGCTTCGTTATCAGCTTCGTTGAGCGAAGGAGCCTGCTCGACCTCAACCTCCGGGCGAGCCAGTGGGACAACGCCGGTTTCAGCCAGCGCCTGCTGGTAGTAGGAGTCCAGCTGGCTGTTCAGTGCGTTCTCGACGACGTATTCGCGGCCTACGCGCTGATCGATCATCACTGCAGGAACCTTGCCGCGGCGGAAGCCAGGGACCTGGATCTGCTGGGCTACTTCCTTATACGAGGCATCCAGAGCCGGCTTGAAGTCGGCAAACGGGACCTCGATGTTCAGCTTGACCCGGGTGGGCGTCACACGCTCGAGCGAGGTTTTCACTGTGCTGATGCTCCTGACGTCTAGTCAATTATGAAAGTGATTCAAGTAAGGCCCGCCGTCCGAAGATTCGGCTGGCGGGCCTCGCAAGATATTGAAAGAGTCGGGATGACAGGATTTGAACCTGCGACTTCACGCTCCCAAAGCGCGCGCTCTACCAAGCTGAGCTACATCCCGGGATAGGCACCGATCCATCTAAGCACATCTGTGCGCCAAACTGAAATCGTACCCTATTTCCGAAAGTTCCTGAAACTATTGGCTCTAGGCTATAAAGCCTAGACTTCAATGTCGTGACGCATTCACATGGCTAGTAGATTCAGCAATGCGCTACTGACCGTGGCCGGTTCAGGACCAGTGATCACTGTATACGAGGTTTTTATTTTTACGAAATCCACTGTTTGCCTCGCGAGGCGAAATTTTGGTGAACTCGTTCGCACTGTTAGAGTGGTTCCGGTCGCTCCAGTGAGCGTGCCATGCGGGTGTAGCTTAATGGTAAAGCCCTTGCCTTCCAAGCAAGTTACGCGAGTTCGATTCTCGTCACCCGCTCTGGAATGGACATCTAAGGTTCCCGGCACAGGTAAGGTTCCTAGGGCAAAAAGGTTCTCCCGAAACACGTGGAAGTGTTTCGGGAGAACCTTTTTCAGTACAGAACCGTTTTCAGTACAGAACTAACTTCGCTACCGGTCTAGTCCCGCATCATGCTCCGCTACATCTGGATGTCGCCGGTGGTCTCGTAAACCCCGATCTTCCCGATGCGACGTAGGTGACGTTCGTCTCCTGGGAACGGCTCGGCAATGAATGTGCGGATGAGTTCGGTTGCTTCATCTATCGTGTGCTGGCGGCCGCCTATGGCTACGACGTTGGCGTTGTTGTGTTCGCGGGCGAGCTTTGCGGTCTCTTCGTTCCAGACGAGTGCTGCGCGGATTCCTTTGACCTTGTTCGCGGCGATCTGTTCACCGTTACCTGAGCCACCCAAAACGATTCCGAGTGCTTCGACACCGTTATCCCAGTCTTGAGCGACGGCTACCGCGGCATTGATGCAGAACCCTGGGTAGTCATCGAGTGGATCGTATTCTTGCGGGCCGTGGTCAATAACTTCGTGACCGTCCTCCCCCAGGACTTTGATCAGATGGTGGCTCAGTTCGAGACCCGCGTGATCTGTAGCGATGTGGATACGCACATTCCCTCCAAGGCGACGTAATCGAAACTCTCAAAGAGTATTCTAGGCAAGAAGCAAGCGCGCACGTCTGGTTAGATTGCATCCCAAGTGGGAAACTATTCAAGAAAGCCTTGACATCACTCACCTGCGCCCCTGAGAGCACCAAAATTAGAGGAGACTACCTGTGCCTGGACTTAACCTGACCCGCGACGAAGCGATGCAACGCTCCCGTCAGTTAGTGGCTCAGTCCTCCCACATCCACCTGGATCTCACCACAGGTAGCGAAACGTTCCGGACTAAAGCAACCATCGCGTTTCGTTCCGTTCCAGGCGCGTCCTCGTTCATCGACGCAATCACAGCGCGCATCCATTCGATTACCCTCAACGGCAAAGACCTCGATCCCGCGACCCACGCGGATGAATACCGGATCCAGCTGCCGGATCTGAAATCGGAGAACCTCTTGGAGATCGACGCGGATTTCCACTACTCCTCCACCGGTGAAGGTCTGCACCGCTTTGTAGACCCAGTCGATAACGAGGTCTACCTATACACCCAGTTCGAGGTTCCGGATGCACGCCGTGTTTTCCCTACTTTTGAACAGCCGGACCTCAAGCAGGCCTTCAGCTTCACGGTCGATGCCCCGGCTCACTGGACAGTGATCTCCAATCAGCCGACCCCACAGCCGCAACCTCTACCTGCTGAGGCGACCCCAACGGAACAGGGCACGCAACCCCAAACCGACATCGCGCGTTGGGTCTTCCCAGCCACGCCACGCATTTCCTCCTACATCACAGCGCTCGTGGCAGGCCCGTACAAGGGAACCACGGACGTCTACAAGGCAGAAGATGGCCGTAGCGTGCCGCTCGGCGTCTATTCTCGCGCTTCACTTGCACAATACGTAGACGCCCAGAACCTGTTCGAAACCACTAAGGCCGGGTTCAGGTTCTTTGAAGAGCAGTTCGGGACCCCGTACCCGTTCACTAAATACGACCAGATCTTTGTTCCAGACTTCAACGCCGGCGCGATGGAGAACGCCGGTTGTGTGACGATCCTGGAAGACTACGTGTTCCGTTCCAAGGTTTCCGGCGCGTTACGTGAACGCCGCGACATCACCGTTTTGCACGAGCTCGCTCACATGTGGTTTGGCGACCTCGTCACGATGCGTTGGTGGGATGACTTGTGGCTTAACGAGTCCTTCGCCGAGTTCATGTCTCACCTCTGCGCGGTTGAATCTGGCGTGTCCCCTCACGCATGGACGACGTTCGCGGCTTCCGAGAAGACCTGGGCCTACGCTCAGGATCAGTTGCCGACCACACACCCGATTACTGCCGACATGGTGGATCTCGACGCGGTCAACGCGAACTTCGATGGCATCACCTACGCTAAGGGCGCCGCTGTGCTGCGTCAGCTGGTTGCTTGGGTTGGCCAGGAAGCGTTCATGGAGGGCGTCCGGGCGTATCTCGCGGAGAACGCGTGGGGCAACGCCGAGCTTAAAGATCTGCTGCGCCACCTTGAAAAGGCTTCCGGGCGAGACTTGAGCGAGTGGTCTCAGCAGTGGCTGGAAACCTGCGGTGTCAACACTCTTAAGATCGACTATGACATCGACGAAGACGGATACCTTGCCGATCTCACCGTGACCCAGAGTGCGCCCGAGGCGCACCCGCATCTGCGTAAACAGCACATCAAGCTCGCTTTCTACACGCTTGATGCTGCACATAACCTCACACGTGATGTGAGCCTTGATGTGGATATCGAGGGTGAGAAGACCGTCATAGAGCAGGCTGGGCGGGTACCTACCCCTGACCTTGTTCTGCCTAATCACGCTGATCTGGGATTCGCGAAAATCCGCTTGGATTCAGCCTCTCTAGATACCGCTATCCGGCACGTGTCCGGGCTGCAGGAACCGCTGGATCGAGCGGTTGTGTGGTCCTCGCTGTGGGACGCTACCCGTGATGGGGAGCTCGCGGCAACAACCTTCGTCGATACCGTCCTGACCCACCTTCCTGCCGAGACTGACGCGACCCTTGCCAACCTTCTGGTGCGTCAGCTTGAGTACGCACTCAAGCACTATGTGCGCCCTTCTAAGGCCGAGACGCTGCGGCAGCGGGCCGGCAATGTTTTGTGGGGTGCAGCTCAAGAGGCTGCCCGTGGTAGCGACATGCAGTTCCAGCTCGTCAACGCTTTCGCTCGCCTCGCCAATAGCGATGTTCAGTTGGGCATTATTGAAGATCTCCGTAGCGGGGAGACTTCGCTGTCCGGTCTTGAGATCGATCAGGACCTCTCCTGGACCCTCCTGATTTCCCTCGCGACCGGTGGCCGCATCGGCGAAGCCGAGATCGATGCTGAGTACGCGAAGGATTCCTCGGCAACAGGCGCGACGAGCGCGCAAACCGCTAAAGCTGCACTGCCAAATCCTGAGGCTAAGCAGAAGGCGTGGGAAGCGATGGTCAAGGAGCAAAACCTGACGAACACTATGCAGCGAGCCACGCTCTTGGGCTTCAACCGTTGCCACGACGATCACCTCTTGGCGCCATACGCTGAGCTCTACTTCGAGAACCTCGCCGCGATGTGGGATGACGCAAGCTATGAGATGTCACAACGACTAGTGACGGGGCTCTACCCGTACTTCGCGGCCACACCGGCCACATTGCAGGCGACAACTCAGGCAATCGAGACCCTCGCCGCTGACAAGCCAGGGCTCAAGCGTCCCCTGCTTGAGGCCCGCGACGGGCTTGAACGCATCATCGCCGCCCGCAAGGCAGACGAAGCCGCACACCGGACTAAGGCCACGCACTGAAACCCCACCGATTTCAGGTGAGTGTGGCTTGGCGGGCCGGTGACGGCCCGCCAACGAGCTCGCTACGTGCGTTCTCACGTGAATCCGTAGCAACCACACCGGGGCTCGGGCGTCCGCCGGTTTCGGATTCGTCCTCGCATACAACAGGGCTTGCGCTCTCGGCAGCAAAAGCGTTCTTCGGTGACCCCGCTCAGTGGAATCCGGAAACGCTCATGCTGGCGGCTTTGGGGCAATGCCATGTGCTTTCGTTTCTGCGCGCAGCCGGAATGCGAGGGTTCGATGTTGCCCGGACGAGCGTGGACGTCAGCGGGGAGCTAACCCTCTCCCCTGATGGTTCAGGCCGATTCACACTCATAGAGATTCAGCCTGCTACCCTCATTCCAAGGCTCGATGCACGGGCCCACGCGGAAGAATACAGGCAACTACACAGCCAGGCTCACAAATGGTGTTTTATCGCTAACAGCACCGCATGCAAGATCCTCGTCCACCCGGACAGCGGCGCAGACAACATCGGCGCAGCAGTCAGTAGCGAATAGTTGAGCGGTGGCGTTACGTGAGCGGCGGACGCTAGGGCTTGAGACAATGCTGGTATGGAGATGAACGAGAAACCCACCCCAGGTGTTGAAAAGCGTGAGTTCAAGGGCGCAATCCCTCTAGGCAATGTGCGTCCAGCTGGTCTCAACAGCACCGAGGCGATGGTGGGTAGCGTGTATCACCAGCTAGGTGAAAAGAAGTTCGTGGATCTGGTTGCCGCGTTCTATCGCGGCGTTGCAAAAGATGAGATCTTGCGGGCCGAATATCCCGAAGAAGACCTAGGCCCGGCAGAAATTCGCTTGCGCCTGTTCCTCATCCAGTACTTCGGCGGTCCCAGCACCTATTCCGAACACCGTGGTCATCCACGCTTGCGGGCCCGCCACTTCGCTTTCACCGTCAACCGAGACACTCGCGAACGCTGGCTCAAACACATGCGCGCTGCGATGGACGAAGTCTCATTGCCCCCAGCAATCGACGCGTTGATGTGGGATTACTTTGAGCGTGCCGCGACCGCGATGTTGAACACAGCCGACTAGCTCAACCCCGCCCGGTATAACAAGGTTCCGCCATGGCAGGATAGCCGCCGCCACATGCCTGCCGTGAAAAGGCGGGAACGCCCACCTTTGAGCACAAATCCGAGGGCGTAGGCCGTGAACGCGGCCCCCGCCAGCATGGGTGCCAAACGATCGCTCAGCTCAACCACGCCCAATTCGCTTAGAGATTTCCCCCACACCGCATTGCGTGCCTGCACGAGCACCGGTTGCCCCGGCTGATCCGGCAAGGACTCGCTGACGATTCGCGCGACTTCAGCACCCGCATCGTGCACTGCATCATCAACCACCGTCCCCGCTTGCTCCCATTGCGATTGCAGCGGCACCAGCGACGTCCATGGTGCGTTCACACGCTGCGGCGGGATGCGTAACTGCCCGTGGCCCGCGCTCGTTGCCCGCGGCAGACGATCACGCAGTTCAGCCATCGGGACCACAACGTCCACGAGTTCTGTTTGCTGAGTGAGACGCACCCCGCGCTGAGCGATAATCACGGGCGCGGGGTCCGTCAACATCATCGGGAAAGAAAACGCGGTGTGTAATGCCGCGACCCGGCCGCGCGCAACAATCCGACACACTCCATCACGAATACTGGCAGACCTCTGTAGGAAAGTCCCCACATCCTCGAGGTCTGTCGCTTCAGACAAGATCAAACTAGTGGCCACCCTCTTAGTGTGCCAGGCACCTCCACCGTTGAGGTTGCGGCTATGATCTGAACAACATCTTTCATCAAGACCACGCAAGCGGAGGGTCATTTTTCATGGCATCGCCAACCGATGTTCTCAAGAACCTACTGGACCTCACAGAACCAGGCGCTCAAACCCACGAAATCATCTCGGTTGGGCACACCCCTAAAATCGGGCCGCCACGTATCTACGGGGGTCAGGTGTTGGGGCAGTCGGTTGTTGCGGCGCAACGCACGGTCGGTGATGACCGTCCGATCCACTCCCTCCACGGCTACTTCCTACGCCCCGGCGATCCTGAGAAGCCCATTACGTACGGTGTCGCGAAGCTACGCGACGGCCGCTCCTTTAGTGCGCGCCGCGTCAACGCTTACCAAGATGGGACACCGATCCTCTCAATGTCCGCATCCTTCCAGGTACCAGGTGCCGGCCCGATCTTCCAGGATGCGATGCCTGAAGGCGTCCCGGCCCCTGAGGATGTGCCGACCCTGGATGAAGAGCTAGCGGATATCGATCACCCGTTGAAGGACATGGTCACCAAGTATCGTCCTTTCGACCTGCGTTATCCGGAAGGTTCCCTCTATGCCCACCCAGCAGGCACCCCGCAACGTCATCTCGTGTGGATGAAGACGCGTGCTCAGCTTCCTGATGATCCGCTTCTGCACCGTGCCGCGTTAGCTTTCGGCTCTGACTTCACCCAGGTGGAGACTGCGTTGCGCCGTATGGGTACATCCTGGATTGGGATACAACAGCTGGAGGCCTCTTATGCGAGCTTGGATCATTCGATGTGGTGGCACCGCGAAGCTCGCGTGGATGAGTGGCTACTGTTCGACCACCACGCCAGCACGGCTCAGGATGGCCGCAGCTTGATCCGCTCCTCAGTGTTCACCCGAGAGGGCGAGCTGGTCGCTTCGGTCGTTCAGGAAGCGATGATCCGCCTGTCTGAAGACCACGAGTATCCGCTCTCCTAGCTTCCCCTGGACCGCTTGCATGTTCACTGCTGGGCGGCACTTAAATGCTGGTGGCTCCCGCGTTATATAACG
>NZ_KV789410.1:0-30817 GCF_001807575.1 Arthrobacter sp. HMSC08H08
GATCTTTGGATCAGCTGCACGCATGCCTGGGTGCTGGAAGATCGGGATGCCGTAGAGGTTATCCCACAGAGCCTTCTCTGCTTCCTTGACTGCTTCAAGGTGTGCATCGTCAGCCGTCGCCTTCTTCATCTTGTCGAATGCGGCGTCAACATCGGCGTTCTTGAACTTACCGTAGTTCTGTGCGCCCTTCGAGTGGTAGATGTTCCAGCCGGAGGTCTTCTGGCCAGAGCCTGCCCACGCGAAGAGTGCTACCTCGTACTTACCTGTATCTAGGGTGCCGCCCGGATCGAAGAAGTCCTTGGCGGAGACGTCTTCAATCTTGAAGCCGGCCTTCTCGCAGGAGTTCTTGATCAGCTGGACCTGCTGGCTACGGCGTGGGTTCGGTGCAGCGTAGCCGATGCGAACGGTTGCGCCTTCCTTGCCCTTATCCTTCAGGAGCTTCTTGGCGCCCTCGACGTCGACGTCATCGTATTCGCCGTTGTAGGACTCGGAGATAACGCCTTCGTAGTTTTCGTCATCGCTGAAGATCTCGCGTGCGTTGAGCACGGTCGCATCTGGGTTGATGGGCTTGACGAGCTTGTCAACGATTTCCTGACGTGGAACACACATGGCGAAGGCCTTGCGGATATCGAGGTCCTCCATCACATTGCCCTTGCGGAAGTTGAAGTCCAGGTGCTCCCAGGTCAGCTGGTTACCCGAGTAGAGCTTGGCCTCGTTGGAGCCTTCGAGGCCCTTGAGCTGGTCAGCGATGTCCGGGGTGGTCTGAGGTGCGATGACCTGAACGTCCTTGTTCTTCAGGCCCTGAACCATGGCGGAGTCATCGATGAAGCGGAAGGTGAGCTTCTCAACACCTGGCTTCTCGCCCCAGTACTTAGGGTTGGCCTTGACGGTCACGGACTCGCCCTGCTGCCAGGAATCGAGGATGTATGGGCCGCCGGAGACGTTGTCCTCTTCCTTCGGGAGCTTGCCTGCGCCGCGGTTCCAGCCCTTGTTCCAGAACTCTGCAGCCTTCTCGAGCTTCTTGCCGTCCTGGTCCTGGAGAGCCTTGATGTACTCTTCCGTGGACAAGTCACCGTTCTTAGCGATGACGTGCGCTGGGAAGGACAACCAGGTCTGCAGCTCCCAGTCTGGGTTTGGTTCCTTGAAGGTCACAGTGAACTTCTTGCCCTTAGGGTCACCCTGTGGGCCGTCTGGAACCATGTCTACGAGGTCGTTAGAGACGTTGTTGAACAGAGGTGCGGCGTTACCGTCGTCATCCTTCTCGGCGTCTGGGGAGGACAAGGTGGTCTGGGTGCCCCATGCGGAGATCGCGTCAGCTACGGTGATCGGCGTGCCGTCGGACCATACAGCATCCTCGTGGATGGTGTATTCGACCTTCATCGGGTCCTCGGAGATGAGCTTGTAGGAGCCCATGTCCTTGTTCTGGTAGATCTTGCCGTCCGTACCGTAGTACCAGAAACCTGGCATGTAGGTGCCGGCAACAGCGGAGGTGTACGTGGAGTAGGTATCTGGAGTCAGACCGTTGTAGCCGCCGTATTCGACGGAGCCCACAGTGATCTTGATTTCCTTGTTCTGGGTCTCTACGTCGCTGAGTTCAAAACGGCCCGAGCCTTCGAACTGCTTAGCATCGCCAACGGTCTGGCTATCGCCGCCCTTGTCGTCCTTCTTTTTATCCTGGCTACCGCCCGGGGAGCAAGCGGTCAGTGCCAGAGATGCAGCTGCGGTTGCCGCAACTGCCATGGAGATACGCTTCAGACGCATGTCCACTCCTGTCATTCTCAAATGGTGCATACAACTCGGCGGCGCCGGTTGCCGTGAGGATTCATGATCGTTGTTAGCTAGATCACGTGTTCAATACTATACAACCTGTTTTCAAAATGAATATCAAGGTAAATTTTCAGATTCTCCATGGTTACGCCCAGATGATGATTGAACGCGCGAATTGTGGTAAGACCACATGGATTTTTCTACGCCGCTGTGCCTTCTCATCGGCAGGAATCGCTTCTACTCAGCGGCTTCCTGTATGAGTCGCGACAGGATCTGTATAACCACGTCGGGGCGGTCCGCATGCACCCAGTGTCCGGCTCCTTTGACCATGACCTTGCGCATGCCCGGGAACAGTTCCCGCATCAGCGCAGTATCCTCATCCGTGATGTATCCGGACTCCGAGCCACCAACCCACACAACGGGACCCTCATACGGGTGGTCCTCAGATGTGAGTGGGAAGTCACCGACCTTACTCAGCCAGCTGCGCAGGCTCGCTACGTTGGGCTGCCAGGACCATCCATTGCCATCACGCTGAAGGTTCTGCAACAGGAAAGCCCGCACCCCAGGCTCCTCGACCTCTGATGCCAATGCCGCATCGGCATCAGCGCGTTTCTCGATACGCGGAAGGTCTAGATCAAGCACGCTATCCAGCAAATGTTTGAAGGGTGCTTTGTTGGCTTCATAGTCCGCAGGGCGCGGCGATATATCGATGACCGCGAGCGCGCGCACAAAAGGCGTGCCATCTGCGGCGGAGGCCCTGCCGCCCGATTCGCCGCCGTCTGCCGCGCAGCTACCGTGACGCAGCGCGACCTTCATGGCGACCTTGCCGCCCATCGAGTGCCCCACAACCACGGCAGAGTCAACGTCGCGGGTTTTGAGGGTTGCGACCACCGAATCAGCCATCTGGTCGTAGGAAAAATCGTCAGTCCATTCGGCAGCGCCGTGGTTCGGCAGATCAACTAGATAGGACGTCGCAACCTCAGATAGAGCTCTCGCAATCGAGATGAAGTTACGGCCCCGCCCCATCAGACCGTGCAGGAACACGACCGGGACGGGCCCCTCCCCCACAACCTGGACCGGGAGGTTAGCGTCAGGCAGGTTGGTATCGGTTAACTTCGCATCGGGTGCTTCAGACTCAGCCATGATGCCACCCTAGCTAACACGGCTACTCGCCGGGCCCTATTAGAGCCCGCGGCGCATCACCATGAGGCCTACGCCGCCGAGCATCCCCAAACCGACCACAGCTACTACAACACCTGCAGTCTGGGTTCCACGGTGAACCCACGGGATACCCACGGCTTCTTCCGCATCCCATGCTTCGGCCTGCTCCTTGGTGCGCGGGGTCACCTTACCCAGCGGCCCTTGTGGGCGGTTTTGCTGGCCATGGTGTTCAACCCAGCCGAAGTCACTTGCAGCCGGAGGCTCGATGGGATTGCCGTGTTCGTCCAGAACAGGCGCTGGGCGTTCGCCATCACCAGCGGAGCCGTCACGAGACTCAGGGTTGCTTCCATCCCCGCCTTGGCTTCCAGGGAAGAACGGTTCGAAAATGCTTGGCACATCGGAGCCTGCTGGATCGTTGGGCGATCCTGGAACGATGATGCCTTCCCCTGCACCCTGGTCAGTGCCCCGTTCGCCAGGCCGTTCACCTGGAAGAGGAGCCTCACCACTTGGCTGTGCATCCCCTGCACCGCCGCCGTTCTCCGTAGAGTCCTCTGGCGTTTGATCTTCCTGAGACGGTGCAGGAGCTTCCGATGGCTGTGGAGCCTCCGGTTCTCCAGGAGAAACATCTGCCGGACCCGGGGCGGCCGATGGTGCCGGCGCGACTGGTGGCGCCAACGGGACAGCTGGCAGCGGATCCAGTGGCCGGCCTGGCGCGGTTTCAGGCAATGGCATTGGAGCCGGTTCGGCCGGGAACCCTGGTGCTAGCGGAATCTGAATCTGTGGTGCAGACGGAACACGACCCAGAGGTGCGGACGGGCGGTTACCCAGAGGCGCAGACGGGCGGTGCCCCTGCTGCACGGATGGACGGTTGCCCAGAGGTGCCGAAGGGCGGTGGCCCTGCGGCATTGAAGGGCGGGTGCCCCACGGGCCGGAGGAATGTGGAGGATCGAACAGTCCTGGCCTGAACCATTCAGGGACTTCCAGCAGATCTGGCGAGAGCCGTGGCGGCCGCTTGAAACCACCTGGCGAGAATGGCGGCGGCGGATCGATGGGCCGCATCTCCGTCTCATCCGCTGGCTCGTGTGCGTCCGATTCTTCCGGGAACGGGTCAGTTGGTGCTGGGAATGGTTCTGGTTCACCTGGAGCTTCCTCGCCCGGTGCAGGCTCAGATGGGGCTTCCTCAGTTGGGCCTGCTTCGCTTGAAGCTGGCTCGGATGGAGCCGCTTCTTCGCTTGGCTCGCTCTCGGATGGTGCTGGCTCAGCGGACTCAGACGCTGCAGGCTCGGTCGGCTCCGAGGTAGGCGCAACCTCGTCTGGCGCTTCCTCGGTTGGTTCTGCCTCGCCTGGTGCTTCCTCGGCCGTCTCAGGCTCGCTTGGAGCGACTTCTTCGCCTGGTTCGTTCTCTCCTGGCGCTGCCTCACCTGGTTCAGGTACGCCAGATGGTTCAGCGACCGGGGTCGGTTCTTCCGCTGGCTGTTCAGGAGCAGGGAGTGTGAAATCTACCGTGTAGGAGCCATATGCGCCCCATGCAACGTTGGTCAACCCTGGGTTAGGGAGATCATACTGCGGCAAGAGTGCTGGGCTAGACCACGTCAAGTTGGTGTTCTCTGCCTGCCCAACAAAAACCATCGAGTACTTGAAGTTGACGTGCTTGCGGCGCTCTTTGACCTTGCAGATGGAGTTACCCAACGCGCTCGTGAAGCAGCCGTCATTGGCGCTCTCTGCGATCTCACCGATAAGTTTGTCTTCGGACGGCTTCTTATTAAACGTGCCGTTGAATGCCAAAACGTATTGCCCCTGGTCGTCAGTCCAGGTCATCTTGGTTTCAGCGAGGCCAGATTTGCCCGTGATCTCTTCATACTGCTTGAGCAGACGCACCTGCTCAGCTAGCGCGGCCTCGCGCCCAACACCAGGGTTGCGTAGCATGAAGCGGTCCATGCCCTTGGCAACCCAGTCATTGACATAGGCGCCAACCACCGTGACGCCGGCAGCAGGTGCCGCGTCCTGTTCAGAGACATCCCCTGAAGCCGGTTGAGTCACAACGCCCCTGAAGGTTCCTTGCACACGCTTATCAAACCTGCGCAACTGAACCCACTCGGTTGGCATGGAAGCCACCTGCTCAGACCAGTCTGCGTTATTAAACAACTGAGCAATGTAGGCAGAGTTTTCATCCAACCCGTCAAGCGGGATGGGGGTCAGCGCCGGCTTGACCGCTGGCTTAGCTGCAGACTGATATGCAGGAGCGACACCTGCCCTATCTGCACCCATTCCAGGAGCAGCATGTGCCGATTCGGAGCCGAAAGCCGGAGCAAAAGCCATGCCGGCAGCCAAAGCGAAAGCTGCAGACCCAACGGTGAACCGCTTGATGCGGCCAGCCGCCTTCCCCTCGCGCTGTAATTTAGTACCAGTCGCTTGCACACGGAGTTCTTCCTGGCCCGAATGCGAGCAAGGTCCTAGGGGCAACAACGGATGACTTTCACGCATACCCTTACCTCCTCGCCTCAGTCATTGGTGCGCAGACCAGTGTCACACATAGATCCTCTGTCAGTCATGAATCTTCGCGGTTTCGAGCACCACGAACCACACAGATCTCACACAGAGTTTCGCTTGGTAGTCAGGTTCTTCAGGCGCGCTTCGTTCATTTCTCTACAAGATTGCGTAGCGGCGCCTGAACTCGAACTGTGAAGTAACACCAGGTCTACTTCTATTGTACCGCGTCTATGGGGTCAAAAATAATTCGTCACAACACTGAGTTATTCGCATATCCGCATAATTAGCCACCATTGCCCCACAGATCGAATGTAAATGAGACATCATCCCGTAGGGGCGTATGTTTACTATGCATTTACGTACATATACGGCCATACAGTAGTTCTATAGCGGAGTCTGTGGGGGCATATATTTTCTCTGCTAAGAGTAGGCTTAAAACATGAGCGAGAACAGTATGGAATACAACCGTCTTGGACGTGCAGGCCTCAAAGTTTCCGAGCTTTCCTTCGGCTCATGGGTCACTTTCGGAGACACCATCGACACCGGGCTTGCTAAGGAATGCATGCAGGCAGCCGCCGATGCCGGCGTCAACTTCTTCGATAACGCTGAAGTGTATGCGGGCGGAAAGTCCGAAGAGATCATGGGGCAGGCCATCGAAGAACTTGGCTGGAGGCGCTCCGAGTACATCATCTCCACCAAACTGTTCTGGGGAATCTCAGATGGCAAGGTCAATCTGACCAACACCCTGAACCGCAAGTACCTCATGCAGGGCATCGACGGCTCACTCGAACGCCTAGGGCTGGACTTCGTGGACCTCATCTATTGCCACCGGCCCGACCCGGAAACCACGATTGAGGAAACCGTGTGGGCAATGAGCGACATCGTCGCTAGCGGCAAGGCACTGTATTGGGGCACATCGGAATGGTCAGCCGATGAGATTCGCGCGGCCTACGAGATCGCCGAACGCCACCATCTGCATAAGCCCTACATGGAGCAGCCCCAGTACAACCTCTTGGAACGTACCAAGGTCGAGAAAGAATACGCGCGCCTATATAAGGACATTGGCCTGGGCCTGACCACGTGGTCACCGTTGGCTGGCGGCATCCTGACTGGTAAATACCTAAACGACATCCCGGAAGGCTCCCGCGCCGCTGGCCGGTATGGGAAGATCCTCGAATCCGCTATCGCAGATGAGACGCAGAAGGATCGAGTGCGCAAACTCGTTGAGATGGCCGCGCAGCTCGATGTGACTCCCGCTCAGCTCTCGCTGGCATGGCTTTTGAAGAACCCGAACGTCTCCACAGTCATCACCGGCGCAACCTCGCTTGCTCAGCTCAACGAAAACCTCGGAGCGCTCGATGCGAAAGCCGCCCTCACCGAGGAGGCTAAAGCGGAACTCGACCAGATTTTCGCCTAGCCGCGTTGTCCGGTAACTCGCAAACCCTGCCCAACTCCTGTAGGGTGAATCACATTTTCATAAGAGAATGATGTCAACGCATGCTTTCAACGCATGTCTGAGGATTTGAGATGAGTACCGAAACTCACGGTGGCGCTGCCACCGCGGCGAGTGCAAATGCCCCGCAAGAAGGCGAACTTAAAAAGACGCAGAAACCTGCTTGGGTTTTCGCGGTAGCTGTTGGTTCCGCAGTTGGTTGGGGCGCGTTCGTGCTCCCCGTCGATTGGCTCCATCAAGGTGGTGTGGTCGGCGCGGCACTCGGTATGGCTATCGGCGGTAGCCTTATCGCGCTCATTGCGTTGAGCTACGGCATCGTTATCAAGGCCCTGCCTGTCACAGGTGGCGAGGTCGCTTATGCCCTGGTTGCTTTCGGACGGCGTCACGCGTTCATTGTCGGCTGGTTCCTCACCCTCGGTTACCTCTGTATCGTTGCGCTGAACGCCTCTGCGATGGCGCTTGTCGCCAGGCGTCTAGCGCCCGGGATCATGGAGCAAGTCCACTTGTGGACTATCGCAGGGTTCAATGTGTATCTGCCTGAGGTCATCTTCGCGTCCGCGTGCCTCATCCTGTTTGGCTGGCTCAACATTCGTGGTGCGGCTTTCGGTGGCCGTGTTCAGTTCGTCGCGGTTGTCGTGATGCTGATTGCTGTTGTGCTCATCGTGATCGGTGTAGTCGCTATGGCTGGCCGCAACGAGCTGAGCTTTGGCCCGGCTTTCCCAACCGATGTTCCTCCGATGGCCGCGATCATCACGCTCGTTGCGATCGCCCCGTGGGCGTTCATCGGTTTCGATAACGTCCCGCAGGTTGCAGGTGAGTTCAACTTCTCCCCACGTAAGGCCTTGGGGCTGATCATGTTCGCGATCTTCGCGGCTGTTGCGATCTACGTCCTCATGATCATGGCGGTATCGCTCTCTGCCGGTCCAGGCATCGAAAATATCGGTGACGACACGTGGGCACCTGCCGATGTGATCGCCGGTGTGCTCGGCCAGTTCGGCGTGGTCCTGCTGGTCATCGGTGTCTCTATGGGTATCTTCACCGGCCTCAACGGCTTCACGATGTCCGCATCCCGTGTAGTGCTTGCCCTCGGCCGCGCACGCATGCTGCCGGAAGCCACAGCAAAGATCAGCCCACGCTTCCACACCCCGCACGTTGCGCTCATCGTGGTGGTTGCGCTGTGCCTGATCACCCCATGGTTCGGGCGTGCCGCGCTCAGCTGGGTTGTGGACATGAGCTCGGTGGGTGTCACCATCGCGTACTTCTATACGTGCTTGTGCGCGTTCAAGGTCATGCACCGCGACCGCTCCCTCATGCGCGCTGCCGGGGAACGCGTACCTTTCTTGATTACGCTTTCCGGCCCGGTCGCACTACTGGGTGCCGCGATTTCCGTGGTGTTCCTCCTGCTGCTGTTCTTGCCGTTCTCCCCTGGCGCGCTCAGCACGCCATCGCTCATTGCGCTGATCGTGTGGCTCATTCTGGGTGTCGGGTTCTTCCTGGTGCGCCGGCCACGCTTCGAAGCCCTCACAGAAGAAGAAACCCGCGAGGTCATGCTGGGTGAACACCAGGACGTCTACCTGGACCAGGACCACATTGACGAAGAGGTAGAGCGCATCACCGGCGCCATCCCGATTGTGCCGATGCCTGGCGCGGACACCTCCAACATGGCTCCCCACACTGCAGCGGCTGCCGAGACACTGGCCGAGCAAGAACCGGATGACCCAGACCCTGCCAAGCCGATGAAGTAGCCGATGCATTAGCCTGCCACACACTACAACGTGGCAGGCTAATGCATGTGTCAACCTGTGGGACTATGGCGCGGGCTTAGAGACGAGCGCTTTCAGTTGTTCGGCTAGTTCCCGTGTTGCTTTCTCCCCCGCTTCAGCGGCACGCTGGAACTTGTTGAACGAGGTGAAGCCCACATCGTCCATTTGCGGGTCAATCAGCACATCCGGAGGGAACAGAGACAACCGAACTTTGATCAGTTGCGCCTGCATGATCTCGATGCCGCGCACCGCCTCCTTGAATGTGCCATTGATGAACCTGCCGGTCGGTACAGGCTGAGATTCCTTAGTCATATCGACCGCTTCCAGTGCGGTCGCATTCACCGCGACCACGTTCTTGGCGCCGAAGAAATGCGCCGCATCCACCGGAAGCTGGTTCAGCATCCCGCCATCCATCAACAGGTCACTACCGACCCGGACCGGCTCCAAGACCCCAGGGAACGCGGCCGAAGCGTGCACTGCAGCAAGCAGGTTCCCCGAATGCAGATAACGGGTGGTTCCGCTAGCGACATCCGTGGCCACAACAACCAGTGGAGTCTCGAGCTCCTCGAAGGTTTCGGGCAAATACTGGCCTAAGAAAGACCGCAGACGCTTAGTTGAGAGCACGCGGCCGCTGAGACCCCAGTTCAACACCTTCCACCAGTCCACGCTCTCACTGATCTCGCGGATCTTCGCCGCATCATGACCAGCGGCGATCAACGCGCCGATGATCCCGCCCATGCTCGTCCCGGCGATCACCTCCGGGCGCACTTCGAGCTGCTCCAGCTCATGCCACACCCCCACATGGCACAAACCTCGGGCACCACCGCCACCCAACGCTAAACCAAGCACACAAACCTCCAACAATCCTCGCTGTACACGAGACACGTTGCCGCACCGACAGCGACACATCTTCTTCTACAGTTCCGTATCAACACCAAAAACGCCAGCACCAATGAGAAATGCGACGCCGCCCCGCTGTGAACATGCGAAACTACACATATGCTGACCGCCACCATCTGGGGAATCATCGCCGCATCCTCGCTCACGATCGGCGCGGTCCTAGGGCTCGTCACCCCCCCTGGCCGCCGCGACTCATCGGCGTAAACAAGGCACCGGCAACGCAGGAATGGTGCTCGTCATGGGTGCCATCCTCGACGGCATTCCGGAACAAACCGTACTCGGTGTAGGAATGGGAGCCGGCAACGACGTCAGCATCGCATTGCTGATCGCGATCTGCCTAGCCAACATCCCCGAATCCGTCGGTTCAGCCTCCGACATGAAAACAGCCGGCGTCCCCACCCGACGAATCATGGGCAACTGCGTTGCGACCTAACTAAACTGCCGCCCAAGCTAGGTTCCCGACTTCTCGGCAAGGCCCCTCACGCATCGGGGTGGGTCCGCCGCACCCCCATCAACGCAACAAGCAACACGCACGAGGCCGTGACCATCGTGAGCGCCATCGGCAGTGCCGTAGCGCCATCACCGATGCCGGTCAACGGCGCGACCACCGCCGCCAGACCGAACTGAGCCGCACCCAACATCGCAGACCCCGCACCCGTGCGACCCGCTGAGGCTTCAAGCGAGAGCGCCACCAGATTCGGTAGCAAGAAACCGTTGCAACACACCACTACCGCGAAACCCGCCATGAGCGGCCACGCCGCCGCCTCGAGCAGCGTTACCGAAATGACGATCCACGCGACACCAGCCGCCTGTGTGCACCCCACGATAGTGACCCAGCGGCGCGCCGGAATCCGGTCAATAATCCGCGGATTCACGGCACTCGCCAACACCAGCGTGAGCGAGTTGAACGTGAACATGAGCGCATATTCACGCTCGCTAAACCCGTTCATGCGGATCATGATGAACGAACTAGCGGAAATATAGGCGAACATCACGGCGAAACCCGCAACGAACATGAGGGTCGGGAACACATAGGAGCCACGGGTCAGAAGCTCCCCCATGTTCGCAAACGCCTTCGCGATCCCTCCGGTATGCCGGTCCTCGCTACGTAGCGTTTCCGGGACAGCCCACCACACGCCTAGCGCAGCGAGCGCGAAAACACACGCCAACATCACGAACACTGCACGCCAGGACAACCACGGGATTAACACCCCACCCACCGCGGGCGCGATCACCGGTGCGATCGACTGAATCGCCATGATCGTGGACAACGCCTTCGCGATCCCCTTACCGCGCCCCACATCAGCGATGATCGCTTTCGAAAGCACCACCCCAGCAGCACCGCATACGCCTTGGAAGCATCGCGCGATAATCAGCACCACGATGCTTGGAGCCAGTGCCGAAACCAGAGAAGCAATCCCTGAGCCCACCAGGCCGAGCAGGAGCAACGTGCGCCGGCCACGCTGATCAGACAACGGCCCAATCACAAGCTGGCCTAGACCCATCGTGATCAGAAAGCCCGTGAGCGACAGCTGCGTCACTGACGCGCTCGCACCGAACTCGCGTGCAATCTGATCCAGACCGGGAACGTACGCATCGATCGCAAACGGCGCGAGCCCGCCGCACAACGCCAACACCGCAATCATGCGGCGCGGCAACAGGCGCGGGCGGCTCACAGAAGGTTCCTGACTCATCGGTGTCCATGCTACGACGCGGCGCAGCAGCGTAACGGCACAGCGGTGTAACGGTTCAGCGCCGGCGTGCTAAGCGACAGGTAGTCGCAACGTGACTTTAGAGCCCTGGCCGTGCCAAGACTCCAACGATGTGGATCCTCCGTGGCGTTCGATGATCGCCCGGACCATTGGCAGGCCTAAGCCGCTCCCCTCGGTTCCGCGCACCTCACGTGAGCGGCCAAGTTCCTCCCACACGGTCTCCAGCTCGTCCGCAGCGATACCGCGGCCCGTATCCGCGCAGTCGATATACACCGAACCGTCCGCTTCACGGCCGTGCATTTCGATGCGGGCGCCAGGGTCCGAATACTTCACGGCGTTACTGAGCACATTAGAAATGGCGAGGAACAGCAAGTCTGAGTCCCCTTGAATACGCGGCAACGGCCTCGGGGCGCGCGGGAGTGCGACCTCGATGTGGCGTTCGCGAGCACCCGGGATCTCCAACACGGTCTGGACAGCTTCTTCCACCAGCTCCGTCAAGTCCACGCTGCTCAGCTCAAGCTCGGCGTGCTCGACCTCGCTGATCTTACGCAGATCACTCAACAAGCTAGAGAGCCGCTGAGCCTGCGCACCAATGTTGTCCAGCTGCCGTTGCGAGGGCTCGTCCGCGAGAGCCGCACGGATCCCTTGAATAGGGTTCTTTAGTTCGTGATCCAGCCGCGCCATGAGCCGTTGCCTACGCTGCGTCTGCTCCTCGCGTTCGCGGCGAACCGCGCGCACCTCGCTGCGGCGCAACCAGGCCACGGCAAGCCAGCCGATCAGGAAAACAACGGTCACGGTGACGCCCAGAATCAACGGAACCCACGCCAACGTGGTTGCGACCGTTAAGACTTTCTTGCTGTCCACCGACGCCCAGATCAGGCTCGCCACCAGGCCCACCAGCACCGGCGCGAACACTACAACCAGCGTCCAGTTGAACTTCCCACGGCGGCGCTGCGCGGGCTGGGAATCCGGTGAGGACCGTCTGGAACGTTGACGCTGTACAGCTTTGGGCGCGGACGGGGACTCAGGCGCAGGTGGGTATTCTGGCCGGTTCATGCGCGCTCCACCTCAGCCACAAAACGGTACCCTTCACCGGAGACCGTTTCGATCATCGACTGCCCCGGAGCTACATCACCGAGAACCTTGCGGATCTCAGCCACGCGATGGTCCACGGCCCGCGTGGTCACGATCGCTTCGAAACCCCACACAGTTTCGAGTAGGCGTTGACGCGAGAACACCTCATCCGGGTGGCTCATCAAGAACTCGAGCAACGCGAACGCGCGCGGGGTCAGGGATTTCTCGCGGCCATCAACGAAGATGCGGCGTGCCGGTCGATCCAGCTTCAACGGGCCGGCAACCAGAGATTCGGCCGCACTGAGTGGAGCGCCGCCTTGCCCGCTGCGGCGTAGCACGGCACGGATCCGAGCCATCAGCTCGACCGGGTCGAACGGCTTGGTCAGGTAGTCGTCGGCGCCGTCATCAAGGGCTGCTGCGCGTTCGAAGGATTCGCCGACCTCGGTCAGCAGAATCACTGGCAACCATTCGTCATCGGCCCTGATGCGCCGCAAAACTTCACGGCCATCAACCCGCGGCATCAGAACATCGAGGATGACCAGGCTCGGGCGGCGGTGCTCAATCTTACGGAGCGCGTCAGCCCCGTCCACAGCGACATCCACGTCCAAGCCGTTCCGGCTTAAAACGGGAGCCAAGTGTTCCCTGATGGTGGCATCATCATCAACTAACAAGATCTGTGGACGAGGCGACACACCGCCCATAAAGTTCCTACCCTTCACAACAGCCAAGCGGGCCCACCACGCGGTACACACCACGCGATGAACCCAGCCTAGCCGCTAATAGCGGATCTCGACCCGCCGGTTCTTCTCACGGCCCTCGAAGTTTGGCTTCGACTTGGTGCCGTTATTTGCAACCGGTTTGGTGTCCGCGAAGCCTTTCGCCTCAACCTTGAGGTCCTTGCGTGCGGCCTTGATCGCATCGGCAACAGACTTGGCGCGTAGCTCAGAGAGCTTCTTGTTCCCGACCTTAGACGGCACGTTATCCGTGTGGCCGCCCACCGCGATCTTCGCATTCTTCGGCACGTCCTTGACAAGCTCACCGATGCGCTTCTTCGCGTTATCCGAAAGCTTGTGGGCGTCGATCTTGAAGAGGATGTCAGAAGACAAGCTCACAATGTCCTTGCCGTCTTCCTTCCGCTCAGTTTCAAGCTTCTTGATGCCCATATCCATCTTCTCGATCTTGGGATCGATGGGCTTGATCGATTTCGCTATTTCTTTATCGCTGAGCTTTTCGTGCTTATTGTCATCGGCGAGCGCCGGCTGTGCTCCCGCCACCAGGGCGAGTGTCACCAGCGAAGCCGCTATTCCTGTTACGCGCCTCAATCGATCTCAACCCCCTGAGCCATCTCCGTGTTGTTCCACATGTTGAAGTCCATGGTGTGCACGTCCTCAGGCGGAGCCGCGAACACGGACGTCGAATATACGCGCTTGCCCGGAGTCAGGTGCACACCCTGGTTGGTTACCGCGCCGGAGTTCAACCGCTCATGCTTGTTGAGATTCGTTTGGTCGATCGCATACTCGAACACATTATGCTGATTCCCCGCGACCTTCCACAGATTGAACCCACCATCGTCTTGCGCCGTTGTGTGGAGCGTGTAGCCGTAGACGACCTTGACGAACTTACCTTCGCGCTTAGCCTCGAGCATGTCGATGGTCAGTTTGGCGTCCTTATCCCCTTCCACGGTCACGCCTGTGGTGACTGAGAGAATCGGTTCTCGATTGTCTTGCTGCCCATCCGGGTTACCCTCGCCGGAGTCGTTGCCCTGTTCGGCGCCGTTGTCTGATGCGTTCGTGTTGTTCGAGGTGGAGTCACCAGAGGTGGTGTGGGCTTGCTCCTCCGAGTTCGTGTTCTCACCTTGAGGGCTCTGCTGCGCAGAAGCCTGGTTCGCGCTCTGGTCCTGACCCTCATCGCTCACACCCACCGAGCAACCCGCCAAACCAATGGACGAGGCGAGCGCCAAACCCAGGATCATCTTGCTAGCAGTTGACTTGTTCATGGCAAACCTTTCCCCTCTATAAAACCTGCACGGAAAGCTGTGTGCCTCCGTCTCGTTTACAACGCTACGAAAAGTCAGGAGACGTCTTTTCGCAGCTTTGTCTCAAGTGGTCCGTTTTTCGTATCGATATTGCGACAACCCGGAAACCTGTCAGTGCCGGGTCTCAACGCGGCGGTTCAGTACCGGATCTCTACCCTGCGGTTCTGTGCGCGGCCTTCCAGGTTCGGTTTAGCATCCGAACCGTTGTCCGCTACCGGCTTCGAATCTGCGAAGCCCTTCGCATCCACCTTGAGGTCCTTACGGGCTGCCTTGACCGCATCGGCCACAGACTTTGCGCGCAGCTCGGAAAGCTTCTTGTTCCCGACTTTTGACTTCACGTTATCCGTGTGGCCACCCACCGCAATCTTCGCGTTCTTCGGGATGTCCTGGACCAAGTCCCCGATCTTCTTCTTCGCGTTATCCGAAAGCTCATGCTTGTCGATGTCGAACAGAATGTCAGAAGACAAACTCACGACATCTGCGTTGCCGTCTTTCTTCTTGGTATCAACCGGGGAGATGTTGATATCAAGCGGAGTGATCTCAATATCAAGAGGCGTGATCTCGCTGTCATTCGCCCACGCCGGCTGGACCGTCAACGTAAGCGCCGACGCCACAGCGGCTGCCGCAACTACTTTCCTGCATTTCAATCGATCTTCACGTCCTTCGCCATCTCGGCGCCACGCCACAGCTGGAAGTCCATCTCATGAACATCCTGAGGAGGGGCAGGGAATACGAACTTGCCCGTGACCCGTTTATTCGACATCAGCTTGATCTTCGCCGCATTATCTGAAGCCTTACGGACCAACGAATGGCGGTTCAAGTTCTTCTGGTCAATCAGATAAGGCCAGAACTGCGAGTTGTCGTTCAGTTCGAAAACAGAAGCAGTAAGGTTTGTGGCATCCGTTTTCGCAGTGAAGCCGTATATCGCCTCGATCAGCTCGCCCTTCCGCTCAACCGAGAGCAACTCAACAGTCAGGGCCGCATCCTTATCGTCACCGATTTGTGTGCGAACCGTAGTGCTTGCCAACGAATCCAACGAATCAGCCGTGACGCCGTCGCCCGATGAAGCACCTTCAGCGTTGCTGTCTTGTTCCTCATCGCTGGCCGCGGCGCTCGCCTCAGCGCTTTCAGCAGGCTCGCTCTCCTGAGTCATCGAGCCACCGTCCTCCGGCTGCGCCCCCTGCTGCTGAGTCGAAGCCTGCTCAGCGTTCTGGGTGTTGTCCTGGCCCTCATCGCTGACTCCAACCGAGCAACCAGCCAAACCAATGGAGGAGGCGAGCGCCAAACCCAGGATCATCTTGCTAGCAGTTGACTTGTTCATGACAAACCTTTCGCCTCTATAAAACCTGCACGGGAAGCTGTGTGCATCCCTGTCATTAGCAACATTACGGATAAAAGCGCTCAAACTATCGCAACGTTGTCTCTAACCGCAGGATTTTTGTACCGGATCCGCGACAGCCGCAAAACCTTCGTACGCGTTGACGGCAGCTTCGCTTGCCTCAGAGGTCAGGTTCCCCGCTAGCGGTTCAGCGTCCTCGCCTAGCTCTTGCGGGCCGGGCGGGCGAGTTTCCGGAGCGGAACAGACGGATCGGCCAGCGCATCGGGCGGGACAACAAGCCCTTGATCAATGATCCGGCGAGCCGCACGCACCGTGACCCCGCCATCGACCGCTGCACACCCAGCCATGGTCCCGTCCGGGTTGAGGAGGAACGTCGCCTGCGGAGAACCGTCCTCATTGAAACGGTGAACAAACTGGGTTTCGCTCTCATGCCCGGCGACCAGCGAACCCACGCCTTCGACGTGAACCCCGTGGCGGTCCGACCAGAACCACGCGGCTGCGTGCACGGATTCGGCCGGGCTAGGCTCTTGCCCCAGGATCGCGGCGGCGGCTCTCGATCCGCTGTTCATCGCGTTCTCCCAATGCTCCGCGCGCGGCAGCAGGTTACCCTCAGGGGTGCGGATGCGCGCGGCATCCCCCACCGCGAAGATCGCGGGGTTCGAGGTGCGTTGGCACTCATCGACGAGCACGCCGTCGTTGACTTCCAAGCCGAGGCGTTCGGCGAGCGCGGTGTTCGGGGTGATCCCGATACCCACCAGAACCTGATCCGCCCTCACCTGCGTGCCATCTATGAGGGTCACAACGCGTTCGGGGCCATCCAGCTCGATACGAGCCGGAGCGTCATGGATGACGTCGATCCCCTTCCCGGCATGCATCGCGTGCAGATGCTCGGCCAACACCGCCCCAACAGCGGACAGCAGCGGAGGGTTCGCCGGTTCCACGAGCGTCACATCAGCGCCGAGTTCCAGCAGTGTCGATGCTATTTCCGCACCAATCAACCCCGCACCCACAATGACCACACGTGTGCCTGGGGTGATGCTTTCACGCAAGAGGTCAGCGTCCGTGCGGGTACGCAGCTGAAGGACCTCTTCCAACTCACCGCCAGGGACCGGGAGCTTGCGGGCGCTACCGCCGGTACCCAGAACCACACGGTCAGCGGTGAGAGTTTCGCCATTGTTCAGCCGGACGGTGATCTGCGAGTTGCCAGGTGAGGCGGCTGAGTGTGCAACCGCCCCGGCAGAGTCTTCAGCCGCTTCGGCGGAGAGCCCTAGCGCTTCAGCGGAGTCCTCTACCGCCACGGCTTCAGCTTCGATGAGCTTCACGCGGTTCTCGTCGAACCACTCTCGTGGCTCGAACTGGATCTGTTCCAGCGTCTGTGTGCCTAGCAGGTAGCCCTTCGACAGCGGCGGCCGGTCATACGGCAGGCCACCTGGCTCCACCATCGTGATCTCACCATCAAAGCCACGGGAGCGCAGCTGGCGCGCCACCGTGAAACCGGCGACACCACCGCCGATGATCGCAACAGAATTCACTGGCATCAGTCAGCGTCAATAGCAGGCACACCCGGGTACAGGACCACGGTGTCGCCCTCAACCTCGACCTTGTGCGTCCGGGCATCCACAGTGGCCGGCAGACACAACGCCTTACCGTTCTTGAGGCAGAACCTGGCCGCATGCGCCGGGCACTCGACCTCCGTGCCCTCGACCCAGCCGTCGGCGAGGCTCGCTACCTCGTGCGTGCACTCATCATTGAGGGCATAAAACGAGCCATCTTCGGCATGGAACACCGCGATGTCCTCGCCGGTTACGTTCTCATCCCCCGGAACCAGGAACGCCTCTCCCTCAGGGATCTCGCTGACAGGGATTTTGACGGTATCGCTCATAAGTGCCTCTCCTCTGTACTCGATGGACTCAAGTTTGGTGCGGTTCTCTATTCGGTGCGGCGGCGAACGATGCGGTAGCGGGCCACTCGGTGGTCGCTGCGGTGCCGGGCCACCGGCGACCCGGCACCGGCCTCCAGAGTTAGTTGCGGTGCTCCACGAGGTTGCGGCGTTCAAGACGCAACGTGACATCCGCAGCCTTCGCAAGCTGTTTGGAGTGAGTCACCACGATCACGCATTTATTTTGCTGATGCGCGGCATCACGCAGAATCTCGATCACACCTTCCGCGGTTTCTTCATCCAGGTTACCGGTCGGCTCATCAGCGAGGATCACAGGTGCAGAGGAAACCAGCGCTCGTCCGATCGCGACACGCTGTTGCTGCCCACCGGACAAAGCCAACACGTTCCGCTGAGCTGCGGCCGCATCGACCCCAAGGCGGGTCAGGTCCTCGACCGTGGCTTTCGAGTTCACCAACCGCAGGTTCTCAAGAGGGGTGAGGTAGTCAATCAAGTTGTAGTTCTGGAACACCAACGCGATCTGCTCGCGGCGGTGACGTGTGTAGCCTGTGGTGGCGATGTCTGTGCCGTTGAAACGCACAACACCGTCAGTGGGCGCATCGAGGCCTGCGAGCAGGCTCAGCATCGTGGTCTTACCGGCGCCGGACGAACCCACGATCGCGTAGAACGTACCGACTTCGAACTCGTAACTCACGTTCTTCAGGACCCGCTGGGCGGTGCTGCCGTACGTGTAACCGACGTGGTCTAGTTGCATGATGGACATGATTTTTCCTAACTACGTTTTGAAAGAATGCGTTTGGGGCGTTGGGTGATCAGAGGCAGAACGCCTACCGAAACGCCGATCAGCACGATGACGAAACCCCACGCAAGCGCGGCAACCGTGCCGCTTGCACTGGCTGTGAGGTGGATTGAGGCCAACGCGTCATCCCCGGCCTGAGCGATGATTGCCCGCCCGAGATAACCGGACAGAACCGTCCCAGCTACGGTTGAGATGGCTGCGGCGACGGCGGCGAAAATACTTGCCTCAATCCCGAACTGTGAGAGCACATTGCCCTTCGATTTCCCGAGTGAAAGCAAGATGCCTACCTCGTGGATGCGGCCCCGTGCCCAGAACGTACTCACGAGCGTGAGCACGCACGCACCCGCGATACTCAAGCCCAGCAGCAGGACCGCCAATAGTTTGTCCACGCCCGCGATCGCCTGAAGAACCGGGGTGAACTGCGCGGAATTGTCCTCCAACGTAAGCTCTGGCGCGGCATGCTGAGCCGCTTTGAGAGCTTGCGGGAGTTCCTGGGCGTTATGGGTGAAGTACCGGCCGGTGGTCAGCGGTGCTCCGAGCTTCCGCGCTGAGGCGAGGTCCAGGAAAACCTGGTTCTCTGAAGCACCGGCCGGCATCCCGCTTGGGTTTTCTGTTTTCCCGTCAAAGATTCCCGCAACCTTCACCGTGATTTTCGTTGTGTCTTGAGCGAGGGCGAGAGTGGATCCCGGCTTGAGGTTGTTGAGCTGGGCGAACTCCCGGTGGATTAGCGCCTGCGATGCGCCTTCCCCCACGTGGGACCCCTCAACCAGCTGATACAGCTTGCCCTGAAACCCCGGGTTCAACTCCGAATCACTGACTCCGGTTGCGGTCACTGCGCCAGCGAATTCAGGATCCAACTGGACCCCACGCCCACCAGCGACCGGCTTAGCACCCTCAAGTTGCGGCATCGTCACCGCTTCCACACTGTGCTTAGCGATCTGCGGCAAGCCAGCCAAACGCTTGAGCACCGACTCATCAATACCGGCCTGATCGGCAGGCAGCTCGGCAGGCGTCTGGGCAGTACCGTTGCCAGTATTAGGGGCGTTACCAGTATCAGGGTTAGTGCCGGGTACAGCGGCGGCGGTTGCAGTGAAGCCGGCGCCAACGTTGGTGCCGATCGCGTTCTTGACCTCCGCCATCGAGGACCGAACGCCGGACTGGGCGACGAGCGCGGTGAACACGACCGCCATGATGAGTGTCATGAGTATGCTGCGCCGCGGTTTGCGGATCACGCTGCGGATCGCTCGGGGCCAAGGGCTGCTCATTTGGTGTCCACGAGGATCGCGCGTGGGCTTTTACGCAGCATCGGTAGCGAGGTAACCGCGACAACCACCGCGACCACAGCCACACAGATGATCACCGCTTGGATCACCGAAGCCGTCGAGAGTCCCACCGCGAGGCTGTCGAGTGTTTGAACGGAGGCGGAGGATTCCATGTCCGCACCGAACTGACCAGCTTGAGCCATCTCTTGTTCAGCGGACTTATTGACGCTCGCGAGCGTCGTGTTCCCCATCCATTGAGCGAAACTGTTCGCCGCGAAATAGGCGACGATGAACGCTGGAATAGCGATCAGGATGAGCTCTGCGAAATACTGGGCGGTGATGTTGGCCTTATTGACGCCGATGGCGAGCAAGGTCCCGGTTTCTTTCTTGCGTTCGTTGAGCCATAGGAACAACACGAGCGCTACAACGGCGGCGGCAAAGATCGTCGCACCCACCGTCGTGTTGTTCATGATGCTCTTGACACCATCCACTGCCCCAGTGATACCAGCAAGATATTGGGTGGAACGTGAAAGCTGGTAGTTGTTCCAGTCGATCCCCTGAGCTGCGGCGGCCTTGACGACGTCCTCGAAGTTGGCGTCCTTGGCCACAAAGAAGTTCGCGTCCTGATAAATCTCGGTATCTGGGGTGAACTGATACAGCGTCCGCGTTGTGTCCAAGTCAGTGAAAACCGTGTTGGCGTACAGTTCGCTACGCACCGCAACAGGGCGGGTGTTCTTGCCGGATACGATGCCGACAACCTCAGTCTTCACTTCTTTGGTGGATTGTTGCTGGTTATCGACGTCGTATTTATTGCCCTTCAAGGTGAGCGTGCTGCCCACACTGAGGTTATTGGCTTTCGCGAGGTCCTCGTGAATCACGGACTTGTGTTTGTCTTCAGACCTCAAGTGCCGGCCCTCGACGAGCTTCAACGAACCACTACGGAACGCGTTAGCAATCTCAGATTCGTTGACACCCCACACGTTCACGGCATTACCGAACTGGGCTTCGCGCTGCTGGTCATAGTCCGCGTGGTCAGGCTTGAGAACCTTCGCACCCACAAGATCAGCAGTAACGTTCTGGCGGGCAACATGGGAGACCACACCATCCAAGCCCGCAAGCTTTTCAATATCGGCAGGCTTCACGTTGCCCGCCCCACGCGGGGTGCCCATGTTGTAGTGCGGGTTATTCTCCAACACGAAACCACTACCGGTTTTCGCGTCAATCTCTTGCGAGACCTGGTCCGCGGAACGGGTCACAGCACCCGCGGACATCACAACAGTCCCCATAGCTGCGAGAACAGCAAGAATAATCACGGTCTTGACTGGTTTTCGGGCACAGTAGCGCCACGCTCTTCCTAGAAACGACACAGTTTCCCTTTCAAGGTGAAAACGGTTGGCGCGTCCATGGCGCTGATCGCAAGAATAACCGCGAGGCTACCCACAGTGGGATGCATAGTGGTGAGCGAAATCTGATTCGCAGAATGCAGCGCGCCGATAAGGTCCGAAAGAAACTTATAATTCGATTCTGAAACGAGTCTGAAGGTCCTCTGCACCCAAGCTGAGGGAACGCGAGGAAGTTTCAGTGAGCCCCGGCGAGCGCCCGATATTCCCGGGTTACTGGTTTCCAGAAGCCCGCCCGGTGCGCTAGCAGTTCTTTGAAATGCCGCGGGGTCACCTCATCCAGTGCCGCAACATATTCGGGCACGGTTTCGCGCGGCAGCCGCAGGCCCATCGTGAGGTGTGGGATCCAGTCCGTGCGGTGATCCTCCGGGTTAAGCACGCTGATCTCGCGGGCTGCTTGCCGCATCGGCTCCCCCGTTTCCAAAAGCCATGCGACCGTCTGTTTGCGGCGCGTACCGAATATCACGGTGCCAACCCGCTGAAACTCCGCGGGGATCACGGCCGGCAAAACCTCGGCGGCGCGTTCCACGGCTGCCGGCGCCATGTCGTGTGAAAAGGAAATAGTGATGTGCGGGGTCTGGTTTTGGCGCGGGAAACCGCGGGCTTCGAGGGCATCGAAAATCTCGCGCACCTGCCGCTCCTGCTCAGGCGGTAAATACAACAGAATGTTCTGCGGTGACGCCACGAAAAACCCCTCACGCATGCATTTTTGAGAAACTAGCTAATGTTGAGGATCTAGCAACTGTTGACGCCGAGCAACTGTTGGTGCTTACCCGCCGGCGCCGATCTAGCCGCGCAACACGCGTCGGTTGCGCATCACCATCGCGGTCCCTTTGAAGAAACCAAGCCGCTCATAGTAGCCAATCAGGTGATCGTCGCAGGCCAGATCGATCGAATACATGCCCTCGAGGCTGGCTACGATGCGGCGCACCAGCTCCTGCCCGATCCCCTGATTCTGATACTCCGGCAGCACCTCAAGCCACGGGATGAACGCGGTGAGAACACCGTCGCTAATCGCGTTGATGTAACCGACCACGCGCTCGCCATCGAGCGCCCACACGCGTCGGAACGAGCCATCCATGACATCCACGAGCTGTTGAGCACTCGGCGGGGTGGGCCAGCCGACGAAGAACCCCTCAAGCTGCTCGGCTTGAACCGCGCCTGGCTCATCACGATACGTAATCATGCGGTCGCTCTGCCTTCCTCATGCGTTGCGGTTTCCCTACGCATGCTCTTGCAACCAGGCCGCCAGAACCGGGACGTGAGAATGCTCAACATCCTTAGCCGCCGTCAGTAACGTCACGTGAGCGCTATGTGACAGTTCCTCCGCGAGTTCAGCGGCCGCATCGTTCTCATCAAGTTCGGCACTGTAGCGGCTCTTGAACTCATCCCAACGCTCTTCCGGCGCCTCATGAAACCAGGTGCGTAAGGCACTGCTCGGGGCCGCGTCCTTAGCCCATACGTCATAGTCGAGGGCCTCCTTCTTGATCCCGCGAGGCCACAGTCTGTCAGTCAAAACGCGGGTACCCTTAGTCGGCTCTGACTCCTCATAGACACGACGAAACGTCCACTTAGCACTCAGCGAGCTCATGATCACCTTCCCGCAGTGTTTTGACGCCGGAGCAGTTTTGTTGACGCCGGCACAGTCTTGTATCGGCACAGGCTTCAACCAGCGCTATGCCGGCCACTATCTACCTTAGTAGCCGTCCCCCACGTCAAGGGGGTGGCGCGGCACAGCATAGGATCGAACCAGCTATACCCCGCGCGAGGAAACCCGCGAGCAAGGAGTGCAAATGGACAAGGAGGCCACATGGCGCTGAACATCGCTTTGATCGGATACGGCGGGATCGCCTCCCGTGTTGCCCCCGCGGTCCGGGACATGGACGACGTCCAGCTCGTGGGCGCGATCGTGCGCACGCCAGGGCCAGCAGCCGACGACGGTGTGGCCGAGCTCAGCCTGGACGAGGCACTCGCCGACGATGCACTCGCGGACGATGTACTGGCTGAGGGCGCGTCGCCGGAAGGGCTTTCCGGGCGGCCCGTGGACTTGTTCGTTGAGGCCGCCGGGGTTCCTGCCGTGGCTGAGTACGGTCCGCACATCGTCGGGGCAGGTAAAGACCTACTGATAACCAGCGTTGGGGCGCTCGCCGACCCGCGGCTACGGCGTGCCCTACTCGATGACGGGCCGGGGCGTGTCTATGTATCTAACGGGGCGATCGGCGGGCTCGACATCCTCGCAGGCGCCGCCTTCGATGGCGGCTTGGATTCGGTGGTTCTGGAAACCCGGAAGGCACCTGCGAGCCTGATCCAGCCGTGGATGGACGAGGACCTCGCCGGACATCTCCGCAGCGATGCCACTACGGAACCGATCGTTCTCTACGAGGGTGACGTGGCCGGGGCTATCGACAAGTTCCCAGCCAACCTCAACGTGGCTGTCGTGCTCGCGCATACAACGGGAATGTGGGATGAGACGGTCGTGAAACTCATCGCCGACCCAGCCGCACAACAAACCAAGCACACCATTACAGCTAGTGGCGCATCGGGCACCTACCGGTTCGAGATCACCAACAATCCCCTACCGGATTCCCTGGCAACCAGCGGGATCGTCGTGAACTCGGTGATCACTGGGATCCGGACCATCGCAGGGGCGTCCGGAGTCGCCGTCTAGACCGTCCCGACTAAACCGCGCCGACCTCGTGGCTATCGGTCCGTCTCGCGTGAGTGTGCCCCGCATGAATGTGGATGTGCGGCTGGCGTGATGCCCGCAGGCCGTTGAGGATCACGAGGACCTCGGTGAGTTCGTGCGCGAGCACCACGGCGGCGAGGCTCATGACCCCGAAGAACGAAAGCGGCAGCAACAGCACGATCAGCGCGAGCGATACCGCGAGGTTCTGGTTCATGATGCGCCGGCCGCGGCGTGCGTGAGCGAAGGCCCGCGGAAGCAGGCGAATGTCCGTGCCGGTGAAGGCGATGTCAGCGGACTCGATCGCGACATCGGCTCCACCCACGCCCATTGCAATACCGATGTCAGCCACGGCGAGCGCTGGCGCGTCGTTGATGCCGTCGCCGATCATCGCGACGTGGTTGAGCGCTTGGACCGCGGCGACTTTGTCTTCGGGGCGCAGCTCGGCGCGGACATCCGTGATGTCGGCTTGGGCCGCGATCGCGTTCGCGGTGCGTGCGTTGTCGCCGGTCAGCATCGTGATCCCGATGCCCTGTTTCTTCAACGCAGCCACCGCATCGGCCGCTCCTTCGCGGAGCTCATCGCGCACACCGATCACCGCGGTTGGTTCGTCGTTGACGTGCAGAACCACGGTGGTCATGCCGTTTTCTTCAAGCTCGGTGGTGTCTGCGCTGAGCGGGCCGGGGCTGAGCCATCGTGGGCTTCCGATCGCGATGCGGTCGCCGTCGACCCAGCCTTCGATGCCGTGGCCGGCCTGTTCCGTGACGTCGGTTGCGGTGGGGACCACGGGTGCGGCGGTGGTGATCGCGGCGGCGATCGGGTGGGAGCTGTGTTGTTCGAGGGCGGCGGCCCATTCCAGGGCGACGTCCATGCTGACGTTCGGGACGGAGCGGACGGCGGCGACCTGTGGTTTGCCGCGGGTGAGGGTCCCGGTCTTGTCGATCGCGATGTGGCGGATGGTTCCGAACCGTTCGAATGCGGCACCGGATTTGATGATCACGCCGTATTTGCTGGCTCCGCCGACTGCGGCGATCACGGTGAGTGGGACGGCGATGGCGAGTGCACATGGGGACGCTGCCACGAGCACGGTGAGGGCGCGGGTGATCCACAGTTCTGGGTCGCCCACCAGCGAACCGATCACCGCGATGAGTGCCGCTAGGACGAGGACGCCCGGCACGAGCGGTGTAGCGATGCGGTCAGCGATGCGCGCACGTTCCCCGCGTTCGTTTTGCGCTCCTTGCACGAGCGAGACGATGGTCGTGAGCGAGTTATCGGTTCCTGGCGCGGTGGCCTGGATTTCCAGTGGCGTTGTGGTTGCGATGGAGCCGGCGCTGATGTGTTCGCCTTGTTCTATGGTGAACGGCATGGATTCGCCGGTGATGGCGCTGGTGTCGATGTCGGTGCGGCTGGTGATCAGGGTGCCGTCGGTGGGGACGCGTTCGCCTGGGCGGATGAGGATGTGGTCCCCTACCGTGAGTTCGGAGGTGGGGATGGTGATGGTGGTGTCGCCGCGGCGGATGGTCGCTTGGTCTGGTGTGAGGTCGAGGAGGGCGCGTAGGCTACCTTGCGCTTTGGCCATCGCTTTTTCTTCGAGGGCTTCAGCGATGGAGAACAGGAACGCGAGTGCTGCGGCTTCCCCGACGTAGCCGAGGATGACGGCGCCGACGGCGCTGATGGTCATGAGGAGTGCGACACCGATTTTGCCTTTGGTGAGGCGCTTGAGGGCATCAGGTACGAAGGTTGCCGCGCCGATGATGAGGCTGGCCCAGTAGAGGACCTGTTCGGCCGTTTCGTAGCCGAGTAGGCCGGTGATGAACCCGGCGACGAGGAGCAGGCCCGAGGTGAGTGGCACGAGGATTTCGATGTCCCGCCACCACGGGACTGTTTTGACGTCGATGCCTTCCATGACGATGTCGCCGCCGCAACCGCACGCTGAGCTCATATGACCCTTCTCCTTGTCGAGACCGGCTGATGAAACCGAACGGGGATCTGGTTCATGAATGGCCGGTTAACCTGTTTCCAGGCTAGCCCCGCAGAGGCGGGAAACGGGCATTTTTACGTGATGCGGGCCACAGTGTAAGAAACATGTGTAACTTACTTTTTCGGGCGCTTGGTAGCTGAAAATGACAGTGATTTTCAGGAGGGTTTTTGGGGGTGCGGTGCTGGAGTTTTGGTGCCTAGTGGGGCTTGCTTATTCGTAGTGAGTCCACATCCGCAAAACGTGGACGGTGCGAGCCTCGGCATTGACCTCATAAACGAGGCGATGCTGAATATTGATCCGCCGCGAATAGCAACCGGCTAAGTCGCCGATAAGTTTTTCGAAACGGGGTGGACTGGCGAATGGGTCTTCGGAGAGCAAGTCCAACAACATTCGCGCTTTAGGCTTTAGCCCCGACGACGCTAGTTTCTTTGCGTCTTTCTGAGCCTGCTTCGAGTAAACCAAGCGCCAGTTGGTCACCAGTCAAGCTCCTCAGAGCCCGACGCGATCCCTTCCTCCCGGGCAGCAAGGATGGACTCAGTCATTCCTGGGATCGAGGCCAGAAACAGTGTTTCCTGAATCGCACGCCAGTCTTCTTCGCCCACTAGGACTGCATTGCCGCGTTGCCCTGTTATGGTCACCGGCTCAGACTCGTCATTCACTTGATCGATTAAACGGTACAGATTATTGCGTGCCGATGTTGCGTTTACAGCAGTCATTCGTCGATCACCTCAAGACCAACCGTACGCCTTTACGTACGGGAAGGCAATAGGCGCTTCTTGCAGGCAACACTGTCAACTCAGCACATCACTGCCACATCAGCACATCAGGTCCACTAGCCTTCCGCGATGCAGGGCGCGAGATCATTTTCTTTGACCGATATCAAGCGGCTAGGAAAATGAGACTGGACGCCGCACTCACAATACTGATGAGCGCGTTGAGCACTGGATAAGACACCATAAACCCTGCCGCAAATTCAGCCCAGCCGGGTGCGGAGCAGATGTGAGCGAGAGATTTCCTGCCTTCCGAACGTCTGCGTGGACGCGTTCATCAGGCTGTTGCCAACAGGTGCCGGCGCGCTTGACTCACCCCTGGAGCGAGGTGTTCTTCTCCTCCAGTTTCGTGCCGCCGCTGAGGCACCACTCCTTCCCAGCCGAATCTACGAACGCAACTTCTGTAATCATCTTCCGACCTTTGCCCTTAACAAGGAAGTCTGGGGCCTCGTTCGACCGGTCAAGATCAATGAGGGCTCCCCAGTGGTACTTGGGGTGGCTTGGCACGACGAACCTACCGGGAGGAAGCGCTCCTAGCTCAAGAGGCCGGTTCTGGACACTGCCGTCCAATCGCTGGCTATAGACCTTGACATCGTAAATTGGCTTGGTCGAGCCGTTGTACAGGAAGATGGCCCAACTCTCTTCATTCTCGCGTTGAGACAGCCTCGCCCCGAGCGCGAAGACAAGTTCTGCCTGCTCGCGTTCAATTGCTTTCTTCCTATCTTCATCACGTTTTTGCTCAACCGCCAGCAACCGCGAGCTCACACGCCACGCGACAAACGCAGCAATCACGGCCAAGATGCCCCCGATTGATCCGACCCACTCAGCAAGCGACCCTATGTTCAATGCTTTCACCACCTTGATCCAAACCGCCCGACTAGCACTCTGCCAATAGTGTCAAACTAGGAAGGTTGGCAGGCAACACGCCTCGAATAGCGACTGGTGCCTGCTGACCCTCCCCTCACTTTACCCACTCTTCCGGTTTTAGAGTGCGTTGAGTCGGGCTGATAGGTGCCCGGAGTGGAGCAGGCAGCGCAGCGCTTAGTGCCCGAAGTTCCTGAACCCCAGCCCGATACCGCGCAGGTGCTCGAAGCGTCCGTTGATCGCTTCGACCGAACCGTTCGACGCGCCACCGCGATCGAAGTACGCCAGCACGTGAGCCCGTTTCCGCCACAACGTCCGCCCCAACTGAGCAAGCTCGTCCAGCCCTGCCGGCAGATCTCTGCGCAACAGGTTGACCACTGCCTGCGTGAGCTTCCGCCTGGCGAGCTGGACGACATGGAACGGATCCATCACCGGTACCGCGTCCGGTAGCGCCTTCGTGGTGGCGGTGTGGTAGCCGGCGAATCCGCCCATCGTGACGACCCTGACCTCGGTACGGAATGCTTGGGAGCGTTCCTGCAGTCACGTGGTCACGACATTCGTGGAACGTCCGCCTTTCACATCCAACAGACGGGCTCGACCGGTCCCATCGATCAGTGGAGTCAGGTCGAGGAAGATCGTCGCGAAGGAGTCCTCACCGTGTCCGCGCACGTGTTTCCAGCTGTGCTCATCGATACCCAGGACACGGACCCCGGCCAGATGCGCGGGATCGGCGTAGACGGGGGATCGTGCGGCATCGAGCTGGTGCTGGAAGATCGAGCGCCGACACGGGGGCGGACACACTGGTAGCGGGGCAGGCGGGTCGAGTGGCCGGTGATCGGGACATCCGTCAGGCGACGGATGACATCGTCACGCAGGCGGCCTTCAGTGCCGTAGTCGGGACAGTAGTCTAGGGGTTCGCGTAGTGTGGCTTCGATGACAACTGTCACCGGTTTGTTCTCGATGTCAGTCATGGGGCATCTGCCTTGAGTCTTGTGCCTGCACGGCGCGCTCCCTGGTGCAACCGCACCGGCTTATTGGAACGCAACATGGTTTTCCCACGGAACCATCAGTAAAGACGTTCCGATGGGCGCAAAGTTCGGTCCGGTGTGGGCATGGTGTCGGTACTCGGCAATCGCCACTCTGGCTGTGTAGGCATTCCAAGTGGCCGGCCGATCAGTAGTGATATCGGGCCTGAAGGATGATAAGTTCCTCGCCATCCACAAGGTAGACCAGTCGCTGCTCGCTGGTTATGCGACGCGACCATGAACCCTGCGCTCCGTACTTCAGCTGTTCGGGCTTGCCAATCCCGGTGAATGGGGCACGCAGGCAAGCGTCAATAAGTTTATTGATGCGTTTCAAGATCTGCCGGTCGGCTATCTGCCAGTGTTTGTAGTCCTCCCACGCCGATTCGTCCCAGACCAGACGCACTCAGTGCTCCTCGTCTGTACGATCCAGTTCATGAACTTCGACTTTTCCACTGCGGGCTCGTTCATATGCATCAAGCAATCGGCGAGCATTGGCCGGTGAACGGAACAGGTAGGCAGTTTCTTGCCAGGCTGCATACTCGTCGGCTGGCATCAGGATGGCGTTCCCTTTGCGGGAAACAATTTCTATAGCGTCGCGGTCTTCATTGACCTGCTCGATCAAGGGAAAAAGTCTCTTGCGTGCCTCGCTTGCACTGATAGACATATTGAGGACCTCCCTCGATGGAATGAATGGTACAGCTTAACGGTACCAGTCACTGCCGGTATACGTCACGTGTCGCCGTACCGTACAGAGTTCAACAGCATGAGCACTCCCTTTGCAGGATCCCGTGAGAGATGCTTGCCCGGCCATGTATCTTGCCTGCATCCGAGGCGTCTATTGACTAGAAGCTAGGCGCTCGCGAAGCTCAGTTTCTTCCTCATCGCGAAGTCCAGCTGGCCTTTCTCCCTGCCGTTGCTCTTCGTACTGCAAGGCTGCCATTAGCGTCTCTTTCAACGCCCGAATCTGGAGTCCCGCTTCGTAGGCAGCCCTGCATTCGAGTAGCGCCATGTTGCGCCACTGATGACCCGGCACCCACAGTGGCAATGATTTAGGTCCCATCCAGGGGTTCACATCGCATGCCAGCAACATCTCATCAGCGACGGCCCGCTCCGATGCCTGCGCGCTATTGAGTTCACGTGAAATCGCGAATACCTCCGCCAAGGTGGTGGCGTGCCCGGTCGCATTGTAGGTCCCGCTCCTACGCTCCTCTGCGGAGCTGACTGTCCATGCGGCCAAATCTTCCGCATCGATCATAGCGATAGGGAACGTAGGGTCAGGGACAATCACATCAGCGCCTGTAGGGTGCGCGAAGCGCCATGGATAGTAGCCGCTGCGCCCGGTCTCGTCACCGTAGCCTGCGATGAGCCCGGGACGGACAATGAGGACCGGTTCTTTCGCAATCCGATATGTTGCTTCGCAAGCGGATTTGGCCGCCGGGTATTGACTCATGTTCTCCATGTAGTCGCCATTGAGCGGGTCAACCACGGGGTCGAGTTCGGAAGAAATATTTCCCTGGTTCTCATACACGCTACTCGAGGACACAAACACCCAGTGCTTAGATTTCAGATTCCCTGCAGCCTCCGAGGCATGTTTCGGCTGACTCGTCAGGTCAATAACGGTGTCCCACGTCCGCCCTTCAACCGTGCCGTACGCATTGGTGCGATCCCTGTCCGAGCTAATGAACTCAACCCCTTCCGGCGGCTGCTTAGTGCCGCGGGCCAGGCAAGTAACATTATGTCCTCTCTCAAGCGCCGCCTGCGCAATATGTTGTCCAAGAAATCCAGTACCACCAAGCAATAAAATATCCATGCCAAAAAGCATTGCATGCTACTCCCCCGTCGAACGGTTTCGCTTTCGGCACAGCTGGGAGAATTTCAGGTGTGCGAACGGAACAGGTGGGCAGTTTCGTGGCTCTCAGTTGAGGATTCGTTTGAGGAACCACTAACAGCCCCGCGAGAACCTGCCGCCGCGACCAGCCGACACGGGCACCGACCTTAGCCAGGTGCGACGAACCGACTCAACGCGTTTCCGTTCTCGATAATCTCTTCGAAGTCCTTCTCTGAAAGCTCATTTAGCAGGTCGAGCGGTGATCGATATTCGACTGTCTCTCCTCGAAGCGAACTAACATGCGGGGTCTGCCACCAGTCAAGGAGCGCCTTAGCAACCTCTGTTCTCCCGACGTCACCGCAGTCCATGCCGCGCTCGCGTAGCCGGCGTACCTGTTCAGGGACTATCAAGAACGGTTTCGCATAGGTGCTGTGCGGATCTTTCATGTACCCACCATCCTGGTGTTCCCCGAGTTCAACGACTCCGGGCAGGAGTAGAAAAGAGAACAGACTTGCCTCTCATCGCGAGAAACAAGTCTGTCGTATTGATCCCAGTGTACACTTCGCACATGTTTCAGATCAAGCCCCCGGCGTACCTTACATATATTGATCGCG
>NZ_KV789411.1:0-675 GCF_001807575.1 Arthrobacter sp. HMSC08H08
ACTCCAGACACACATTCTGACCCTTAACCCGCTATTTATGCCCAGAGCTTGGCGAGCCCGCCAAGCGAGTTCCATCCGAGGAACAGCGTGAGCAGCCAAGAAAACACGCCGATCAACAACAGCCACGCCGGGTACTTGTAGCCGTTGAGCAGATCGCGGCGGAACCACGCAGCGTAGAGCAACACCGTCATCGAAATAGGGAGGATCAGGCCGTTGAACGCGCCAGCGAAGATCAGCAGGGTCTGTGGCGCCTGGTTGATGATGAGGTACACGATCGCGCAGACCGCGATGAACGCGACGGTGAGGATGTTGCGCAGGCGAGGGCTCGAATCGTGCTTAGTGATGAACGAAACCGAGGTGTAGGACGCGCCGATCACGGAGGTGAGGCCGGCCGCCCACAGGATCACACCGAACATCCGTAAGCCGATCTCCCCGGCCGCGTGGTAGAACGCGTCCGCGGCAGTGTTGTCTTGCGCGAGTGTCACGCCGGTCGCAACAACTCCGAGGATCGCGAGGAACAACAGCACGCGCAGGATGCCGGTCACGATGATGCCGAGCACCGAGCTCACGGAGATCTGCCGTACAGCGTCGGGGCCTTTGATGCCGGAATCGATCATGCGGTGCGCGCCCGAGAATGTGATGTAGGGGTTAAGGGTCAGAATGTGTGTCTGGAGT